>JBGPPC010000164.1:0-9576 GCA_041488355.1 Gammaproteobacteria bacterium
CTGCACGTGGTTACGCGCAAAGGGAAGGGTTACAAACCAGCCGAAGACGATCCAATCCTCTATCACGGTGTCGCCCGCTTCGATCCCCAGACCGGGATCCAATCGAAGCCTGCCAGCCGACCTACCTACACGCAAGTGTTCGGGGACTGGCTGTGCGACATGGCCGCGCGCGACGAACGGCTGATCGCAATTACTCCAGCGATGCGTGAAGGTTCCGGGTTGGTGCGCTTCTCGCAAGAATACCCGGACCGTTACTTCGACGTCGGCATCGCGGAACAGCATGCGGTGACTTTCGCCGCCGGGCTCGCATGCGAAGGATTCAAACCAGTCGTAGCCATCTACTCCACCTTTCTGCAGCGGGCATACGATCAGCTGATCCACGACGTCGCGATCCAGGGTCTGCCGGTCGTGTTCGCCATCGACAGGGGTGGCTTGGTGGGTGCCGATGGTCCGACCCACCATGGTGCTTTCGACTTGTCCTACCTGCGGTGCATCCCCAACTTGACCGTGATGGCGCCAAGCGATGAGAACGAATGTCGCCAGATGCTCTACACGGCGTTTCGGCTCGCCGCGCCGGTCGCGGTGCGCTATCCACGCGGGGCGGGACCAGGCGTGGCGATCGATCCGCAGATGCGCGAGCTGCCTATCGGTCGTGGAGAGGTGAAGCAGCGCGGCGAACGCGTGGCGATACTGGCGTTCGGAAGCATGGTCACGCCGGCTTTTGCGGCGGCCGCGCAGCTGCATGCAACGGTGGTCAACATGCGCTTCGTGAAGCCTCTGGATGAGGCTTTGGTGACCGAACTAGCTGCATCGCACGAGTTGCTGGTGACGGTCGAGGAGAACGTCGTGGCGGGGGGCGCCGGCAGCGCCACGCTGGAGTGCTTGGCGCGGGCGGGCATCGAGGTCCCGGTGCTGCAGCTTGGAATGCCCGACCGCTTCGTCACGCACGGCGATCCAACCCTGCTGCTCAAGGAGTGCGGGTTGGACAAGGATGGCTTGCTGCGGTCGATACGTGAATTCGACCGCGCGCGAGCGCGGCAGTTGTCCTGACTATCGCTCGAGTAGCCGCATTCTCCTAAACAGTCTGTATTTCAGGAGTCGGCGATGAGCCACGCCTCCTGTGAGCTGTACGGGCTGCTCAAAACGGCCGGATGAGCAGCATTAAGGCGCCCGCCGTCGGTGGCGGGAATGTGGTGATTGGTTGCCGGTCACGTTGGTGGGCCCCGCTGATCAGTAGCGTTTGGTCAGGGTAAGGTCGGTCCCTTCGCGCCGCATCTCGACTCGATTCAGGAAGCTCATTCCGAGAAGCAGGAATGGCATCTCGGTTTCGTGCACCAGGGCGTCGACGTTGTTCAGGGTGATGTCCCCCAGTTTGACCGTGTCCAACTTCACGCGGTACACCGCCGCGATTCCGTTGGCGGTGCGTGTCTGGCCCCGCTGGCCCTCGAGGTAGTTGATGCCGATGCGGCGTGCATCTGCGACGCCCATCGACACCATCGTGGCTCCCGTATCCACCAGGAACTGAACCATTGCTCCATTGATGCTGCCGGTGGTCAGGAAATGGCCGCGCACGTCGGCCACCAAGGTGACGCTGCTCGAGGCGGTGAAGGTTGAGCGCGCGCTGGACAGCTGGCTAGTTCCAAGCGCGAGGCTCCGGCGCTTTCCGTTGATCTCGAACAGCGCCGTTTCGGGTGTTGCCTTGATGAGCTTGATTCCAGCTGAAAGCGTGTCGCCGTCGCGCAGCACGCGCGGCTTCCCGCCACCGACGACCACCACGGCCTTGCCGCTGGACAGGCCCACCACGTTGATCTCGTCCGGGGCTTGCTGCGACAGCCCCGCCGTGGGGAGGATTAGTAATGCAATCAGGAGTAACCTAAACTTGCGAGTTCCCGCTGCCATACCGCACTCCGAGCATGAAACCGGTCGCTATCTTTCGCCACTTCGCCACCGAAGGCCCAGGCTATTTTGCCACGTACCTGGATCGTAGCCGGGTGCCATGGAAGCTCATCAAGCTGGACCAGGGCGAGGCTGTACCGCTGACCTCTGACGCCTTCAGCGGCCTCGTGTTCATGGGTGGGCCCATGAGTGTTAACGACGAGCTGCAATGGATCCCACCGGTCCTGGGCCTGATCCGCGAGGCGGTCGCAAGAGATGTGCCGGTGCTCGGCCACTGCCTCGGCGGCCAGCTCATGGCCAAGGCCCTGGGCGGAGACGTTAAGCCAGCGCCGGTGAAAGAAATCGGTTGGGGCAAGGTGAAAGTGGAGGGTGCCGCCGAGAGCGCAGTCTGGTTCGGGCGCAACGGCACCGAGTTCCTGAGCTTCCATTGGCACGGTGAGACATTCAGCATCCCCGCCGGAGCGGCGCGGATTCTGTCGAGCCTCTGGTGCGAGAACCAGGCTTTCACGCTGGGGAAGCACCTGGCTTTGCAGTGCCACATCGAAATGACCGAGGATCTCGTGCACACGTGGTGCCAGAGCGGCGCGCGCGAGATCGCACGCAGCAGTGGCCCCGGCGTGCAGTCGGTCGATACTATACTGACCGACCTCACACCGCGGCTCGATGCGCTGCATCGGGTGGCCGATCGGGTCTACGCGCACTGGGTGCAAGGCCTGAGAGAATAGCGCACCTAGTCCCGGAAATTCACGAACTGCAGCGGGAAGTCAGTCACCAGCTTGCGCACCGCCTGGATCGCTTGCTGCAGGGTATCCTTCTTTGCGCCGGATACGCGGACGGCCTGCCCCTGGATCGTGGCCTGCACCTTGAGCCTGGTGTCCTTGATGTGCTTAACCAGCTTCTTGGCTAGCTCCGATTCGACGCCCGTGCGCACGGTCACCTCTTGCCTGAGCCTGTCCCCGCTGACCTTCTCGGGCTCGGCTTTCTCCAGAGCGCGCACATCCACGCCGCGCTTGGCGAGCCGAGCGATGAGCACGTCGTAGACCTGGCCGAGCTTGAAGTCATCGTCCGCGTAGAGCATCAAGACATGCTCAGTCTGCTCGACGCGCGCGTCCGAGCCCTTGAAGTCGAAGCGGTTTCCGATTTCCTTGTTGGCCTGGTCCACGGCATTGCGCAGCTCCACCTCGTTGACTTCGGAGACGATGTCGAAACTGGGCATGGGATGTGCGCCTAGGGGTTGAGCAACCGCAGCGTAAAGCAGGTGATCGGCAGGCCGGTTCCATCGTCGAACTCGGCCGCCGCCTCGATGCCATGGCGGGCAATCTGTTCGGCGTTGAGCTTTGGGTTGCCATAAGCGAAGTACATCGCCCCCAGGGCGTAGTCGCTGCCGCTGCCGTACGCGTAGAACCTGGAGAATTCCTGAACCGTGCGGTGCGCAGCTACGCCGAAGATCCCATGCGGATTGGCTATCAGGCAGTCCATGCGGGACGACTCCAAAGCGTCTTCCTTGTCTTCCTCGGGCATCAGAAAGTAGCGCTCCTTCAGGATCGCATGCAGGCGATTCCAGGTGCGAAAGATGTTGGTGGCGGAATCGAGCCGCACATCCTCGTCGATATGCTCGAAGTAATCGCGCAGGATGGCCGTGAACGTGGCCGTGCCAGTCACGCCGACGAAGCTGTCGCCGATCTGCAGGATCTTGTCGTGGTTCGAGATATAGGTGGCGCTTTCCTTGGCACTGCCCCACTTGATCAAAGTGTCGGCGGCGATGGCGGCCACGCCATCCTTTTTCACGACCGTTACGGTGGTCACTTGTGTCGCAGCTTGGCAGCGATGCGCAGGCGCAGCGCGTTGAGGCGGATGAAGCCCTCAGCGTCTTTCTGATTGTAAGCCCCGCGGTCGTCCTCGAACGTAGCGATGGTCGGGTCGAACAGCGAATCGGTTTTCGAATCGCGCCCAACCACCGTTACGTTGCCCTTGTAGAGTTTGACCCGCACCCAGCCGTTGACGCTGGATTGGGAGGCGTCGATCATCTGCTGCAGCATGCGCCGCTCCGGACTCCACCAGTAGCCGCAGTAGATCAAAGAGGCGTAGCGCGGCATGAGTTCGTCCTTGAGGTGCGCGACCTCGCGATCGAGTGTGATCGACTCGATCGCACGGTGGGACTTGAGCATGATAGTGCCGCCGGGCGTTTCGTAGCAGCCGCGCGACTTCATGCCGACGTAGCGGTTCTCCACCAGGTCGAGCCGACCGATCCCGTGCTTGCAGCCGATCTCATTCAAACCGGTCAACACTTGCGCTGGCGTCATGCTCTGGCCGTTGACTGCCACAATATCGCCCGTGCGGTATTCCAGCTCGAGGTACTCCGGGGCGTCCGGCGCGGTCTCGGGCGACACGGTCCAGCGCCACATATCCTCCTCGGGCTCCACGGCCGGGTTCTCCAGCGCGCGCCCCTCATAGGAAATGTGCAGCAGGTTGGCGTCCATGCTGTAAGGGCTGCCACCATCCCGGTGCTGCATGTCGATCGGGATGCCGTGCTCTTCGGCGTACGCGAGCAGCTTCTCGCGCGAGGTGAGGTTCCATTCCCGCCACGGTGCGATGACTCGGATATCGGGCTGCAGAGCGTAGTAGCCGAGTTCGAAGCGCACCTGGTCGTTGCCCTTACCCGTCGCGCCGTGGGACACGGCGCCGGCGCCGCTCGCGCGCGCGATCTCGATCTGCCGTTTGGCGATCAGAGGGCGCGCGATACTGGTGCCGAGCAGATACTCGCCTTCGTAGATGGCGTTAGCGCGAAACATCGGGTAGACGAAGTCGCGCACAAACTCCTCGCGCAGATCGTCTATGTAGATCTCCTTCACCCCGAACTTCCGGGCCTTGGCTCGGGCCGGCTCCAACTCCTCGCCTTGACCAATGTCAGCGGTGAAAGTTACGACCTCGCACTGGTAGGTATCCTGCAGCCATTTCAGGATCACCGACGTGTCCAGCCCGCCGGAATAGGCGAGCACGACCTTGTTGATTTGACTCATCGCTGCTGTTGGCTCGCGGTCAGACCTTATTCGGATCGGGGGTCTCGTCCTGGTCCTGCTCGTCGGGCGAGCCGGATTGAAACACGCCGTCGATCCATTCCCCGCTGAAGATCTTGCCGTCCGCCCGCCGGTATTCACCTTGGCCGTTAGGCATGCCGTTTTTCCACTCGCCCTGGTAGGAGCTCCCGTCGGGCGCGTCGTAGCGTCCCATACCTTCCTGCATGCTGTGCTTCCATTCGCCGACGTAGGTGCCGCCCTCGGATTTGGCGAGGGCTCCGCGACCTTCCGCCCAGCCCATTGCGAGATGCCCCTCGAAGCGGTCGTCCTGCTTGCCGTCGAGAAACCATTGCAACACCCCGTCGCCGTCGGCGAAACCGTCCTTGCATTTGCCGCTCCAGGTGATGGTTTCGCCGGGGCGGGGGAAGGTATTGGCAACCTTGCAGCCCTTACTGTCCGCGATCCAGTTGACCTCGTCGCCCGACCCCGCCGGGAAGGCGAGACCGGACATCCCCGCGCCAAGCAAAAGAAGCGAAGCGCACGCGAAACGGGTAATAGCAGTCATTTAATCGACCTCTCAGATTTGGTCCAACCGCCCATTCGTAAGTTCACCGCATCACCTCATGTCCGGTCACTGCTCAGCGGCAGGTCCCACGTAGGTGCCAGACTTCCAGATGCCGTCCATGACCTCGCCGGAGGCGCCGTGCATGATTCCGCGCCCGTTCGGCGCGCCCTCTTTCCACTCGCCCTCGTAGCGGGCTCCACCCGGCGCCGAGTACTTTCCGCTTCCGTACTGCTTGCCGTCGAGCCAACCACCCTCGTATGTGGCGCCATCCGGCATGGTCAGTTTGCCTTGACCCGAAGCCGTGCCCCGGGTGAGGGATCCCTCATAGGTCACACCTGGTCTCCCGCCCTCAAACCATTGGACGACGCCCTGTCCCTGTGCGAACCCATCGGCGCAGGGCCCGCTCCAGGTGACCGTCTCGCCGGGCTTTGGACTGGGGTTTGCGATCTTGCAGCCGTTCTTATCTGCGATCCAACCGTCCTCCGCGTTGGCGCATGCCGCGCTTAGACCGAGAAGAAGTCCAAGGAACACGCCCATCCGCCCGTGCCTGCCAACTTGCACGTGCATGATCCGCGCCGAAACGGACCTCACGACTCGATTCTCCCGAGCAGGAGAAACTCGATGAGAGCCTTCTGCGAATGGAGCCTGTTCTCTGCTTCCTCCCAGACCACGCTCTGAGGGCCGTCGATGACGGCGGCCTCGACCTCTTCACCACGATGCGCGGGCAGGCAGTGCATGAACAGAGCGTCGGGTTTCGCCAGCCGCATCATGCTCTGCCCCACTTGATAGGCCGCGAATTTATTCTTGCGCTCCTCGGCTTCGTCCTCAAAGCCCATGCTGGTCCACACATCCGTAGTCACGAGGTCGACGCCGCGTACTGCCTCGAGCGGGTCTTCGAAGCGTTCTAGGTGCAGAGTCTGTTCGCTTGCTCCGCTCTCCGGCTTGAGCTCGTAGCCAACAGGGGTAGACACGTGGAAGTTGAAATCGAAGATTCTGGCTGCCTGCAACCACGTGTTGCAGACGTTGTTGGCATCGCCTACCCAGGCTACAGTCCGGCCGCGAATCGGCCCACGCTGCTCGATGAAAGTGAAAATGTCAGCCAGGATCTGACAGGGATGATGCCGGTCGGTGAGCCCATTGATCACCGGCACGCGGGAATGGCTGGCGAAGCGCTCTGCGATGTCGTGTTCGAATGTGCGGATCATCACGACATCGACCATGCGCGAGATGACTTCGGCCACATCCTCGATCCGCTCGCCGCGCCCGAGCTGGGTGTCGCGGCTGGACAGAAACAGCGCCGTGCCGCCGAGCTGGGCCATCCCGGCCTCGAAGGACACCCGTGTGCGGGTGGAGTTCTTCTCGAAAATCATGGCCAGCGTTTTGCCGCGCAGCGGCTGATAGAGTGCGCCGCTGCGCTGTCGCGATTTTAGTACCCGGGTCCGGGCCAGCAGATATTCGAACTCCGCGCGGCTTAGATCCTTCAGCTGCAGGAAATGCTTGACCGCCGGCATGAGCAACAGGGGCCAGTCTCCTAACCCTGGATGGCGACAGTCGCCGGCTCGCTCAGGAACTCGCGGGTCACACCCGCGACGCCGTCGATGAGCTGGGCGGCTTCGGCCGCCCGCAGGATGAGAGGAGGCAGCAGCCGAACCACAGTGTCGACGGTTACGTTGATAAGCAGGCCCCGATCCAGCGCCTCCTGGACGATCTCATTGCAGGGGCGGTCCAGCTCGATGGCTATCATCAGGCCCTTGCCCCGAATCTCCTTCACTCCGGGTAGCCCGCCCAGCCGCTCCCGCAGGCCGCCGCAGATGAGATCGCCGATGCGAACGGCGTTCTCCATCAGGCCTTCGTCGGCGATGATGCGCAGCGTGGTGTAAGCCGCAGTCGTGGCGAGGGGGTTGCCGCCGAAGGTCGCCCCGTGGTTGCCGCGTCGAAACACTTGAGACGCGGGCCCCTGAGCGAGACAGGCCCCGATTGGCACACCGTTGGCGAGCCCCTTGGCCAAAGTCATCACGTCTGGTTTGACATTCAACCATTGATGCGCGAACCAGCGCCCGGTGCGGCCGATGCCGCTCTGCACCTCGTCCAGCATCAACAGCCAACCCTGGCGATCGCATACCTCGCGCAGATGGGGCAGGTAGCCGTCCTCAGGGATATTGATCCCACCCTCGCCCTGGATCGGCTCCACGAGTACCGCCACGACGCTCTTGTTGCTGGCCGCTACCTGCTCCAGCGCCTGCAGGTCGTTGTAGGGTACGCGGGCGAAGCCAGTCAGCAGGGGCTCGAAGCCGGCCTGGACCTTACGATTTCCCGTGGCTGACAGTGTTGCCATGGTCCGGCCATGGAACGCCTTCTCCATGACTACGATGGTGGGCTGCTCTATGCCCTTCTGGTGTCCGTACAGGCGCGCCAGCTTAATCGCCGCTTCGTTGGCTTCGCATCCGGAGTTGCAGAAGAACACGTTGTCCATGCCGGACAGCTCGCACAGCAGATCGGCGAGGCGCTCCTGTTCCGGGATACGGTACCAGTTGGACGCATGGATGATGCGGCCGGCTTGCTCGGCGATGGCCTGGACCAGTCGCGGATGGGCGTGTCCAAGCCCGGTAACGGCGATGCCCGAGAATCCGTCCAGGTACCGTTTGCCCGCAGTGTCCCACAACCAGACGCCCTCTCCGCGCGCGAATGCCACGGGGAGCCGGCCGTAGGTATCCATCAGGTGGGGTGTCCCGGCGGTCTCTGTCAGCTGTGGTGTCATGGCGTCGCGTCACGCTAGAGGTATCAAGTCCCCGCCCAAAAAGCTCACGGCGGCCAAGGCCGCCGTGAGCATTTGTCCGACGTTGAGCGGAATTGAAGTTGTATCTGAATCGGCCCGGCTGTGCAAGCCCGGGGAACCGGTCAGGTTTTGAGCTTCTTCAGCCCCTTTTCGTCGCTGGGAGTCAGCACCCGCACGCAGGGAATATAGCCGTCATACACGATACCGTGCAGCTCGACCCGCTTGTGGCTGCGTAGAAGCCCCGCCAGATACTGCATGATGTCCGGGGTGATGACTTGTCCCGGTACCAGGACAGGGATGCCGGGGGGGTAGGGTGTGACCTGGTCGGCCGCCACCTTGCCGTTAAGCGCGGCGTTGATGCGATCGTGCTCGTCCAGGATGGCCAGGGCCTGGCCGCCGCAGTAGAAAGCGTCGCGCGGAAGGTATTTGAGTTGCGTGAAACCGGGGATATCGGGAGTCCGGTATAGACGCCGCGGAGAACGGCGTTCGCGGGCAATGCGCATGAGCGCGTCGTACAGACGCGAGACCTTGCTGCGCGTGGTGCCGATGGTCAGCAACAGAGACAGCGTATTGAATGTCGATTTCTCGACTTGGATGTTGTACCGCTCGAACAGCTCGTGCTGAAGCTCATCCACGGTGTAGCCGCATTCGGAGATGTCGACCGTGACTTTCGTCGGGTCGAGCTGGATGTTGTCGTTGCGCACTTCGTCGGGCAGCAGATCCTCGAGCTCCAGCGCCCGGAATACGCCGGTGGAGTCGATCTGGTGGCGCAACTCGGTAGATAGCGATAGCGTGCGCGCGAGCAGCTTGTAGCCCTCCATGACGGCTTGCTTGCGTGCTACGTCCAGGCTCGCAATCATGCTGTACTGCGGGCTCGTGGACGTGTGCATGTTGAAGTTCTCGCGGAAGATGTGCTCGTTGAACTCCGGGTCGTTGACGTGGATCATGCTGGCCTGCGAGAAGGCCGACAGGACTTTGTGCGTGCTCTGGGTGGCGTAGTCGGCACCGGACTCCAACGCGGTCGGGCGGAATGCTGGATGGAAGCGCGCGAACCCGTACCACGCTTCGTCTACCACCACCTTGATCCCCTTCGCGTGCGCGGCCTCGATGATCGGCGCGAGGTCGTAACGCAGCCCGTCGTAGGTGCAGGATGTCAGCACGAGGGCTTCCGCGTCCGCATGCTCCTCGATGGCGCGCAGGATGGTCTTCTTCGGGATCGGACCAAAGATGCCGTAGCGCTTGTTCACCGAGGAGTCGAGGTAGACGGGATGAGCGCCGGAGAGCACGACGCCGTGGTGCACCGACTTGTGGCAGTTGCGGTC
>JBGPPC010000165.1:0-9546 GCA_041488355.1 Gammaproteobacteria bacterium
ACCCTTCACCCTTCACCTTTACTAGCTTTTCACCAGCCGCTTGTGGGTGTGAATGCTCATCAGTATCCCTAAGGCGAATAAGATGCTCACCAGGGACGTGCCTCCGTAACTGATCATCGGCAGAGGCACCCCAACGACTGGCAGCACCCCGCTCACCATACCCATGTTCACGAATACGTAAGTGAAAAGCGTGAGCGTGATGGCCCCAGCCACGAGCCGGGTAAACAAAGTCGAAGCATTGAAGGTGATGAACAACCCGCGTCCGATCACGAACAGAAACAGCGTCACCAGCACAAGGTTGCCGAACAATCCGAACTCTTCCGAGAACACCGCAAAGATGAAGTCGGTGCTGCGTTCGGGTAAAAAGTCCAGGTGCGCCTGCGTGCCGTTGAGCCAACCCTTGCCGAAAAACCCGCCGGATCCCAGCGCGATGGTAGCCTGGATCGTGTGATAGCCAGCGCCCAACGGGTCCTGGCTGGGATCAAGCAGCGTCAGGATCCGCTGCCGCTGATAGTCATGCATCAGCGGCCATACCAGCAGCGGCACGCCGGCCACCCCAGCCGCGGTCAGACCGATCAGGATTTTCCAGCTCAAGCCGGCTAGGAATATCACGTAGAAGCCGGCGGCGGTGATAATCAGCGCCGTGCCCAGGTCAGGTTGCTTGGCGATCAACGCTACCGGAACCAGCAGCATCACCGCTGCCACCGCGAAGTCGCGCAGTTTGAGCACCGCTTCGTATCGGTCGAAGTACCAAGCCAACGCCAGCGGCACCGCGACCTTCATCAGCTCCGACGGCTGAATGCGGGTAACACCCACGTGCAGCCAGCGGCGCGCGCCGTTGACACTCTCGCCATAGCGCCACACAGCGATCAGCAACAGCAGACCGAGCAGATACACCGGCAGGGCTAGGCGCTGCAAATAGTGCGGCGGGATGTTGGCGGCGATCCACATGACGACCAGCGCAACCACGATGTTCGCCAGCTGAGCACCGATCCGACTCACGCTCTCTCCCGACGCACTGTAGAGGGTGATGAGCCCAACCAGCAGCAACGCACCAATTGCCGCCAGCAGATGGCGGTCGATGTGGCGGCCCAGAAAGGCGAGAAGGCGACTAATCATTCTCGTCGCCCTCCTCGCGCGCGCCGGGCTTGGCCGGGGGCTCCTTGCCCAGCAAGTAGAAGTCCATCACCACACGCGCGATCGGTGCTGCGGCCGAAGCACCGTGACCACCATTTTCCACCAGCACCGCCAAAGCGATGGTCGGAGCCTCTGCGGGCGCGTAGGCGATGAACAGAGCGTGGTCGCGGTGGCGCTCCTGGACCCGGCGTTCGTCGTACTTCTCGTTCTGCTTCATGGCGACAACCTGGGCCGTACCGGTCTTGCCGGCAAAGCGGTACTGCGCACCTGCGCCAGCGACCGCGGCGGTGCCCCCCGGGCGGGTGACGTCGACCATGGCGTCGCGCACCAGGTCCAGGTTCTGCGGATGGAAAGCAATCGTTTCAAGCGGCTCGACCTCGATGCTGGTGAGCTTGTTGGTCTGACCGTCCTGAATATTACGCACGATGTGCGGACGGAACACGTTGCCCTTGTTGGCGATGACGGAAACTGCCTGTGCCAACTGCACCGGCGTGGCTAGATTGTAGCCTTGGCCGATGCCCACCGAAATCGTATCGCCCGCAAACCACTTCTGCTGAAAGCGCCTCATCTTCCATTCCTGCGATGGCAGCAACCCTCCCGCCTCGCCGTCGATGTCGATACCCGTGCGTCGGCCAAATCCAAACTTGCCGATGAACTCGTGGATGTTGTCGATTCCGAGCTCCTGTGCCACACCGTAGTAGTACGTGTCGCACGAAATCACGATCGACTTGTGCATGTCAACCATACCGTGGCCGCCAGTCTTCCAGTCGCGATAGCGATGGCCGCCTCCACCGCCGAGGAAGAAATAGCCCGGATCGTAAATGGCATGGTGTGGGTTGCGCTTGCCGAGCTCCAGCGCGGCCAGAGCCATGAACGGCTTGAACGTAGAGCCCGGCGGATACACGCCCTGCAGCGCGCGATTATTGAGCGGATGATCGGGCGAACTATTCAGCGCTTCCCAGCTCTGGGGGTCGATGCCGTCGACGAACAGGTTGGGGTCATAACCGGGCTTGCTGACCAGCGCCAGCACGCCGCCCGTGGCGGGTTCGATGGCCACCAATGCGCCCCGACGCTCGCCGAAGGCGCGTTCCGCGACCTCCTGCAGACGGGCATCCAGCGACAACAGCAGATTGTTGCCCGACACCGGCAGGGTGCTGCGCAATGTCCGCACGGCGCGCCCGTTCGCGTCGGTCTCCACCTCCTCAAAGCCGGTAGTGCCGTGCAAGTTGGCCTCGTAACGCCCCTCCAGTCCCACCTTGCCGA
This sequence comes from Gammaproteobacteria bacterium, assembly GCA_041488355.1. Lineage (GTDB taxonomy): Bacteria > Pseudomonadota > Gammaproteobacteria > Burkholderiales > SHXO01 > SHXO01. The sequence goes on from JBGPPC010000165.1 coordinate 2,401, forward strand.
TGAAATCCGAGCCGGTGTAGTTGGCGGCCAGGCCGTCGTCTTCCAGCTTGTCCAAATCGCTCTGCGTGAGGCGTCCAATGTAGCCGATCACGTGCGAAGCCACTTCTCCGTTCGGGTAATGTCGGAACAACCGTGCGCGGATGTCTATTCCGGGGAAGCGGAACTTGTTGGCCGCGAACCTGGCCACCTCGACGTCGTTGAGCCGGGTGCGAATAGGTAGGCTGGCGAAGTCGTGGCCCTCCTCGAGTAGCTTGCGGAAGCGCTTGCGGTCCTTGGGCGCTACTTCCACCACAGTGGCCAGGTCGTTGATCAGCGACTCCAGATCCCCTGCTTTCGAAGGCGTGATTTCCAGGGTATACGCTGCGTAGTTGTGCGCGATCACCGCCCCGTTACGATCCAGCATCAGGCCGCGGTTGGGGATGATGGGGACGATCGAAATGCGGTTGTTCTCGGCCAGCGTGTGGTAGTAGTCGTGTTGCAGAACCTGCAGGTAGAAAAATCGGATCAGCAAGAGAAAGAACACGACCAGCACGGCGCCGGCACACACCACCAGCCGCATTTGGAAGTTGTGCAGCTCCTTCTGGTGGTCGCGCAGTTCGGCACGTCGACCCCCGCCCAGGACGATTGGGTCGCGCTCCTGGCGCGCACTCAAGCGACGGAACATGCGCAATCTAGACAGCATCCGGGTGGGACCTGGGGCGCAGCGGCACGCGTATCACGTTGAACAAGAGGGGCCAGATCGCAGCTCCCACCAGGCTAGGCGCAAAGTACAGCACGCCTGGAAAATCGGCGCCAGCCATCAGCCGCACGCCTAGCATGATCAACTGAGAGGCGATGAGGATCGCAGCCACGTGCACGATCTGGTGCCGCATGCCAAACATCACGATCCGACGATGGAGCAAGATGGCCAGATACATCAGTACGGCGTACGCCAGCGCGTGCTGGCCGAACAGGCTGCCATCCGCCACATCCATGATCAGACCGAGGAACCACGCAGGGAGGAACCCGACCCGCCGGGGATGGTAGACCACCCAGTAGATTAGGGTGAGTGCGATGAAGTCGGGACGGATCTGCTGCAGTGCGCCAGGCAGGGCGAACAGATCCAGTACCAAGGCACTGACCAGGGTCAACGCGATGTAACGCGTCTTCACCGGCAACAGAATCTCCTGGGGCGGCGTCCTGCCACCAGGCGGCGGGCGCAGCCAGTCGAAGTTCACTTCTTCGCCTTCCTGCCCTTGGGTCCAGGCTCGTCATCTGTCGTCGGCCTTTCCGGGACCTGGTCCGCCGTCGACACGACCAGTACCTGACTAAAGCTGGTTACGCCCGCCGTCGGCGTGCACGTGATGCGGGCGAACGCGTAGGCGGCGTTGCGTTCGATGTTCGACACGACCGCCACCGGCAGCCCCGGCGGGTACGTGCCGTCGATACCCGAGGTGACCAGCAGGTCACCGTTCTGAATATCGGCGTTTACCGGCATGAAGCGCAGCTCCAGGGTCCCGTCATAGCCGATGCCGAATGTTACCCCGCGCAAGCCGCTACGGACCGATTGAATCGGCACCGCCTGCTCCTTGTCCGTCACCAACGTGACCTCCGACACCCAGGCGAAGACACGCGTCACCTGACCCACCACGCCAGCTTCATCAACCACCGCTTGACCCGCTTTCACGCCGTGCTGAAAACCCTTGTCAACCACCACCCGTCGCGTAAAGGGGTCGCGATGCGAGTATAGAATCTCGGCGGCAATGAACTCACGCGGCAACCGCTCCCGCAACCCGAGCAGCTGGCGCAGGTGCTGGTTTTCGCTCTCCAGGGACTTTCCCACCTGCATGGCACCGGTATTGAGCAGCTCCTGGCGCCGAAGCTGCTCATTTTCCCGCTGCAGCTGGGATTGAGTTACGAAGAACTCGCCGACGCGGACGATCAGGCTGCCTGGCACCGAAGACAGCCGCTGCAGGGGGTAAACCACGGCCGCGATAGTCTGGCGCAGCACCTGGAGATAGTTGAATCGCGCATCGGCCACCAGCAAGACGACCGAGAGAATCGAGAAGAACGTGAATCGGGTGAGGAGGCTCGGACCGCGCTTGAAGAATGGTGGCGGCGAGTATTCCATGGGGTGACTGCGGTCGACGGGCGAATGGCAGAGGGCCTGCCTTCAAGCAAAAAGCGTGCGGCACCGCATAGCGTTGATCACGGCGACGCGCGGGGGAGGCTTGGCTCCTCAGTCGCTGGTAAAGATACTGCCGAGTTTGTCCATCTTGTCCAGGGCCTTCCCCGAGCCGCGCACGACGCAGGTCAGAGGGTCATCGGCCACGATGACGGGCAGTCCGGTCTCTTCCATCAGCAAGCGATCTATGTCGCGGAGCAACGCCCCGCCCCCAGTGAGCACCATGCCCTTCTCTGCAATATCGGCACCGAGTTCCGGCGGTGTCTGCTCGAGTGCTGACTTCACCGCGCTGACGATCGCATTGAGCGGCTCGGTAAGCGCCTCGAGGATCTCATTACTTGAGATGGTAAAGCTGCGCGGAATGCCTTCGGCCAGGTTGCGGCCCTTGACCTCCTTTTCCTTCACCTCGCTCCCCGGGAACGCCGAACCGATCTCCTTCTTGATTTCCTCGGCGGTGGTCTCGCCGATCAGCATTCCGTAGTTGCGCCGGATATAGTTGATGATGGCCTCGTCGAACTTGTCGCCACCGACGCGGACCGAGCCGGAGTAGACGATCCCGCCCAGGGAAATAACACCGACCTCGGTGGTCCCGCCACCTATGTCCACTACCATTGAACCGGTTGCCTCCTCCACCGGCAGTCCGGCTCCGATCGCCGCCGCCATCGGTTCTTCGATTAACTCGACCTTGCGGGCGCCGGCGCCGTACGCCGATTCGCGGATTGCACGGCGTTCCACTTGCGTCGAGCCGCACGGCACGCAGATGACGATGCGCGGACTGGGAGAGAACAAGCGGTTGTCATGCACTTTCTTGATAAACTGCTTGAGCATCTGTTCGGTTACGGTGAAGTCGGCGATCACGCCATCCTTCATCGGCCGGATAGCAATGATGTTCCCGGGTGTGCGGCCGAGCATCTGTTTCGCCGCCAAGCCCACCTCTTGGATCACCTTCTTCCCGTTGGGACCGCCTTCCTGACGGATAGCAACGACCGAGGGTTCGTTCAGGACGATACCTTTGCCGCGCACGTAGATCAGAGTGTTGGCCGTGCCGAGGTCGATGGCGAGATCGTTGGAGAAGTAACCGCCAAGGAATCCGAACATGAAGCTCCTGTTCTCGTGGGAGTCAATAGTGCATGGGGGAAAAAGTTATAATACTCTACTTGAAGAACACGTTGGAAGCGCCGGGCTGGCCTGGCGTGACCCCAGGCACTTCTCACCGAAACCCGAATGGCCCTGTCTCTGGATGACGTCAAACGCATCGCGCAACTTGCGCGCCTCGAGGTCACAGACACCGAAGCACCGCAGGTTTTGGCTCAGTTGCAGGCCATCTTCGCGTTGATCGAAGAGCTACAGTCTGTCGACACGCACGGCATCGAGCCGATGTCACACGCCCAGCAGGTCACCCTGCGATTGCGCGAAGACCGCGTGACGGAAGAGAACGAGTGCGAGCTCTTCCAGAGCATCGCGCCACAAGTTGAGGCGGGCCTCTACCTGGTACCGAAGATTATAGAGTGAGAAAGGGCGGGTAGGAGCGAGAGAGCACCTTGCTCCAGTCGCTACGCTCTCACTCGCGGCGTTACACCACCCCAACGAATGATAAACGCCAGCCTCAGCGAACTCGCACAGGCGCTTGCTGGAAAGCAGATCTCCAGCGTCGAGCTGACTCAATTGTTCCTCGAGCGCGCGCAACGACTGAACCCAGGCCTCAACGCCTTTGTCACCCTGGACCCGGAGGCGAGCCTCGCTCAGGCCAGGGCGGCGGACGAGCGCATCTCTGACGGCCAGTTGCAGTCGTTGACCGGCGTCCCCGTAGCGCTCAAAGACATCTTCTGTACCAAGGGTTGGCTCACCACCTGCGGCTCGAAGATCCTGTCCAACTTCGTCGCGCCCTACGATGCGCACGTCGTTGAGAAGCTGAAGGGCGCCGGAGCGGTCAGCCTAGGGAAGACCAACATGGACGAGTTTGCGATGGGCTCGTCCAGTGAAACCTCTTACTACGGCCCCGTCAGAAACCCCTGGGACCGCAACACCGTCGCAGGCGGCAGCTCGGGGGGCTCGGCGGCCGCCGTTGCCGCGCGTTTGGTACCCGCAGCGTTGGGCACAGATACGGGGGGCTCCATCCGTCAGCCGGCAGCTCTGTGCGGTATATCAGGGCTGAAGCCGACCTATGGGGTGGTGTCCCGTTACGGCATGATCGCCTTCGCCTCCAGCCTGGATCAATGCGGCCCCATGGCGAAGTCGGCTGCCGACTTGGCTGTGTTGCTCACCGCAGTGGCTGGCTTCGACCCCCGCGACTCCACCAGTCTCGAGCGCCCGAGCGAGGACTACGGGCGCGACCTGGAGCGGTCGATCAGGGGCCTGCGCATCGGTCTACCGAGAGAGTTCTTCGGCGAGGGCCTCGCTGCAGACGTTGGCCAAGCGGTAGAAACGGCTGTAGCCGGGTTTCAGAGGCTGGGCTGCCAGGTAGTCGAGGTGAGGCTGCCGCAGACCCGGTTGTGCATCCCGGCCTACTACGTGCTGGCGCCCGCCGAAGCGTCCAGCAACCTCGCCCGCTTCGATGGAGTCCGTTATGGGTACCGCGCGCCTGAATATACAGATCTGCGCGACATGTACATGAAAACCCGGGCGCAGGGCTTCGGGGCCGAGGTCAAGCGGCGGATCATGATTGGCACCTATGTGCTATCGCACGGCTACTACGACGCCTACTACCTGCAGGCGCAGAAGGTCCGTCGTCTGATTGCCCAGGAATTCGCCGAGGCCTTCAAACTCTGTGACGTGATTATGGGCCCGACTGCGCCGACCACGGCATTCCAGCTCGGGGCCAAGACCGCGGATCCGGTGCAGATGTATCTCAACGACATCTACACCGTTCCCGCGCCGCTCGCAGGCATCCCCGCGCTCTCGATCCCCTGCGGTTTCGGGGACAACGATCTGCCAGTTGGGCTGCAAATCATGGGCAACTATTTTCAGGAGGCGCGCATGCTTGGCGTTGCACATCAATATCAACGCACTACCGATTGGCATCTTCGCGCACCGGCCGGGTTCGGCTGACGCCGCCCGGGGCACCGTCGTGCGTTCTGACCTTGGGGATACAAGTTCCGTCATGCAGTGGGAAGTGGTGATCGGGCTGGAGACCCACGCTCAGCTGTCGACAGCATCCAAGATGTTTTCGGGTGCTTCCACGGCATTCGGCGCGGCAGCCAATACCCAGGCTAGCGCGGTTGACATTGCACTGCCGGGCGTGCTCCCCGCGGCAAACAAAGGTGCGGTCGAGCGGGCTATCCGCTTTGGCCTGGCGGTTGGTGGAACCATCAATCGCCGGTCAGTTTTTGCGCGCAAAAACTACTTCTATCCCGACCTCCCCAAAGGCTACCAGATCAGCCAGTACGAGCTGCCGATCGTGCAAGGCGGGAGCATCCGGGTCCAGATGGGCGAAACGGAAAAGATCGTCCGTCTCACTCGTGCCCACCTGGAAGAGGACGCCGGGAAGTTGCTGCACGAGCAATTCCATGACTTAAGCGGCATTGATCTCAACCGCGCCGGGACTCCGCTGCTGGAAATAGTATCGGAACCGGACATTCGCAGCGCCGAAGAGGCGGTGGCATATGCCAAGACGCTCCACGCGTTGGTGCGCTGGATCGAGATTAGCGACGGCAACATGCAAGAAGGGTCCTTCCGCTGCGATGCCAACGTCTCGGTGCGTCCGATGGGCAGCGACAAGCTCGGGACGCGCTGTGAGATCAAGAACCTCAACTCATTCCGCTTTCTTGAACGCGCGATCGAATATGAGGTGCGCCGTCAAATCGAGGTCCTGGAGGAGGGTGGAAAAATCGTGCAGGAAACCAGGCTGTACGATTCAGACCGCGACCAGACGCGCTCGATGCGCTCGAAAGAAGACGCGCACGACTACCGCTATTTCCCCGATCCGGATCTGCCGCCTCTCGAGGTGAGCGAGGCTTGGATCGAACAAGTGTGCCACGCGCTGCCCGAGTTACCTGGCGTGAAGCGGGAGAAGTTCGAACGCGAGTACGGGTTAACTGCCTACGAAGCGTCCGCACTCACGGGCACGCGCGAGCTTGCAGCCTTCTTCGAAGCATTGGTGCGCGCGCTGGGCGGAGGCCACAGACTCGCTGCGAGCTGGGTTCTCGGTGAATTCAGTGCGGCTCTCAACCGCTCGGGGATCGATGTGTCGGCATCCCCTGTGAGCAGCGAGCGTCTGGCGGGTCTGCTGAAGCACATCCAAGAGGACAGAATCACGCGCAAGAGCGCAAGCGAGGTATTTGACGCAATGTGGAACGGCTCGATGGAAGCCGATGTGATCATCGAAAGCCGCGGGCTGAAACAGATCTCGGACAGCGGAGAAATCGAGAGAATTGTGGAGACGATCGTTGCGGCCAACCCAGCTCAGGTGGCGGACTTTCGCACCGGAAAAGAGAAGGCCTTCAACTTTTTCGTGGGCCAGGTCATGAAGGCTAGCCGAGGCAAGGCCAACCCTGCCCAGGTCAACGAAATACTACGCAGGAAGCTTTTGGGATGATCGTAGAACTCTAGCTCTCGAAGCGCAAAAAAGCGTGCGCTCAGCGTTGCGTCACTTCGAGGTAACGCTTCTTGTCTTGCTCGTACTTGGCTTTGATGATCTCGATCTGGGCCTTGTGGCGTTCGATCTCGGCCCGCATGGTGTCGACCTCGATCTTCTGGTCGGCGATATCCGACTCCACGCCGTCGGGTACCCGCTTCCCGGCTTTGACCAGACCAGCCGCTTGCTGTTCCAGGCCAGCCAGCCGGTCTTGCGCTTTCTTGAGGCGCGGCTCTAACCCTCGTATGGCCTGGCTGGGAAGCTGCAGGGTACGTTCGCGCGCCGCGTCGATCTCTTGGGTGCTGGTATAGGTATTCACCAACGCCACATCCCGCCGACGTTGCTCGAAGGCGCGTTGCTTTTCTTCGCGCTCGCGCGCAGCCTTCTCTTCGGCCGCTTTGCGCTGCTC
>JBGPPC010000166.1:0-9529 GCA_041488355.1 Gammaproteobacteria bacterium
AGAACGGGCCGCACGCGGATGTGGGCAAGAAGCTCATCGACTATCTCCTCTCGCGCGAGACGGAGAAGAAGCTTGCCTATTCCGATGCCGCGCAGATCCCACTACACCGAGAGGTGGAGACACCGCCTGACGTCCGTCGGCTAGATACCTTGAAGACAATGAAGGTCGACTACGCTCAGGTGGCGGCCAAGATGCAGGCGATCCAACCGCTGCTCAAGGACTGGGTGGGACACTAGGTTGGCCCGGCGCCTCACCCTGCTGCTCGTCGTATTCGCACTGGTGGTCGTTGGCGTGCTGCCGCTGGCAGCGATGCTGGGCAAGAGCGTCTTCGTCGACGGCAGGTTGACCCTCGTCGCTTACCAGAAGCTGTTCGTCGATCCCTGGCAACAGTGGATACCTATGGGACATAGCCTGACTCTTGCCACCCTGACGGCGGGCTGTGTCACGCTGATAGGTGTGCCTCTCGGCTTGCTGCTCGGAAAGACCGACCTGCCGTGCCGGCGCATCCTTGCAGTGCTGCTCTCGATCCCGCTGCTGCTCCCGCCCTATATCTTTGCGGTTTGCTGGTTCAATCTGCTAGCCAGGAATGGCGTGCTTGTGCACCTCATGCCGGCACGGTCTGTGGAGTTGCTGTCCGGCTGGTTGTTCGGGCTGCCCGGCTGCCTGTGGGTGCTGGTGAGCGCGTTCCTGCCGGTGGTGATGATCCTGACTCTGGTCTATCTGTATGCAGTGAATCCGCGGCTCGAGGAAGCAGGACGGCTGATCTCCCGCTGGCTCGCGATCCTGCGTTACATCACGCTGCCCATCATTTGGCCAGGAATCCTGTTCGGGGCGATCCTCGTATTCCTGCTCACGCTGGGCGAGGTTGGCGTGCCGATGTTCCTGCGCTATCCCGTCTTTCCTCTCGAAACGCTCACGCAGTTCTCTGCCTTCTACGACTTTGGGGCTGCAGCGGCGGCTGCCACCCCGCTGCTCGCGGTAGCCCTGCTGGTCCTTGCCCTGGAGCGTCTCTACCTGCGTGAAAAGACCTACGAGTTGCGACCGACTACGCCCGGCCGGCGCATGCTGGTCATCCCGCTGGGCCGCTGGCGTGTCCCAGTTCTGCTTGCCGTCAGCCTGCTCGCAGCGACGACCGTGGCCCTGCCATTGTTCGCCCTGGTCGTGTCCTCCCTATCGCCATTCGCATATCTGGAAGCATGGAACAAAGCAGTCGATAGCCTGGGGCGCAGTCTGGTTTTCGCTGGTGTTGGTGCGACCCTGCTCACGGTAATCGGATTCTTCTGCGGCTACCTCATCCACCATCGTGCGCTTCGCCTCTGGCGCGCGGTGGATACGCTGACATTGCTGCTGTTCACACTGCCCGGAACGGTGATCGGGGTGGGATTGATCGCGCTATGGAACCGGCCTGCCACCGGTTTCCTCTACGCGTCGGCTGCCATGGTGATCTTCGCGTACCTGGCTCAGTACACGGCGCTGACTAGCCGTATTACCCTCGCAACACTCGCCAACGTGCCTGGATCCCTTGAGGAGGCGGCACAGATGACGGGCGCCCCATGGGTCGCACGCGTCTGGCATGTGGTCGTGCCCGCTGCTCTTCCGGGCGTGATCGCCGCCTGGCTGATCGGCTTTATTTTCTGCCTCCGCGATCTCGGCGCGTCCATGTTGGTCTATCCAGCGGGGGAAGACACGCTGCCGGTACGCATCTTCACCCTGATGGCCAACGGCGCTCCCAGCTTGATCTCGGCCCTGTGCGTCATCCTGGTGACTGTCACCCTGAGCTCGCTGGCCATCCTGGGTTCATTGTTCCGAGCGACCGCGAGTCATCGATGAGCACCATCGAGATGCGCGAGGTGTCCAAAACCTACAACAGCCGCACGGTTGTCGATAGGTTCTCAGCGACAGTCGAGCGGGCCGAGCGTGTGGTGCTGGTGGGACCTTCAGGGTGCGGCAAGACCACTGTACTTCGTCTGCTGGCCGGCCTTGAAGTACCCACTTCAGGCGCCATCAGCATCGACGGAACGCTGGTGGCCGAACACGGGCGCAACCTCGTCGAACCCGAGGAGCGCCACATCGGGATGGTGTTCCAGGATCTCGCTCTCTGGCCACATATGACGGTGTACGAGCACCTCGAGTTTGCGTTGCGTTATGACAGGCGGAACAAGGCCGCGGACAGACCAGTCCGGATTCGCGAAGTCTTGCAGATGGTCCGTCTCGCCGATCGTGCGCAGGCCAAACCGGGAGAACTATCCGGCGGACAACAGCAGCGAGTCGCGCTGGCGCGCGCCTTGGTCGCCAACCCCACCATCGTGCTCATGGATGAGCCACTGTCCAGCCTCGATCCAGAGCTGAACCTCCATCTGCGCAAGGAGATCCTGAGGTTGCATGCGGAGCTTGGCTTTACGCTTGTTTACGTGACTCACAGCCGCGAGGAGGCCGCAGATGTCGGATCGCGCGTCCTCGCCATGCGTCACGGGAAGATAGATGGCGCGGGCGCTTGAAGACTGTGCTGACGAGCTGAAAGCGGACACTGCGCCGTTCGCGGTTCCACGTAGGTTGCGATGAATGCTGCGCCGAATGTCGATGAACGCAATTGGCGGGGAGTGCATCCAGAACGGTCGTCAGTCGAAAGACAGGCTGTAGAACAAATCCACGGCATCACTGGTGCCGGTCGACGTGCGGATGGACCAGCGCTGGCTGAGTTGATAGTTGATCATGATCGCGCTGGCGGCTGTGCTGACGCTGTACTCGTAGGTGACGTAGATCTTGTCTGCGAGGCGCTTGCCCAGTGAAACCACTCCGCCTGTTGAGCTGCCGGTCCCGGTAGAGGGCATCACGCGGATCTCGTCCAACCCCACCGCCTTGGCCAGTTGAGCGTTGACCGGTGCGGTGCCTATCTGAGCGGCCAGCGCCAGCGCGTTGGCTTGCATGGCTTCGCTATCGGATCGACTCGTCGCTACGACGTTGCGTCCCAGGACCAACCAGGCAAGCTTCTCGCCGTCGGGGACCTCCGGTTTGGAGACCAGGCGCAGCCGCGGGTCGTGTGCCGTGCCCGTGATCTCTACGCCTGCCTCTACTTGCTGGTGCAAGCGCATGGCGCGGATCTTCAAGCCAGGGTTGTCGAGCGGCCCGGTAAAGTACAGCGTCCCTTCTTCGATTGCCAGCCGCTGCGAGTATGCCTCGTAGGTACCGCGCACGACGAAGATCTCCCCCTCGGCGCTGAGTGGCTTGTTTGGCGAACCGACCAACGCGATTTGTCCGCCTAGTTGCGCGTCGATGCCGCGGCCCTTGATGGTGAAGTCGGGGCCGAGGTCGAGCTTGAGGTCGATTTCGGAACGCACCACGCGCGTCGCGAGCGGTTCGCGCTTCTTTCTCCCGTCAAGCACCACGACGTCGTCGCCCAGCTCAGGCATCGGCTGATCGCGCAATTCGATGCGTCCCTGGTCCGCTTTGAGTTGACCATGCAGGTCGACGCGGCTGCGATCGAGCTTCAGGTCGCCGTTACCGCTGAGGATCAGTTGTACGTCGGGGCGGTTGACGGTGGAGAGTTTGTCCAATGCCCACCGGATCTCGGCGGTGGGCCCGAGCTCAGACCTTAGCGTGACTTTTCCATTGGCGGTCAAGCGACCGCGACCACCCCGGATGGTCAGCTCGTCGAGGTTCAGGGCGTCATCCGAGAAGGTGGCTCGGAGTTTGCCATCCCGCAGGAACAGTCCGCCTTCGACATAGTCCAGGCGCAGCGCGTCTGCCTCGATGCGTCCGCGCAGCTTTGCCTCCGACATAGGACCGTCGCGCTCGACATCGAGTGTGACCCGGCCATCGCCTGTGAAATTTTTCGCGAAGAGGGCGATCACGGGCTTGAGCGAGCCTACGCTGGCATGCGCCTGCAGACGCAGTGGCGTGCTGCCCGCGATTCCCCACTTGTCGTCGCGCTGGGACAAGGTGGTCTCCACCTTGCCGCTAAGCTCACCGATACGCGCAGTCGCGACATCGAGCGTGCCGTTGACTCGGTCATCGACGATGCGCACGTCGGCCGAGGCGCGCTCGATGCCTAGAGCCACCGGCGGGTCCGAGGGCGCGCTGAGATCGCCCCCTTCGCGAAACAGCTCGATCCGGCCGTTCACGCGGTCGGTGACCTGCAGCGACCAGCGACCGCCCAGCAACAAGGATGACTCGATGTTTGCCAGCTTTTCGTTCAGAGCGAGCAGCAGCGCCGCAGGCAGATGGGAGAACTCTCCCGTGCTGGAGAGCAGCCCTTTCTGCAGAGTCAGGTTGGCTATCGATAGGCGGCTATCGCCATACGCGACGTGAACATTCGCAAACGAGAACTGATCTTTCCCAAAGGATAGGGTCGCGGGTTCGGTCAGTGCGAACGCGGGCTTGCCTTGATTCTCGAGGCTGCGCAAGGTGCCGCGCCAGACTTTGGCTTGCTGCTGCCACCCGCCCTCCAGGCGGGCAGTGAGCTTGATGTCCGGCGCCGTGGTCTGGAGATCGATCGCGTGGCGACTCAAGGAACCGGTGCCCGAGATGCTGGCTGCGTCGAGTTTCAACGTCTTCCGTGCCAGGCCGTTCGCATCGGCTTGAAACTCCACAGCGGGATCCTCGCCTTGGGCAATCGATCCATGGGCATCGAGACGCTGGATGCTGTACCCGCCTGGGATATTGAGCGCCCGGCCCTCGAGCTTGAAGGTCAGCGCCGGGCGCGTGAACGTCCCCATTGCCGTGCCGGAAGCCTGCAGCGTACCGGACACGGGCAAGCCGAAGGCTCCCAGCTCGCGCCCGTCGAGGTCGAAGGTGAGCCGATCATCGGGCCGGCCCATGGCGCCCCGCAGCGAAAGGTGATTGCGACCCAGCGTCAGTTGCGCGTCGGCAGCCTGGATGTGATCGGGAGCGAGCGTGAGGCGGCCGTGCCCGCTCAAGGGCTGGTGACGGAAGCTGCTGTGGTCGATCGCATACTCGATCGCGGCGACCCATTGCGGTCGAAGCTGGCCGCGCGCGGAGAAGGTCCCGTTGACGGTGGCAGCCGGGAAGTCGCCGAACTGCGCCGGATTGAAGCGCTTCAGCCGCCCCTGGGCGGAGTAGGTGTTGGGGCTTGCCGTCGCCAGCGTTCCGGTCCCGCTCAGCTCGGCAGTGCCGGAGCGCGCGAGCAGTCGATGCAGATGCACGGTTCCGGATTGGTGTGTGGCTTGCACCTCGACTTGAACGCCCGACTCGCGCAGATCGGCGACCAGCGATTGACTCTCTTCCGCGACTTTGGCCTGGAGCGTGCCGGCGAGCCGGGTAGGGCGCAGGTTCGCATGGATGCCTCGCAGGTTGAGGTCGCTCGTGGTCAATGCGAGTTCCACGCCCTGCGCGGTGAGGGCCGCCGATCCTGCGAACTGTCCCGCGTTGCCTAGATCGAGGGCGAGTCCTGTTAGTCGCAGCTGCTGCGTCTGGGCAGTGAACTGGCCGGTAGCGCGACGCAGTGGGATGACCTCGTGATCGATGGTTCCGCGCTGGGCGTTGTCGATGGCGACGCCACCGGCGAACTGCTCCGCTCCGGTCTGGTGCGCATCCAGCTCGACGCGCAGCGCGGTGCGCGGCGCACCGTCGATCCATCGCGACAAGTCGATGTCCCCGCTATGCGCCTTGACCGACGCGATCGGCATCGCCTCGAATGGTGCGAGCTCGGCTACTCCCTCGACGTGAAGCTGGTCCATCTCGGCGCTTACCGCTGCACTCAGCCGCGCCAGAGTGCCGGTCAGATCGGTTTGCAAGTGCAGTGCAGGTGCATGGGGGAGGGTCACATCGGCGGCTGCGTGACCGGACATAGGAAAGGGGGACTGGGCATTGATTTGCAGCTGGGCCCCGAGTTGCAATTGCACCGCGGTCTGCGCGTGATCCCGAGGTTGCGATTGGCCAGCGGGCCCGGTCTGACCATTGGACACATCCCAACTCGCAGTCAACTTCTGCAGGTCGAGGCGATGAAACGTGGCACCGCCTTCATAGGCGGCTGCGATATCTTTCAGATCGAGCGGCACACCCGCACCGTCGATAACGAGCTGCGCGATTTCGATCGACGCGAGGTGAACCTGAACGGGCAAGCGTAGATCGGCGGGCAGGGCGCTGCTTTTTCCCGGCTGGGGTTTGATGGTGATGCGCAGTTGCTCGATACGCAGGTGGCTGACATCCACGTTGTCTCGCAGCAATGCCGTGGGAGACCAGTTGAGCGCGAGCGTGCGTGCCTCCACGCGCACCGTATCGTCCTCGTAGGTCAACGCATCGATGGTTACAGGTTCCAGCAGCGCACCGTGTACGCCGCTCACGGTGAGCTTTCCCGGTAACTGCCGCGCGGCGAAATCGAACCCCCAGCGCAATGCCACCTCGCTGTGGCTCGCCCAGTACAGCGCGGCCGTCCCGGCAACCACGCATACCAGCAGAGTACCGCCGAGCCACCAGGCGAGTTTGCGGAGATTCATCGAACGGCTGTCCCCATCACTGGAAGCTGATGCCGGCGAAAAAGTGGACGCGCCATGGGTCGGGCGATTGGACCCCGTGCGCAATGTCCAGATTCAGCGCGCCCACCGGACTGCTCCAGCGCACGCCGACGCCGTAGCCGACGTCGAGCTTGAGATCCTTGACATCGTCCACCGCGTTGCCTGCATCATAGAATATGGCCAGGCCCCAGGCCTTGCTGAGCCAGTGGATATACTCGGCGCTCGCCACGGCCAGGTAGCGTCCTCCGACGACCGCGGTTCCCTGCGCCACGCCGAGACTATCGAATGCGTAACCACGCACCGTCGTGTCGCCGCCAGTGCGGAACAAGTAATCCGAAGGAATCCCTTCCACGCTGTCTGCGAAGACCACGCCCGCCTCCCCGCGCAGGAGCAAAGTGCCAATGCTCCCCACTGGATACAGGTACTGGACCTTGGCGGTGGTGCGGACGAAGTTCTGATCCGACAGCAGTATCTTCGTCGCACCACCCAGCTGCAGCTTGACCAGGTAGCCCGCGCGCGGGGCGAGGATGTTGTCCAGTCGATTGAATACCCATCCCTTGTTCAAGAACAGCGCATGATTGTTGGCCTCGGTGCTTTCCACGGTGGTGTACTCTTGGAGATACTGGAGTGAGAGAGAGCTCTCGCGTTCTTCGGTGGTGTGAATGCGAGCGCCTGTGAGGCTGTAGCTCCTCGTGTCCTGACCCTGAATGTCCTCGTGCTTGAACCTGAGGCCGCTGCCCCAACGCCACCCGCTCGGCTCGACCGGCCAATCCAAGCCGATACCCGCCGTCTGGGTGAGGCTGTCGACCGCTAAGTCCGCCGTGAATTTCCACGCCTTGTTCAGGAAGTCGTAGTCGGTGTAGTTGGCCTGCACGCGCGGGCCGTTGTCAGTGCTGTAGCCGACACCGAAGCCCAAACGGCGAGACTGCGACTCCACCACGGTCACGTCGATCGGCACATCGTCGGGCGCCGACGGATCGGCCGGCGCCAGCACCAAGGCGCTGGCGTAGCGCCCTGATCCCTGCAGCCGCCGCTGATACTTGAGCAGCGCCTCTTCGCTGTACGGCTCGCCCGCGCGAACGGGGTTGAGGTTGGCGACGAGCCGCTCCGGGTAGCGTTTTAGCCCTTTGACCCGCACAGCGCCGAAGGTGAACGGGGGCCCGCTGTCGATTTCGACACTCAGGCGCGCGGCGTGTGTCTGCGGATCGATCTCAGCGCGACTCGTCGTCACATGTGCCGTCGCGAATCGGAATGCCGTGAGGCTCTTGACCGCGCCGGCTTTCGCTTCTTCCCACGCGGTCTGCCGGAAGACTTCGCCGGGTTTGATGTTGAAGGCCTTGCGCGCCTGCGCCAGGCGCTTCTCGCGGTCCGAATCGCGCATGACCGCACCGGAGAAGGTGATCTGGACCGAAGTGACCTTTGTTGATTCGCCAGGCGTGATCTGGAATTTGGCAATCCACTTTCCAGCCGGCTCCTCCAGGGTAGATTGCACCTTGGGCGAGAAGTAGCCCTCCGTCGCCAGGAGGGTTTCGATCTGCTGCGGTGCTGTCAGGTAGAGCTGCGCCAGCTGGTCAGGGGTGACGTCCGGCCGCGCGCTCCAGCGCACGATGTCCAGGTTGGCCTGTAGCAGTTTGGCCAGTTCCGGCGGCGCCAAGATCTCCACTTTGTACTTCGGCGGCTCGGCCGCCGATGCGCTCGCGCAAGACAGCAAGGCAGCCGCGACGGCAGCGCGCAACAGCGCCGTCCACAGCAGGAAAACGATGGGGATTGAACGGCGCAAGTTCGACAGAAGCTGTTATCGCCGGTGCTGAGTAGTGAAGGTGATGCGGCTGTGGCCGGCCACGCGCATGGCGTGCCCGCCGGGCGGCCGGCAGGGTACCCCGAGGTCCTTGCCCTCGATGTCCCACAACGCCGGGCTGACAACGCTGATGGCGGGCGGGCCAATGACACCTAGTTGCCAGAAGCCGCTGCGATGCTGGATTTGCCGATGTCGGGTCTCATTCATAACCCCGATTGTAAGGGCGAAGTTGCAAGACCGGGCCCGGCGCGATCGGGCCAACGGTTCAGCGGCCGCGCACTCCTGAGAGCGAAGATGGGCAGGCCAGTCGACGCATGAATATTGCTTCCCGGAACGCCTATTCACTCGTTCTGGAAGCATTGCATGCGTTTCTGCTTGGAAATTTGCCGCCTGGTCGCGCTGGCCCTTTGCAGTTCATCGCTGCTTGCGCCCGCCGTCCTGGCCGAGGCGACAAAGGACATTTGGGCGGAGCCCTTCACCAAGTACGAACGCTACTCGGCTACCTACGAGGTAAATGCGGACGGTACCTACGTGGAACAGTATGAATGGGCCATGCGTGTGCTCGCACAACAAGGCGTAACGACCGCGAGTAACACGTCGATAACTTACACGGACCGGTTGCATGTCGTCGAAATCCTCGAGGCTTATACGCTCAAGCCGGACGGGGTCAGAATCGATGCGCTACCGAATACCGATCAAGTGTCGCAAGCCCGCGCTGGCCGGGGGAATCTCACCTGTTCGGAGCATCAGTCCAAGACGGTGGCCTTTCCGCAAGTAGCCGTGGGAGATCTCGTAGTGTTCTCCTATCGGCGCGCGCACAATGCAGCATTGTTTCCGGGCCACTTTTCGCTGGCGTTGCCACTCTCCAGGAATGAGGTGTACGACGATGTTCAAGTCCGGCTGATTGCGCCACAGTCGATGGTCGTGCGTGTGTTTTCGCGCGATGTCGAGGGCGGCGAGATCGCGGGCCTGCAAGGCCGACGTGAATGGCGGTGGACCTTCCGCAATGTCAGCCGTACTAAGCCGGATGACTCGAGTCTGTCGTGGCCGGATGCCGGCCCCATCATCCTGGCGAGTACGTTCCGCGACTACCAGGCACTCGGCACGGCATACGAACTACGTGCGCGGCCCAAGGCCGCAGGCACCGAAGCGGTGCGGGCGCTGGCTGATGAGTTGACCCAAGGCGCTGACACTCCACGAGCGCAGGTCAAGGCGTTCTACGAGTGGGTGTCGAAGAATATCCGCTTCGCGGGCAACT
>JBGPPC010000167.1:0-9452 GCA_041488355.1 Gammaproteobacteria bacterium
GGACTTTGTCCGCAGCACGTGGGCCTGACCGTGCCTTATCGCACCATCGACTACGTCGGCGACAGCGTCCCGGTGAGCCTGCTCGCCGATCGCCCGATCAGGCGCTGGAACGCCGTCCTCAAGGCAGGCGAGGATTTCCTGCCCCGTTGGATAATTACCTTGGCGCTGTTGTCGCTTGCGGCGATCGAAACGCTTGCGGACACCTTCGCCAAATTTGTTTCCACCTTCCTGCAACAAGGGGCCGCGAAGTTCACCTTCCACTTCGACAACTACAATGTGACGGGATTCACGGATATCGCCACTGGCTTCGGCCTGGACCGCTTCGGCTATGCGGTGACGCCGAACGCGGATCACATGATCCGCTTGCATGAGGACGCTTCGTTTCGCGCGTCCTACGCCGCCGCCAGCTACATACTCCTCGACAGCCGTTTCCTGTCGCATGTGTTGCGCATCACCAGGGGAATTCGCCTGCCGGTCTGCCCCGGCAGCGATCTGACGGCGAAGCTTTTCTCCGATGTGATCTCGCCGGACGACCCGCTGGTGCTGATCGGCGGCAGCGACGAACAGGCACGGCAACTCGGCGAGCGCTATCATCTGCGGCGCCTGGCGCACTTCAATCCGCCGATGGAATTCATCCGCGACCCGCGGGCGGTTGAAGCCTGTTTGCGTTTCATCGAGGCTCACAGCCCATTTCGTTTCTGCCTTCTGGCGGTGGGTACTCCGCAGCAAGAGGCCATCGCACAGCAACTGAAGGCGCGGGGTATCGCGCGCGGCCTGGCGTTGTGCGTCGGCGCATCGATCAACTTCCTCACCGGCGACGAACGCCGCGCGCCGCCGTGGATGCAGCGTTGTGGCATGGAGTGGTCCTTCCGCCTCATGCAGGCGCCCGGACGCATGGCAAGGCGCTACCTCGTTCGTGGTCCGCGCGTTTTCGGGTTGCTGAGCAACGCCGAGATCGTGCTCCGAAAGGCATCGGCGCCCGTGCTACGGCTCGTGCCGACGCCCAGCCATCAGGCCCTTCCGGCGGCGTTCCCTACTGACCCGGCATATCTCGCGCATGCCGAGCGGCTGGTACCGGCACCCGATCAGCCGGACTTGCTTGCGACGTCCCCTTCCGGACCGGCGCGTCTTGCGCGCGCCGAGCGCCCGAATCGCGCGCTCAGCGCATCCATTTAGGTTGCAGGCGTCCCTGATCGTCGAAGTGGTACTGGCCGTCGAGCCAGCCCTTCCCGAACAAAATCAGGACTTGATCGTAATACTGGGTAGGCTCGCCCCGCTTGGCGCGCAGCGCTGCGGCGTGCACCCGGTCGAGTTGCCTTTCCAAAGTCGGCTTGTCGTCCAGCGCGCTCAGGAACGGCAGCACGGCGCCTGAAAAGCCGATAGGCGAATAATCGGATTTGAGCGCGACGCCGGTGAGCGGATCGACTTTTTCGGGCGGCGTGCCGAGCTTGCGGGTCAACTCCGCATAAGTGGACAGCATCTTGAGCATCTCCCGGCTGCTCCGCCCCGACATTCCCGCCCACAGATAAACGCGAATGGCGTCGTAGCTTCCGGAGGGCTCACGTTCGATGTCCGGCATGACCCTGCCCGCGGAGTCGATCACGAAGTTGTCGGGGGCGACTCCGGCGCTGAATATTTTCGGCGCCAGGCGCATATGGCCATCCCATACCGACTGCCACGGGCCTTTTGGGTCGGCGGCAGCCAGGTAACGGAACATGAAACCGGGCAGATAACTGGGATTGATGCGGAAACGTCCCTTATCGAGCGTGTAGCCGACGGTTCCTCCAAGGGCTCCGGGCAGCAACACTGGGCCGACACCCGGCGCCTCGGCAACCTCGATGCGGCGGATCTGGGCAAGCAGCTTGCGGCCGGTCTCGGCGTAGCCCGGGACATTCCACAAACGCGCGGCCTCTAGCAAAGAGTAGGCGATCCACAGATCGGCATCGGAAGCCGCGCTGCGATCCTTCACGCCCCAACTACCGTCCTCGCGCAAGCCCCAAAGCCACGCCGGGAGCTTGTCGCCCAGCTGTCCGCCGGCGAGATTGTCGGAGGTCCACTTGAGAAGCGTGTCGAACTGCGCCCGCTGATTGGCCACCAAGGCGAAGAACAAGCCGTAGGACTGCCCTTCGGACGTGCTCTTGCGATCGAAGGTAATGTCGATCACGCGGCCGTCGGCCTGCACGAAGCGGCCGACGAAATCGTTCCACTCCGGCCAGTCGGACGGAGAGTCAGCGAGCGCACAGGCACTGGACATCGCCCACCACAAAATCACCGGAAACACGATTGTCTTGAGGCGCATCACTCCATCTCCAGTCTTTTACGGGCGCGGCGTTGACGCAGGACCGAGCGCGGCACGGATCCCGTCCAGGAATACCTGCGCAACCCTGGCGTATGCCGCTTCGTTCGGATGAACGCCGTCACTGGATAAATCCGCCGTCGTCAATACCGAGTTGACGTCGACAAAGCGAACGCGCTGGCCCGCCGCGACCCGGGCGGCCACGTTGCTGCGAATGACAGCGTCGAGCTGCTGCGTCAACACCGCGCGATCGACCGACGTCGTGGTGGCGTTGCCATCGGGCTTGCCGTGGATCAGGACCGAGGTTTGGGGCGGAATGGACGCCGCAAGAATCCAGGCATTGGGACGTGCTGCCCTAAGCTGGTCGATCAATGCGTTGTGGCGTGCCCCGATTTCGTTTGCATCCTCGTTCGTAAACGCAGCGGTGTCGTTGGTGCCGATCATCAGCAGAATGACGTTCGGTTGCGTCGATGCCAGCCAGACATTGACGCTCCCCGCGATATCGCCAATGGCGAACCCGGTGTGCCCCTCGTGGGTCTTGTCGGCAACGCGCGTGTTCGGGTCGAATAGTGTGCCAACGTAACCGACGCCGCAGTTGTTTTGCTGCAGACCCGTATACAGATTGTTGCGATATCCGCCGTTCGCGCCGAGCGTGATCGAGTCGCCCAGGGGCATGATGCCGGCACAGCTTTGAAGCTGAAGGTCCGAACCGGACGAAGAATTGCCGCACGCAGCAACACTCGATAACGCGCATGACAGAATGCCCCGGAGGACGATCGCCTTGAAACACACTACTCTTTCCCCCGTCGCTTACCCCGGCAGGCCCAATGCCTTTCAGGAAGCATAGCGGTGCTTCATTCGAAGGAAGATGCTCTCGTAATACCGGTAACTCAGGAACGCCGCGCCGCAGGCTACCAACACCGTCAAACCGAACACGAGGGCCCAGTGGTCGTTGCCCAGTCCGCCCAAGGTCAGCAGCGCTTTTTTGACCACGTTGTAGGCCAGCATGTGCATGAGATACATGCCGTAGCTGATCTGCCCGATCTTCACCACGATATGCTGGGTCAATAGGGGACGCAGCCAATGATCCTCCCGGATCACGGCGGCTCCGACTAGCAAGGCCATTACAGCTAGTGGCGCCACGTCCCCCGCCGGCGGCCAGGCCATGACGCCCAGGAGCACGAGCAACAGTAACGGCGCGGCCCAGCGCCAGCGAAGAAGGGGCCAGGCGAGCGCATGTCCACGCGGCGAGTCAAGGAGATGCGCGAGCAGCACTCCCAGGCCGACGGCGGCAAAGGCCAGAACGTTCCAATAAATCGATGCCGCAACAACGAGCGCCATGAGCGGAACGGCCAGCATCGGGCGGAGGAATTTTTCCACCCAGGGCCATACGAGATAGAACTGTTCTTCCGTGGCGAGCGACCAGGCGAAGTAGAAGATCACGCGCCCATCGGTCAGCGGCACGAACCAGTTCGAGGTGTACGTAGCGTAGTACTTCAGATTCGAGAGGAAACCCTGGCCCTCGAGCGACGAGTACTCGAGCGCCAGCACGAGGAGCGTGTAGACAAGCAGCACGGTATAGTACAAAGGAAAGATCCGCAGAGTTCGACGGACGATGAAGTTCTTCATGCCTATGCCGCCAGTGCGCCGTTTTTCGCGCAGGAGCAACGTCGTGATCAGAAAGCCGCTGATGACGAAGAAGAGCGATACGCCATAAGGCCCGTGCTGGAGCAGGATGGAGTCCGGAAAGGCCCGGCCGCCCGTGTGGTGCCAGATCACGGCCAGAATGCTGAGGCACCTCAGACCATCCAGCGAGCCGAAGTGCCGCCGTGCCTGAAATTCCTGGAACTGCATTTACGGTAGCACCCTCTACCTACCGGTCGCCGCGGTCGATGTCGGACCGAGCGCGCCACGTATGCTCTCCAGAAATTTCTGCGCGACCTTGGCGTGCGCCGCTTCGGTCGGATGAATACCGTCGTACAAATCCGCGATCTTCAATACCGAATTGACGTCGACAAAGCGCACGCGTTGGCCCACAGCCCCTCGGACCTCCGTATTCTTGCGAATGACGGCGTCGAGCTGTTGCGTCAACACCGCGCGATCAACCGACCTCGTGGTGGCGTTGCCATCGGGCTTGCCGTGGATCAGGACCGAGGTTTGGGGCGGAATGGACGCCACGAAGATCCAGGCATTGGGGCGAGCCGCCCTGAGCTGGTCGATCAGTGCGTCGTGGCGCGCACCGATTTCGGCGGCGTCCGAGTTCGTCCACCAAGCGGTGTCGTTGGTACCGACCATGAGCAGAATGATGCCGGGTTCCGTCGAAGCCACCCAGGCGTCGACACGGCCGGCGATATCGGCGATGGTGAGTCCCGCGTGCCCCTCGTGGTGCTGATCCGCAACGCGCGTGTTGGGGTCAATCAACGTGCCCACGTAGCTGACGCCGCAGCGGTTCTGCTGCAGCCCCGTGTACAGGTTGTTGCGGTATCCGCCGTTCACGCCGAGCGTGATCGAGTCGCCCAAGGGCATGATACCGGTACAGTTCTGAAGCTGGCCACCCGGTTCCGACGACGGGCCCGCCCAGGCAAAGGCGCCCGACAAGGCCCACCACAGCATTGTCCGAAACACGATCACCTTGGGGCGCACCATTCCTTCTCCAGTCACTACGGATTCCCACCGTCAGCTCGAGCTCCCCTGAAGTTAGTCGCGGTGCACCATCCGGTCTGTGCGGTTTCGTACACAACCGGACGAAAAGTGCCCTAGCGAACAGAAGCGCATTCGGTTTGATGAAACACTATCGCGCGGGAACCGCTGCGACTATGGGCGAATGACATGAACCTCAACGCCGTTTGGGCGTACTTCGTTCTTATGACGGCCGTCATCGGACTCGCGGCATTGCCCCTGTTTCGCTTTATAGACACCGCACCCGGCCCGCGCACGCGCTATGCCGCGATCGACGGACTTCGCGGTTTCCTGGCGCTTGGCGTATTCATTTTCCACCTGCTGGTGACACACCGGTTCATCGAGACCGGCGTTTGGGAGTTGCCGGACTCCCGCTTCTACGCACTGCTTGGGCCGGTCGGGGTTTCCCTGTTCTTCATGATTACCGGCTTTCTGTTTTGGGGACAAATGCTGCGCACGCGAGGGCACCCACGCTGGCGCGCGCTCTATATCGGCCGGCTCTTCCGGATCGGTCCCATGTATCTGTTCGTCGTGCTGGTCATGCTATGCATAGTCTTCGCACGAACGGGCTTTCGGCTGCTCGAGCCAGCGCACGCCGTTGCAGGCTCCGTCATTCAATGGCTGGCCCTTGGCGTGATGAATATGCAACCCGATGTCAACGGCTACCAGGCCTCGCACGTGCTCGCCGGCGTGACGTGGACGATTTCGTACGAATGGGCGTTCTATGCCTCGCTCATTGCGACGGCGTATTTCGCCCGCGGCAGAACACACCTGATATTCGTATTCGGCGCACTCGCGCTATGTCTCGCCGGGAAGGTGCTGCTGAATGCAGACGCGATGGGATTTGCCGTCCTGTTCCTGAGCGGCATGGCGGTCGCTTCGCTCTTGCATGAGAACGTGAAACTGAGAATGTCGCAAAACGTGTCCTCGGCGACAGCGCTCGCATGCCTTGCGGTCATCTTTGCAACGTCACGCAGCGGTTACGGAACAACGACCGCGATGCTGCTGGCACTGTTTTTCTATCTCGTGTGCTCGGGCGCGTCGATATTTGGTCTGCTCACGACGACGCCCGCGCGTCGCCTGGGAAACATCAGTTACAGCCTGTACTTGATGCAAGGTTTGGTCTTGACCAGCGTTTTTGCGGTCGCACCGGTCAGAACCTTCGCCATGGCCTCGCCGCAGGAGTATTGGGCGATCGGCCTCGTCTGCGCATGCCTGCTGCTGCTGGGCTCTTCTCTCACCTATGCCATCATAGAACGGCCTGGGATCGCGCTCGGCAAGCGCCTCATACGCCGCCACACCCCCGCGGCCGGCTCGCCGCAACACGACGCGGACATGGAACCTGCGACATCAGCCGGTACCGGCCTGGGCTGATCAATGCCGGCTGGCTGAGTTACGCGGGCGGCGTTGATCAGGAACCTAGCGCAGCACGTATCCCGTCCAGGAATACCTGCGCGACCTTGGCGTGCGCCGCTTCGGTAGGGTGAATACCGTCGTAGAGATCCGCCGTCGTCAGCACGGAGTTGACGTCAACGAAGCGCACCCGCTGTCCTGCCGCAACCCTGATAGCCACATTGCCGCGAACCGCCGCGTTGAACTGCTCGGTGAGGAGCGCACGATCGACGGTCGTCGTGGCGGCATTGCCATCGGCTTTGCCGTGAATCAGGACCGAGGTCTGGGGCGGAATGGACGCCACGAAGATCCAGGCATCGGGACGTGCTGCCCTGAGCTGGTCGATCAGTGCATCGTGGCGTGCGCCGATTTCGGTGCCGTCTTCGTTGGTCCACCAGGCGGTGTCGTTGGTGCCGATCATCAGCAGAATGATGGTCGGTTGCGTGGAGGCCAACCAGGCGTTGACGCTGTTCGCGATATCGCCGATGGTGAACCCGGGGTGCCCCTCGTGGTCTTTATCGGCCACGCGTGTGTTTGGGTCAAACTGCGTGCCCACGTTATCGACGCCGCAGTTGTTCTGCTGCAGCCCTGTATACAGATTGTTGCGATATCCACCGTTCACCCCGAGCGTGATCGAGTCGCCCAGGGGCATGATGCCGGCGCAGCTTTGAAGCGGAGCACCCGGCGCAGGCGGGGTTGGGCTTCCGCCACCTCCACTTCCGCTTGCGCTCCCACTGCTACCGATGCTGCTACCGACGCTAACACCGCCGCCACAGGCCGCCAGCGCGCAAAGAATTAGGCTTCCCGCGATCGTCTGAAACGTCCGATAGGCAAGACTCTTTTTTGTGACGTTCATGAGGTCCTCGCTGTGATTGCACATCAATCCGGAAGGATCAAGAGCGGGTACAAGCCCTACTGCCCCATTCCCCAGAGTTTGCGCAACAGGGTCATCTTGTCCTGGCGCACGTTCAGGTTGTCGTCGAGGATGCCGCCGGTACCGCCGCTGTTGGGGGTGTAACACCAGTAGAAGCTGTTGCTCATGCCCTTGCCTTGCAGATACTGCACAAAGGCGTTCTGCCAGACGACGTCCTGCTGCCCGCTCGGTCCGGTCCCGTAGTAGCCGCCGAATTCGCCGATCACCACCGCATGCGCCGCAGTGAACTGGCCGAACAGCGTGTCCCAGTCCGCCGGCAGATTGGCCGGGAAGTTGGCCGCGCTGAACGAGGCCTTCATGAACGCGTCCGGCCCGTAGGTGTGCGGCGCCAGCACCAGCTTGTCGGCCGGGATGTTGAGCGGCTTGTAGGCTTCGGGCTGAAAGTTCTCGCCCCAGTTCATCGACAGGTTCGAGTTCTCGATGCCGTCGTAGTTGCCGTTGCTGCCCTCGACGAAGATCAGCAGATTGGGGTTGGCCGCCAGCACCGCCGCCGCGGCGAATTCCGCCGCCTCCTTCCAGAAGTACACCGGGTTGGTGACGTTCGCGTCTCCGCTGCTCCAGCGCACCGCGTCATGAGGCTCGTTGTACAGATCGAGGCCGAGGAAGTGGCTCAGGCCGGCGTAGCGCTGGGCGACGAACACGAGGTCGCGCGCCCAGTTCTCCCTGGTGTAGGCCTGCTGGTTATAGACAAGATTGAAGTCGGCCGGGTTGGACACAAACCACGTCGGGTACTGCGTCTGCTTCGACACGCTGTAGAAGTCGAGCAGAACGTACATGCCCTGGCGGTCGGCCTCGGCCATCCACAGGTCGAGAACCTGCAGCGGAGTCTTGCCGATCAGCTCCGGATTGAGATTGGGGTCGACGTAGTTCAGTACATTGACCGCAGTGGTGTTGTAGAGCGTGTCGGGCACGAAGGGCACGCGGATCGCGTTGAACCCCAGGCTCTTGATCTGGGCGATCTGCTCTTTCCAGCCCATCGCCCACAGGAACTGGGGCTGCAGGATCAGGGAATTGAAGCCGTGGTGATTCACACCGCGGATCTGGATTTCCTGCCCGCTCGCGTCGAAGACCTTCCCCGACTGCACGAAGTAACCGGCGGCCGTAGGGTTCGCGGTCGCCCCCGGGGGCGCGCCTGCGTTACTGCCGGCAAGACCTACGCCCGCGCTTCCGCCGCCGCTGCAGGCTGCGAGCACGCTCAGCAGAATGCTTCCTGTGATGGCCGCCCGGAACGCGCGACAAACAGGCCTGTCGATCACCGTCTTCATCGGAGCTCTCCCTGAGAGTCGATCTATCTCGATTTGCGCCGCGATGAAATCGCATTGGCGCCGTCTTTGCTACGGCGTAGGCACAAAACCGAGCACAGCGCGTATCCAGTCCAGGAATACTTGCGCGACCTTGGCGTGCGCCGCCTCGGTCGGGTGAATACCGTCGTAGAGATCAGCCGTCGTCAGCACGGAGTTGACGTCGACGAAGCGCACCCGCTGGCCCGCCGCGACCCGGGTAGCGACGTTGCCGCGAATGACAGCGTCGAGCTGCTGCGTCAACACCGCGCGATCGACCGACGTCGTGGTGGCGTTGCCATCGGGCTTGCCGTGGATCAGGACCGAGGTCTGGGGCGGAATCGACGCCACGAAGATCCAGGCGTTGGGGCGTGCCGCCCTGAGTTGGTCGATGAGGGCATCGTGGCGTGCGCCGATTCCGGTGGCGTCTTCGTTTGTCCACCACGCGGTGTCGTTGGTGCCGATCATCAGCAGAATGACGTTCGGTTGCGTCGAGGCCAGCCAGGCGTTGACGCTGTTCGCGATATCGCCGATGGTGAACCCGGGGTGCCCCTCGTGGTCTTTGTCGGCAACACGCGTGTTGACGTCGAATTGCGTGCCTACGAAATCGACGCCGCAGTTGTTCTGCTGCAGCCCCGTGTACAGGTTGTTGCGATATCCGCCGTTTACCCCGAGCGTGATCGAGTCGCCCAGGGGCATGATGCCGGCGCAGCTCTGTAGCTGAGGGCCCGGCGCGGGCGCGGGCGTAGTCGAGGCGGTTCGGTTGATGAGTTGAACTCTGTCGACATAGAAAGTCAGGTTCGACGTGCTGTTGTTCTGGAACACGATCTTTCTGAATGGAACGCCTTGGGGATTCATGACCGAAAGCGGA
>JBGPPC010000168.1:0-9418 GCA_041488355.1 Gammaproteobacteria bacterium
CGCAGGCCGGTTGGAGCTTCCGCGCGTGGCGCTGCTTCCGCTGGGCTTTACCGGGCTGATCGTGTTGCAGATGGTATTGGGGCGGCTGCCCTTCCACCAGGTCGGGCTGCTTGCTGCGCTCTACTTGCTGTGGGCGACAGGTCTGGTCATGCTCGGCGGGCTGCTCCGTCGAGAGTTGGGGCTCGCTCGCGTCGCGGGGATGCTGGCCTGGTTTCTTCTGGCGGGTGCTCTGCTCAGCGCGTTCATTGCGTGGGCTCAGCACATCGACAGCGACGTCCTGGGGCGCTTGATGATGCCGCGCTCGCCTGACCGGGTATGGGGCAACCTGGGGCAGCCCAACCAGCTCGCCAACTATCTCGTACTGGGCCTTGCGTCCGGCGCGTTCTTGTACGCGACTGACAAGCTTCCGCTGCGATGGGCAGCACCTGCGACGTTGGCTTTAGCTTACGTACTCAATCTGACTGGCTCACGCAGCGCCTGGGTGTATCTCGCCGGCCTGATAGCGTTGTCGGGCACCTTCTGGGCTCTGGATCGCTCCCGCACCAACCGCCGACTCCTCGTTCTGTGCTCATTGGCACTGGTGGCCTGCTTGCTTCTGCCGTGGCTCGACAAGCTGCTGCTTGAACCCAACACGCCGACTGCCCCGTCGCGTCTCGGCTCGGCTGAGATCATCGCCGAGGAGCGTCCACGCATCTGGAAGGCCGCCTTGTTGATGTTCCTCGACTCACCCCTTCTCGGCATCGGTGTCCGTCAGTTCGGGTGGCACCATTTCGCTCTTAACGCCCAGATGCCGGAGCCGCGCATGCTCGGCTTCACCGATCACGCACATAACCTGCTCCTGCATGTGCTCGCCGAATTTGGGTTGACGGGATTCACTCTGCTGACTGTCCTTGCTGTGTTGTGGATCGCCGGGCTGGTGCGCCAGCCGCGTACGCCGGCGCACTGGTGGATCTGGGCGATCGTCCTGGTGCTCGGCGTGCACAGCATGCTCGAGTATCCCCTGTGGTACGCGTTCTTCCTCGGTGTCGCCGCCGTGGTCTTGGGACTAGGCGAGCCGCGCGCCTTGCCATTGCGCCTTGGCCAGGGAGGGCGAACTGGTCGGTTGGTCCTGGTTGGGGTCCTGGCGCTGGGGTGGTTGGTGACTGGACAGCTGTTTGGCGATTATCTGGTGCTGGAGAATTTCCTGGCCTTCCGGTACCGTTACATGCACGCGTCCGCAGAACTCAACCGTCACGCGAAGGACGCGCTCATGGAGGTTCACCGCGGGTCCTTGCTGGCACAATACGTGGAGCTCGGGCTGGCTCGCACGATCAGCGTCGACCCCGACCACCTCGCCGACAAGCTGGCCGTGAACGGTCGGGCGATGCTGCAATTCCCGATCGATGACGTGACCTATCGCCAGGCGATGCTACTGGCACTGCGCGGCGACCAGGCCGCGGCGCGGCGGCAATGGGACCTGGCGATCGCCTCTTTTCCCGAACTACGCGACTCCGCCACCCTGGTGGTCAAGCGCCGGGTCGAGGACGGACTCGCCGAGCTGCGCCCGTTGCTGGAGTACGCGCAGAAGCCGATTCACGACAAACCTATTGACGGAGGTGGCAACTGAACGACGCAATCGTAGAGTTCGTACAGAAGAACATCTGGCTGGTCATGATCGCCGTAGCGAGCGGTGCGCTGTTCATCTGGCCGACCATAGCCAAGCTGTTCTCCCGCGGCCGAGAAGTCGGCGTGGCGGAAGCAGTGCAGCTGATCAACCGCAAGGATGCGGTGATAGTGGACGTACGGGAGCCGAACGAGTTCAAGAGCGGGCGCATCCCGCACGCGCGCAATATCCCTGTCGACCGGATCAATGAGCGCGTGAAGGAGCTGGAGAAGCTGAAAACCAAACCGCTGCTTCTCGTGTGCCAGACCGGCAGCCGCTCGGCGCAGGCCTGCGGTGGCTTGCTCAAGGACGGTTTCGCCCAGGCTGTCGCGCTGTCCGGAGGTATGGCTGCGTGGCAACAGGCCGGTATGCCCATCGAGAAGGACGGTTAGGCAATGCCGTGCAAGGTGAGCATGTACATCACTGGGTTTTGCCCATACTGCAGCATGGCCGAACGCCTCCTGCAGGCCAAGGGCGTGGAAGACATCGAGAAGATCCGTGTCGACCTCGATCCGGCGCGACGCGCTGAGATGATGAAGCGCACGCGACGGCGTACTGTGCCGCAGATCTACATCGGCGAGATCCACATCGGAGGGTTCGACGACCTGTCGGCGTTGGATCGCGCCGGTCGGCTAGACCCGCTGCTGCGAGGTTGAGACGGCCTAGGGCCAAGCCGTGTAGCGCTTGCGCGGCGGGCAGACCCATCCGTGCGGTAGGCGTTGCGAATCCAGCCGCTGATGGTGTTGCGCATGGGCTAGAATCGCTGTTTTCGTGGATACGAGGCGAGCATGGCGGCAGAGCGGGAACAAGCGCAGGCGCAGCAACCGTTGTTCACGATCGAGAAGATCTACGTCAAGGATCTATCTCTCGAGGTTCCCAACGCCCCCCAAGTCTTCCTGGAACGCGAAGCGCCCAAGGTCGACATCCAACTCGGCACGCGCGCTGCGCCGCTTCAAGATGGTCACTACGAGGTGGTGCTGACGGTCACCACCACGGCGACGCTCGGCGATAAGACGGTGTTCCTGGTCGAGGCGCAGCAGGCCGGGATTTTTCAAGTGCGCAATCTGCCGCGCGAGAGCGTGGAGCCGGTCCTGGAAGTGACCTGCCCCAACATCCTCTTCCCCTATCTCAGAGAAGCGGTTTCGGATGCGATCGTGCGCGCAGGCTTTCCTCCCTTCCTGCTGGCCCCCGTCAACTTCGAGTTGCTTTACCAGCAGCGGATGCAGCAGGCGCAACCGGCACCGGCAACTACTCAGTAGAGCAAATGCCGTCTCCACTGGGAGCAAGCGTTAGCCATTCTCCAGGATCGGAGACTGGGAGCAAGCGCATGGCCCGGACCGCGTTCCTGATTCTGGGCCTGCTTGTCGGTGCACACGCTCTCGCCCTCGAGTTCCGTTCGGTCGCGCCACCTGCAGCCGTGCTGTACGACGCACCGTCGCTGAAGGCGCGCAAGCTCTTCATTCTCAATCAGGGCTACCCGGTCGAGGTAGTTGTTACGCTCGACACGTGGCTCAAAGTGCGCGACGCCTCGGGGGAGTTGGCGTGGATCGAGGCGAAGAATCTGTCGACGCAACGCTCAGTAATGGTCAAGGTAGCGCGTGCGGAGGTCCGGCGGACCCCAGACGAGAACGCCCCCGTGGTCTTCATCGTCGAGCAGGACGGCCTGCTGGAGGTGATCGAGACTGCTGACAACTGGGCGCAGGTCAGGCATCACGATGGCGTCACGGGCTATATCCGGATCACCCAGGTCTGGGGTTTATGAAGCTCGCGGTGCTGGGCGCGGGGGCGTGGGGCACCGCCCTCGCCGTGACGCTCGGCGCGCGGCATGAGGTGACGCTGTGGGTTCGCAACCCGGCACAATGCGAACAGATGCGGGCGAGCCGCACGAATCTGCGCTATCTCCCCGGCATCTCCATACCTGACTCGCTGTACCTCGCTAGCGATGTGCGCGCTGCGTGCGGCAGCGCTGAGCTCTCCATTCTCGGCGTCACCGTCGCAGGCCTGCGGACTACTTTGCGCGAAGTAGCTGCGGTTGGCAGGCCGCTGCCGACGATCTGGCTGTGCAAAGGCTTCGAGGCAGGGACTTCGAAGCTGCCTCATCAGGTGGCGGCCGAGGAACTGGACGACGAAGTGCCTCGTGGGGTGCTGTCCGGCCCCAGCTTCGCGCAGGAGGTGGCGCGGGGCGTCCCGGCGGCGCTGACTCTCGCGGCCTCCGATGCGGCATTCGCCGCGCGCATAGCGCGCGAACTGCATAGCCGGCGTTTGCGCATCTATTCCAGTGATGACCTGACCGGCGTAGAAGTAGGCGCTGCCGTCAAGAACGTCATCGCCATCGCTGCTGGCATCTCTGATGGGCTGGGCTTTGGTGAGAGCGCGCGCGCCGCGCTCGTTACCCGTGGGCTCGCAGAGGTGACGCGGCTAGGCACAGGGCTGGGTGGCCGCACCGAGACCTTCATGGGCTTGTCGGGCTTAGGTGATCTGATCCTGACCTGCACCGGCAGTCTGTCTCGAAACCGCCAAGTCGGATTGCGATTGGCGGCGGGGCAGCCCCTGCCGAAGATCCTCGAAGAACTAGGTCACGTCGCGGAGGGCGTGCACAGCGCCCGAGAGGTGCTCAAGCTGGCGCGCGAGGTTTCCGCCGAAATGCCCATTGTCTCAGTCGTTTGCGAGGTGCTCGACGGGCGCCTCTCGCCCCAGGCGGCAGTCGATCAGTTGCTATCACGCGATCCCAAGCCCGAGCACCGGGTCTAGCAAGCGACCAAGAAATTTCGGCGAGGCGGGTTCAATCGCTGCCCGCGAACCCAGCCTGCCGCCAGGCTTCGTAGACGACCACGGCCACCGCGTTCGACAGGTTTAGGCTGCGGTTGCCGGGCTTCATTGGCACCCTCAACTGCCGATCAGGCGCGAATCCTGCAAGGACGTCCGCCGGCAACCCACGAGTCTCCGGCCCGAACAGGAAAGCATCCCCGGCTGCGAACCCCACAGCGTCGAAGCGCTGACTGGCATGCGAGCTGAAGGCGAACAGGCGGTGACCAGCCAATGCCGCCAAGCATGCTTCCCAGTCTTCATGTACCCGCAGTTCGGCGTATTCGTGATAGTCCAGGCCGGCCCGTCGTAACTCCCGGTCAGCTAAGCGGAACCCAAGCGGCCGGACCAAATGGAGCTGAGCGCCGGTGTTGGCACACAGGCGGATCACGTTCCCTGTGTTCGGGGGTATCTCAGGCTGGTACAGGACGACGTGAAACATCGAAGCGCAAGATTGTAGGAAACATTCCTAAAGATCAATCGTCTACGGGACGATTATTAGAACCTAGCTAAACCGGGGTTCCGAATTCCAAGGCTTGAGGGCGCGATGCCGAGACCAGAAAAGGTCCGACTGGGCGAGATTCTATTGCAGCAGGGCCTGCTGACAGAGGCACAGCTGAAGGAGTCCCTCGACGAACAGCGCAAGAGCGGCCGCAAGCTCGGCCGTGTGTTCGTGGAGAAGGGATTCGTGTCCGAAGACCAGATCTCCACTGCGCTGGCGCGCCAGCTCCAGGTTCCTTTCGTCAACCTCAAGCACTTTTCGCTCAAGCCCGAAGTTGCGATGCGTCTGCCCGAAACGCAGGCCCGCCGCTTCCGTGCGATTGTGCTGGAGGACGGTTCTTCTTACTACCGCGTGGCGATGGCGGATCCAACCGACCTGTTCGCTTACGACGAGATCGCCCGTGTCCTCAAGCGCGACATCCAGCTCGCCGTCGTCACCGAGAGCGTCCTGGTTCAAACCATCGATCGCGTCTACCGACGCACCGAACAAATCACCGGCCTCGCCCAGGAACTGGGCCAGGAGATCGGTGACGGAGGCATCGATTTCTCCGCGCTCGGTCTGGGGACGACAGTCGAGGATGCCCCGGTCGTTCGGCTCTTGCAGACGGTGTTCGAGGATGCGGTTGGCGTCAGGGCTTCCGACATTCATATCGAGCCGCAGGAGACCCGGCTCATCATCCGGTTCCGCATCGACGGGGTGCTGCACGTGCAGACAGAGGCCGACCCGAAGATCGCTCCGGCTCTCGTGCTGCGGCTCAAGCTTACCTCCGGACTCGACATCTCCGAGAAACGGCTACCCCAGGATGGACGATTCAACATCCGTGTCCGCAACGCCCAGATCGACGTGCGTATATCGACTATGCCAACGCAGTACGGCGAGTCCGTGGTAATGCGTTTGCTGAATCACAGCAGCGGTTTGCTAGGCCTGGAGCGCCTGGGCATGCCACCAGAGATTCTGGCCCGGGTACGCGACGTGGTGCACAGGCCCAGCGGCATGGTCTTGGTAACCGGACCGACAGGCAGTGGCAAGACGACCACCTTGTACGCTGCGTTGGAACAGATCAACACGGCGGAGCGCAAGATTATCACCGTGGAGGACCCGGTCGAATACCGCCTGCAGCGCATCAACCAGGTGCAGGTTCAAGAAAAGATCGACCTCAGCTTCGGACGGATTCTGCGTTCGGCCCTGCGCCAGGACCCGGACGTAATTCTGGTCGGCGAGATGCGCGACCAGGAGACGGTCGAAGTGGGCCTGCGCGCGGCCATGACCGGCCACATGGTGCTGTCCACCCTACACACCAACGACGCGATCAGCACGCCGACCCGGCTGCTCGACATGGGTGCTCCGCGCTACATGGTGGCTATGTCGCTGCATCTGGTTCTGGCGCAGCGCCTGGTACGACTGCTCTGCGAGAGCTGCCTGGAGGAACATCAGCTGCTGCCGTCCGAGCGCGAGTGGTTGCGCCACGAGCTCGGCGAATCGGTGGAGAGCTACAAATATCTTAAAGGTGTCGGCTGCTCTCAGTGCAACAACACCGGTTATCTTGGCCGCACAGGCGTGTACGAGATGCTGGAAATGACGCGCCCCGTAGTCGAGGCGGCGAATTCCGACGATCCGTCCCGCTTCATGGAGATCGCACGCAAACAGATGCACGGGCACACGTTGCGCCGCCATGCCGCCACTCTCGCCAGCGCGGGGCGCACTAGCGTAGAGGAAGCGATGAAGGTTTCTTCGCAGCTGGAAGATTAAGCGGGCATGGCTCATTTCGCGTACAAGGCACGAGACTCCCGGGGCGAGCTAGTACGAGGTGTCTTGGAAGGGATCGACAGCGGCGCGGTAGCGGCTCAACTGTTCGGCAGCGGTGTGACGCCGGTGGAGATCGGAGAAACCAGCATTCCGACCGAAAGCGGAGGTGGTGGCTTCGTACTGCGCAAGCCGAGGATCACAGCGATCGACTTGATGCTGTTCAGCCGTCAGATGTATTCCCTCCTGAAGGCCGGTGTGCCGATTTTGCGCGCGCTCGCGGGTCTGCAAGAATCCAGTATCAACCCCAGCTTCAAGCAGACGCTCAAGGGGGTGCGCGAGAATCTGGAAAGCGGCAGAGACCTGTCGGCATCGATGCGGCGGCAGGGCAGTGCGTTCTCCCCGTTTTATGCAGCGATGGTTTATGTGGGTGAGACCACCGGCCGCCTGGAGGAAATCTTCCTGCGGCTGTTCGAGCACCTGGAGTTTCAGGAGCATATGCGCGTGCAGGTGAAATCCGCGCTGCGCTACCCGACCTTTGTCATCGTGGTCATGACTGTTGCCATAGCCGTGATCAATCTGTTCGTGATCCCTGCCTTCGCCAAGGTCTACCAAGGCTTCGGAGCGAGGCTTCCGACTATCACGCAATGGCTGATCGGCTTCTCCAACTTCATGGTCAGCTACTGGTGGGTCATGCTGGCAATGGTGCTGGGGACGATTTTCGCCTTCAAGCTCTGGCTGAGTACAACGGATGGACGCTACCGGTGGGACCGCTTGAAGCTGCGCATCCCGATCGCCGGAAAAATCATTCTCAAAGCGACGCTGGCGCGCTTCGCGCGCAGCTTCGCGCTGGCTATCCGCAGCGGCGTCACCGCGGTCCAGAGTCTCACCTTGGTCGCGCAGATTGTGGACAACGCGTATCTGGCGGAGCGCATCGAGAAGATGCGAGAAGGCGTCGAGCGAGGCGAGAGTGTGCTGCGTACCGCGATTGCGTCTGGTGCGTTTACGCCGGTGGCGCTGCAGATGATTTTGGTCGGCGAGGAGTCGGGATCGCTCGACGACATGATGGACGAAGTGGCCGATATGTACACCCGCGAGACTGATTACGAACTGAAGACGCTGAGCGCTCAGATCGAGCCGGTCCTGATCGTGCTGTTGGGCGTGCTGGTGCTGATTCTCGCGTTGGGCGTGTTTTTGCCCATCTGGGACCTGGGGCGCGCCGCGTTCGGCCGCGGGAGCTAGCGGGCAGCCACGGACAGGGCGACGTGCAACCAAGCGCAGATGCCGCATACAGTGGTCGAAGCTCGATGTCGGACCAGTGGCTTCAGCATGGTGGAGCTTGTTGTCTGCATCGCGCTGATTGCGGTTTTCGCGGGGCTGTTGCTCGAACGGTTGCTGTACTACCAGGAAGCGGCGGAGAAGGCGGTGATGGAGTTGGAGGCGAACCACCTCAAGCTGGCGCGGCAGGTTCACATCGGCGACCTCATCGCACGCAACCGGCCCTTGGGTCACCCCGAGATCGCACGCGAAAACCCGATGGGAAGGGTGGACCGGCCTCTGGTCGGATATCGGGGCGAATTCGACGGGAACGTTCCCGCGCAACTGGCAAAGGGAAGCTGGTACTTCGACCGCTTGAGCGCCGAGGTTGTATATGTAGTGAATCTTGATCGAAATTTCCGGGCCGCTTCGGGTGGACGCACATGCGTGCGCTGGCGCGTAAAGCTGGTACGCCCCGAGGGCGTCGCCGCGAAAGACAGCATGGTGATCGGAATGCAGCTGGTTCCGGTGGAGCCCTACCACTGGTTTTGAGTCCCGGACATCGGGATAGGCCCGGGGGCGATTGAGAAGCTCTGGGCGCGAGACTTTATCGATGCAATGGTACGAGGAGAGCGAAATGAGAGTTGAAGCCCGGGGCTTTACGTTGATCGAGTTGGTCGTGGTGATCACCATACTCGGGATCTTGGCCGCGATCGCGCTGCCCAAGTTCGCCGCGCTGCAGATCGATGCGCGTATCGCCAAGATCAACGGTGCGCTCGGCTCGATTAAATCGGCCGCTACTCTGGCGCGCTCGATCCAGTTGACCCAGGGGCTCGCGCCCAGCACCGCGGTGGTGATGGAAGGCGTGATCATCAATATGGTCAACGGCTACCCTGCTGCCGCATCCATCGCGCCGGCTGCCGGCATCGCCGCGCCCGACTACAACGTCGGTGCCGTGACCGGCGTGGCGGGTGTGAACCAGATTCGCATCTCCACCGATGGCGGTCACCCCAATTGCGCGGTCGTCTATCAAGAAGCTGCGGCCGGTTCGTCACCGATCTATACCAACTCGCTTGATCCCTCCAACGTCACCGACCGGGCCAATTGCTCCTGAGCGGCGAGGCCGCGTACGAATCGCGTCGACCTCTGATTGGCATGCTTGCTGCTTTCTGGGGCTATGGCGTTCAAACAGAACTCTCTTTTGCGTTCCCCTTCTACCCCTGTGGAGACATGTATGAGAAGTGTGCAGAAAGGCTTTACGCTGATTGAGCTGATCGTCGTGATCGTGATTCTTGGAATTTTGGCGGCCGTTGCTCTGCCGAAGTTCATTGACCTGACGCAGGAGGCCTTGACCGCTTCAACCCAAGGCGTCGCCGGTGCGATTTCTTCCGCGGCGGCTATCAACTATGGCGCGTTCCAAGCGAACTCTGCCAAAGCCACACAGATAATTAACGCAACGCCGTGCGCAA
>JBGPPC010000169.1:0-9395 GCA_041488355.1 Gammaproteobacteria bacterium
CGTAAGCATCACCGATACGCCCGCGCTGCTGAATAGACTTCGCACCAGGTTGAAAACCGACGTGGCCTCCGTCCGCTGGTTCGACGCGAGCGATGGAAACGCGATGACCTGGATCGGCACCAGCATGATCCCCGCGCCAATCCCCTGCATGAAACCAGTCCAGACGATCGCCCACTCACCGACCTCGTCGGTCCAGGTCGACATCTCGTAATTCGAGAATGCCAAGCCGACCAATCCTGCTGCGATGATCATGCGCGGATCGATCTTGCCTGTGATGCGGCCACTGATGAAGAGCGCCAGGAGCATGCCCACTCCTCTGGGCGATTGCAGCAGTCCGACCGCGTCCACGTTGTACCCGCGCAGATGCTCCAGGAACGCGGGCATCAGCACCATCGGCGGAAGCGTCAGGAATCCGTACAACGCAATCAGCACGAGCGTGATGAAGAACTTCCGGTTCGTGATAAGACGCGGATCGAGAAACGGCTCACGCGTCGTCGCAGTGTGCGCGGCGAACAGATACAGGCCCAGCCCGCCCAGGCATGCGAGGACGATGATCTCGCCCGATTCGAACCAGTCCAGTCGCTGTCCGCGGTCGAGCATCATCTGCAGCGCGCCAACCCCCAGCGCCAGCGCCAGGAAGCCGAACCAATCGAGGCGGCGACGCAAGTCGCGCCGCGTCTCCGGCACGAATGCGAGCACACCGATCAGCGCGATCAATCCCAGGGGAATGTTGATGTAATAGATCCAGCGCCAGGACGCGAACTCGGTCAGGTAGCCCCCTATGGTCGGTCCCATAGCCGAACCTAACACCGAACCCATGCCCCAGAGCGCCATGGCTTTGCCGTGCTCTTCCCGCGGGTAGGTGTCGAGAATAATAGCCTGCGAGAGCGGGATGAGATAGGCGCCGCTCATACCCTGCACGACGCGCGCCAGAACTTCGACGCCCAGCGATTCGGCGGAACCGCAGAAGACCGAGGCTACTGTGAAGCCGATCAGCGCCCACGCAAATACGCGCTTGCGTCCGAACCGCTTGCTGAGCCATCCGCCGGTCGGAATCATGATGGCGGAGGCCACGATATACGAGGTGATCACCCAGGAGATCTGATCCTGCGTCGCGGAGAACGTGCCCTGCATATGCGGCAAAGCGACGACGCCGATGGTCCAGTCTATCGAGTAGATCAGCGAGCCCAGCACCACGGACGCGGTAATGAGCCCGCGGTGGCGCGGCATCTCGGATGGCGCAGGACTCATTTCTCGCTACGAGCGTGCGCGGATTGGGGCTCTAGAAAGCTGGGCAGCCAACCCTTGTCGACCATCCGTTGCACAGGACGCGGCAGGCCGCGCTCACGATCGGTATCGACCGTGACCGTCACGGTCATGCCGGCGCGCAGCTGCTGCTGGCCGGGCACCTGCTCCACCTCGACCTGCACGGGCAGGCGCTGCACGACCTTGACCCAGTTGCCCGTCGCGTTCTGGGGCGGCAGGACGGCGAACTCCGCCCCGGTCGCGGCTGAGATCGCAGCAACTTTGGCCGGCCATTCGATATCCGGATAAGCATCGGCAACCACCACGGCGCGCTGACCCGGACGCATGTGCGTGAGCTGCGTTTCCTTGAAGTTCGCTTCCACCCAGACCGGTCCGCTGCGGATCAGGCTAAACATTGCAGCACCTTTCTCGACGTGCTCGCCAACCTGTAGCTTCATGTTGGTCACGACAGCAGCCGTGGGAGCGCTGACGGTCGTATGTGCGAGATCGACCGTGGCCGCGTCGTACGCGGCCTTGGCTTCGGCGAATCTCGGATGCCGCTCGGCCGGCAGCTGCGGCTCGCCGAGCAGACTCGCCAGCACTCGGTTGGTGCTTTCGTGGATGTTCTGGAGTCGGGTTCGCGCCGCGTCCAGGTTGTGGCGCGCTTCATCGTAGACATCGGCGCGGCTCATGCCTTTTTCCTTGAGCAGCTCCTGGCGCTCGAGCTGGCGCGCGAGGAAGCTGATGCGGTCCTCGGCCGCGGCCGCATCCAGCAGCGTTGCGCGGTATTCGGCGCGCAGCGATTGCACGTCAGTGCGCACGACGTCCATCTGCGCACGCGCTTTGGCTACCGCGATCGCGAACGGCGTCGGATCGATCCTGAACAGCAATTCTCCCGCGGCAACCGGCTGATCGTCATGGACCGCGACCTCGATCACCCGTCCCGAGACCTCGGCACTTACGGCCAGATTGTGTTGCTTGACGTAGGCATTCTCAGTTTCCACTTCACGACCGCCGCGGGCGTACAAGTACAGGCCCGTCAATACGGCCACGACTGGGATCACGACGAGCAGCAGGATCCGCAGCAACCGAAGCGGCTTGAACAAGCTCCTAAGCCGGCCGGCTACCATCAGCGCTTTCTCCGTGCAGTACCGTTGCCGTTGGTCCCGTTGTCCGGTCGGTTGAGGTTTGCCTTGATAGCGAGAAGGGCATCGACGAACCGTGCCTGATCCTCCGCGGACAAACCCGATAGCGCGTCGCGGCGTAGATCGGCCGCCGCCGCGCGCATCGCTTTCAAAGCGGGTTCCACTTCTTCTGTGAGGAACACGCGCTTGGCGCGCCGATCATCTGCATGATGTTCGCGCCGTACCCAGCCTTTCGCCTCCAGCCGATCCAGCAGCCGGCCCAGCGTGGCCTTTTCCACTTGGAGGATATCGGCGAGCTCCGACTGCGTGACGCCGTCGTTGCGGAACAGGTGATTCAGCACCCACCCCTGCGCCCGCGTCAGGCCGAGCGATTTCACGCGCCGATCGAACGTTGTGCGCAGCAGACGGGCGACGTCGTTGAGGATGAAACCGAAATTGCGGGACAGGTCTTCGCGGAGCATGCGAAGGGTTCGCCTTGCCAGGGGGAGATTTAGTTGTCTAGCTTACGATAAGCAAGCCTACTACTTCTCCCCGGTTCATGGCAAGCTTCGAACGTACAGTAGAATCTGCCGCCATCCACACCCAAACGCTGACCCGACCATGAGAATCACGGCCATTGAAACCATCAATCTCGACGAATACCCCAATGTGCTGTGGGTGCACGTCCACACCGACGAAGGCATCGTCGGACTCGGGGAGACGTTCTATGCCGTCGAGCCCGCCATCGCGCACGTCCATCAGACCATCGCGCCGTATCTGCTCGGTCAGGATCCGCTGAAGATCGACAAGCACAGCCGCCACATGCTCTACAACTATCTGGGCTTCAAAAGCGTGGGGGCCGAGATGCGTGCCGGGTCGGCAGTGGATATTGCGCTGTGGTACATCCTCGGGCAGGTGACGAACCAGCCGATCTATCAGCTGCTCGGCGGCGCCACCCGAGAGAAGGTCCGCGCGTACAACACGTGCGCGGGCTATCAGTACGTACGCGCGAAGTCGGAGCAGGGCACGGCGAACTTCGGCATGCCCGGCGACAGCGGCAGATACCAACCCTACGAGGATCTGGTGGGCTTCATGAAGTATGCCGACGAGCTTGCTGTTTCGCTGCTGTCCGAGGGCTACACCGGCATGAAGATCTGGCCTTTCGACGAATACGCGGAAGCGAGTAACGGCACTTACATCTCCAATGCGGACCTCAAGAAGGCCATGCAGCCGTTCGAGAAAATCCGCAAAGCGGTGGGCGACAAAATGGATATCCACGTCGAGTTTCATTCACTGTGGAATCTCCCCACCGCGATCAAGATCGCCAAGGCCCTCGAGCAGTTTCAGCCCTTCTGGTACGAGGACCCGATCAAGATGGACAACCTCGACGCGATCGCGGAGTACGCCCACCGCACCGATGTGTGGGTCACGGCGAGCGAGACGTTGGGTACACGCTGGGCCTTTCGCGATCTGTTCGAGAAGCGTGCGGTGAGCGTATGCATGTTCGACGTGGGCTGGACCGGAGGTCTCACTGAATCGAAGAAGATCGCAACCATGGCCGAGACCTATCAGCTTCCGGTCGCGCCCCACGATTGCACCGGGCCGATACTTTTGACCGCGTCCGTGCATCTGTCCATGAACTGCACGAACACGCTGGTGCAGGAGGTCGTTCGCGCCTTCTACTCCGATTGGTATGGCAAACTCGTCACACAGCTGCCACCGTTGAAAGACGGATTCATCACCGCACCGAACGGGCCCGGGCTGGGCACTCGGCTGCAGCCCGACATTCTGAAACGCAAAGATGCGCGCATTCGTCGTAGCGCGTTGACGTGATGTGCTCGTGTTTGAACGGATTTGATCGCATCGCGGATAGTTCACACACATTTGACCATACTTAACTTGCGATTTTGCGCGACTGACTCCTATACTGGCTTCACAACAAAACTCCTTGAGATGGGTTGGGCGGCACTGAAGGGGAAGGCAGACCGATTGGGATGTGACGCGCGCTCTCCTCCACGCGCATCGCACCCTGCTTCGGGAGGCGCCGGCGGAACATTAGCCGACGGAGCACAACAACAGCATCAGCGTTTTCCTTCATTTCCTTTTACGCGGAGCCTCCGGGCTCCGCTTCTTTTTTGACTCCCTCCTTTTCCGAACGCGCTGATTGGTTTTAAACCCCTGGTTTTTCCGAACGTCGCGAGGCCAAGCCGCGAACGGAAGGAACGGCTACACTAATGCCCGAGCGGGGCTCAAGAAGCATCACGCGATGCGCGCGCAGCCTTTCTTGCGGGTGCAAACTCCGCAAACGTAACACCCTCTGGTTGCACCGGATGAGGCGGAGTTGGCATGGCTTTCTTTCAGAAGACCGACGCTTCGGGCGTGCTGCTTCTAGCGCGGGGTGACAACATAGCGGTCGCTACCGCCGAGCTCCCTGCGGGCACGCAGCGTGAGGTGGATGGACAGAAAATCGGGCTGAGAGCCCGAGTCGACGTCGGCCATAAGTTTGCAGTCCGGCCCATCCCCTCCGGCAGCCGCATCGTCAAATACGGTGCGCCCATCGGTGTGGCCACCCGCGACATTGACGCCGGTGAGTACGTGCATACGCACAACATGACCAGCGACTACCTGCCCACCTATACGCTCGAAGGCGGGCGCCAGTTCGTCAAGGAGGTCAAATGACGCTCACCGGTTACTTGCGCACAGACGGCCGCAAGGGCATCCGCAACGGCATCATCGTCAGTTATCTGGTGGAGTGCGCGCATCACGTAGCGCGCGAGATCGTTCACCCGTTTCGCAGCCAAGGTGTGCAGCTGATCGGGTTCTCGGGCTGCTATCCCAACGCCTACTCGCACAAGATGATGGAGCGCCTGTGCACGCACCCGAATACGGGAGCCGCGCTGCTGGTGTCGCTGGGTTGCGAAGGCTTCAACAAAAGCGCTCTGCTCGAGACCGTCCGCAAATCGGGCCGCCCCGCGCGCCTGGTGGTGATCCAGGACACGGGTGGCACGCGCAAGAGCATCGCCGAGGGTCAGGCCTGGATCGAGCAGACCCTTGCGCAGCTCGAGGCTACTCCGCGCACCGAGATGGGCATCAATGAGCTGATCGTCGGCACCAAGTGCGGGGGCTCCGACGCCACCTCGGGACTGACGGCCAACCCGGCGATGGGGCGCGCCTTCGATTTTCTGGTTGAGCAGAACGCCGCCTGCATCTTCGAGGAAACCGGCGAGTTGATCGGCATGGAGAACTGGATGGCCCAGCGCGCTGCCACACCCGAGCTGGGGCAAGAGATCATCAATACGGTCGGCAAGGCCGCCCGCTACTATGCGACGATGGGTCACGCCAGCTTCGCGCCCGGCAACGCCGACGGCGGACTCACGACCATTGAGGAGAAATCGCTCGGTGCTTACGCCAAGAGCGGGCAATCGCGCATCTCCGGCATCGTCAAGCCGGGCGATGTGCCGATCACCGGCGGGCTGTACCTCATGGACATGATCCCCGACGGCGAAGTGCGCTTCGGCTTCCCCAATATCAACGACAACGCCGAGATCGCCGAGATGATCGCCTGCGGCGCGCACTTGGTCATGTTCTCTACCGGTCGCGGCTCAGTGGTAGGCTCGGCGGTCTCGCCGATCATCAAGGTTTGCGCTAATCCCAAGACGTACAAACGCATGTCGGACGACATGGACGTGGATGCCGGCCGCATCCTGGAAGGTCGCGCCACACTCGACGAGGTAGGTCGAGAAATTTACGACCTGCTCATCGATGTGGCCAATGGCAAGCCGACGAAATCCGAAGCGCTCGGTCATCAGGAGTTCGTGCTGACGTACAAGAGCTTCGAACCGCTGGGCCCGGCCTGCTTTCCTTCCGCTGCGTAGCACGCGCCACACCTGGTTGTGCCAGCCACCACGCGTCTGTACCTGGACGACGACCACTGCTTCGAAGCCGACGCGAGCGTCATCGCGGTGGAAGGCGATCGCGTGGCCTTCGACCGAACGTGCTTCTATCCGGGCGGTTGCGGCCAGCCTCCCGATGAAGGATCGGTTCGGGTGCACAGCGGAGAGGTGCTCGAAATCATCTCCGCCCAAGCGGACGCGGACGAGGTCGTCTGGCACACTGCCAAAATCGCGCCGCCGTCTCACATTCTAGGACAGCCCGCCAGGTTGACCGTCGACAGTACCCGGCGGCTCGCTCTCACGCGTTACCACACGGTTCTTCACATCCTGAATACGATCGCGTTGCGGGACTACGGCGGATGGATTACGGGAGTGCAGATCGCGACGGAATACTCCAGGATCGACTTCAAGCTGGATGGCCTCTCCGCTGCGCTGGTTGCGGAACTGCAGCAGAAAGTCAATGCCGTCCTCGAAAGCAACCATGCCCTGAAGGCGTACTACATCAGTGAGGACGAGTTCCGCAAGCGCGAGGATTTACTCAGGACGCTAGACGCGAGACCACCCGTCTCCCACGGCCAAGTGCGGGTGGTCGAGATCCAAGGGTTCGATGCGCAGGCGTGCGGCGGCACCCACGTGAGCACTACCTCGGAAGTGGGCAGGTTCTCGATTCTGCGCACCGAGAACAAGGGAAAGATCAACAAGCGGCTCTATGTTCGGATCGATCAGTGAGCCCACGAGGGAAGCTCTGATCAAGTCTCGCATGCGCGACCGAGGCGATTCGGGCCTCGCGCCGGAACGCGGAGCAGGGGCCCCTTTAGGGGATGCGACCGTGTAGGCGCGAATCAGAACGCGCGTGTACCCGGCGCTGCATCCCACTCCGGGGTCGCATCCATCGGGCAAGCCCGATGGAACCTGCTCTGCCCTGCGCGGGCGCGCAAGCCGGCGAGGACGCCGTGTAGCTGGTCTACACAAGGAGGAGCCGGCGCAGGCATCGGCCCGAATCGCCTCGGTCCCTCGAAAGAGACGACATATTATCGGGTTGCGTCAGGTGCGGCGCCTGCTGTGTTGCGGGCCGGTGCAGCGTGGAGCAGGGGCCCCGCTTGCGGGGATGCGACCGTGGAGCCGGCCACAAGCGTGTCGCCACCGGCCTCATGCGTGTCTCCGCGGTCAGATCCCCAGGGGGGCCCCTCTTCCGCGCTACGACACGCCTTGCTAAGGTACCTACCTTAGCTGCGTCGCGACGCCTAGCAGTCATCCGCACCTGACGCAACGCGCGTTGTGAGACTTGATCAGAGTTTCCCTCTAGGGAGCGCTCGCATGGACATAGCGGCTTCGATCCAGGAACAATTTGAGGGCCGGCTTCCCGCTCTGCTCGGAATCCAGTTCATCGAAGTGACGCGCGAGAAAGTGGTCGGGGAGCTGACCGTGCGTGCTGACCTGTGCACGCTGGGGGAGGTTTTGCACGGAGGCGCCATCATGGCTTTCGCCGACACTTTGGGCGCGGTGGCGACGATTGCGAATCTGCCCGAAGGCGCGCGCACCACGACGATCGAGTCGAAGACCAATTTTCTGAGCGCGGCACCGCTGGGGTCTCGCATCATCGGCGAATCGACGCCGGTGCATCGGGGAAGAACCACCATGGTCTGGCAGACCCAGATCAAGTCGGAGGCGGGGCGCCTGGTGGCTCTGGTCACTCAGACGCAGATGGTCCTTCCGGCCGCTTCTTGAGGTTGCATAGACGGCTAGTCATTCCGGCGAAAGCCGTGCGGCGCAGGCCGCGAAAGGCTTCGAGGAACGGCCAAGCCGCAATCCAGGGCTGTCGGCCAAATGCGCCTGGGTCCCGGCCTTCGCCTG
Source organism: Gammaproteobacteria bacterium (assembly GCA_041488355.1). GTDB lineage: Bacteria > Pseudomonadota > Gammaproteobacteria > Burkholderiales > SHXO01 > SHXO01. The sequence continues at coordinate 8,117 of JBGPPC010000169.1, forward strand.
GACGACGCGCCTTTGTTCGCCAATTCCGCAAGCCTCAATACGATCGCGACCCGATCTCGCGTCGGTTCAATCGGCTCGGAATTCCCATTCGAGCTTCACGATCCGCTCGTCGTTGAGGTAGATGCGCGCCGTGCCGATGCCCATGGAGTGGAAGTACTCGAGAAAGCCTTCCTGCTCAGCGTCCGGTTGACCGAGCTTCTCCTCCACCGCTTCGCGTGGAGTTCCCACGTTCAATCCGTATTTTGCTCGCCAGCGCGGCTTCGTGATCTCGACCTCCTGCAGCAGGTAGGCGTTGTGTTGTCCGCCGGGGAAAAGCGCTTTGACGTAGAGCCCGCTCAGGAAGAACTCCCGGATCTCATCCATGTGCCCGTCGACATGCGGGCTCTGGACCTTGGTCACGGTCTCGCGCTTGACCGGCCCCAACTCCCGGATGGTTTTGATTCCGCGCTTGCCCAACCGCGATGCCCAGCCCTGCTCGGCGAACGTGTTTACGCGCGCCTGTTGCTCTGGCGTGCGCGCGGCCAACGACAACATCTGGTTGCGCGCGAGAAAACCCATGACCCAGGGCCAGGTATCCTCGAGCTCGTCGGGCGTGAACTCGTGTCTGGCCCCGGGCAGCAAGTGCAGCTCCGATTGGCGGCTGCTGCCTTGCAGGGCCTGATACATCAACTCGCTCTGCGAAGGCGGCACCCGGTCGTCCGCGGCCCCGTGGATCAGCAGCACGGGCGCGCCCATCGTGGCCGCGTGGAACAGAGGCGAAACGGTGCTCGGCCCACGCGGTTGACAGACTCGCGCTACATAGTCCCGCACGGCCTGGTAGGCGGTCGTTTCGCTCCAGCGCGTCACATCGGTGACGGGGAAATACGCCACGACAGCTCGTAGCAGAGAGGTCCGCGCGGCGGCCAGCAGGGCTACCTGCCCTCCCTGCCCGTAACCCAGGATCCCGAGGCGGCTCCGATCCACCCCGGGCTGGCGTGCGAGCCAATGCAGCGCCTCGACCGCATCGTCGGCCTGGCGCGCGCCGCAATCGTCTTCGCCATTGGACCCCGGGAAGCCGCGCATGCTCAGGGCCAGCGCCACGTAGCCACGCTCGGCCAAGCTACGGGCTGTGGCCTCCAGATCTTCCGCACTGCCGGGGTTCCCGTGGAGCAGCAGCAGCGCCGGCATCTGAGGCTTGCGTGCAGAAGGCTGGAACAGATATCCACCGAGCATGACGCCGACGCCGGAAACGGCGACGTTAGCGGCGCCAGCCAGGTCCGGTAGCGGCTCGGGATCGGCC
>JBGPPC010000170.1:0-9392 GCA_041488355.1 Gammaproteobacteria bacterium
CCCGGAGGCAGCTGGTTACATGATCGAGCGTTACGGGTGCACCCATTGGGCCAACGTGCCCACCATGGTCGTCGACCTCCTCGCGCACCCGTCCACTGCAGGACGCGATCTCTCCTCGCTGCAGAATGTCTTCGGCGGCGGCTCCTCGATGCCCGAGGCGGTAGCGCAAAGGCTCTTCGATCTGTGCGGCATCCATTACATGGAAGCCTACGGGATGACCGAAACCATCTCGCAAACCCACATGAATCCACCCGGACATCTGCGCAGCCAGTGCCTCGGCATTCCGACTTTCGGCACCGAGTCGCTGGTAATCGATCCCGACACGTTGCAAATGCTTGGGCCAAACCAGCACGGCGAGATCGTGTCGCGCGGGCCGCAGATTTTCCGAGGGTACTGGAACAACCCTGAGGCGACACGAGCGGCGTTCGTCGAAATCGATGGCCGCAGGTTCTTACGCACGGGCGATCTGGGATACTACGACGATGAAGGCTTCTTCTATATCGCCGACCGACTCAAGCGCATGATCAATGCGGCGGGCTTCAAGGTATGGCCGGCCGAACTCGAGATGACGCTGTACAAGCATCCCGCCATCAAGGAAGTGGCGGTGGTCTCCGCTCCCGATGCGCGCCGCGGTGAGACGGTGAAGGTATTCGTAGTGCTCAAGCCCGAATCCCGCGGTAGCGTCACTGGCGAGCACATCGTCGAGTGGGCAAGACAGCACATGGCGGCGTATAAGGTGCCGCGACTGATCGAATTCATCGACGCGCTACCCCGTTCCGGGACCGGAAAGATCCAGTGGCGCGCGCTGCAGGACAGGGAGTGGGGCCGGTAGTAGTCGGATTCGCCGTGAGTCTTTTCAGGGCGGTCGCAGTTTCTCGACGCGCGCCTTGAGCGCCAACACTCGCCCGTCACGCAACACCTTGAACTCCACCTCCTCGCCGACCGGAATCAGGCCGACCTGGTTGCGCACATCAGCAGAACCGCGGATCGGGCGTCCGTTGACCGCAACGATTACATCTCCACTGCGCACGCCGGCTTTGTCGGCTGGCGAGTCCTTTGCCACCTCGACCACGACCGCGCCCTGGCTCGCTGGGGTACCTAGCGCCTTGGCTTGCTCCGGGGTGACATCCTGAGTAGTCAGCCCGATGCGGCCGCGCCGAACCTCTCCGTAGCTCACCAACTGCTGCATCACGGCGCGCACCATGTTGCTGGGGACGGCAAAGCCGATGCCCACGTTGCCGCCGGTGGGCCCAACAATGGCGGTGTTGATCCCGATCAGCTCGCCTTTGAGGTTGATCAGCGCCCCACCCGAATTGCCGGGGTTGATCGACGCGTCGGTCTGGATGAAGTCTTCGTAACCCTCGATATCCAGGCCGGTGCGCCCGAGCGCACTGACGATACCCGAGGTCACGGTCTGTCCCAGGCCGAACGGATTGCCGATCGCGAGCACGTAGTCGCCGACCCGCAGCCCATCGGAGTCGCCGAGGGCCAACGCCTTGAGGCCATCGGCCTCGACCTTGAGCAGCGCGACATCGGTGCCCGCATCGCTGCCCTGCAGTTTTGCAGGCAGACGGCGTCCGTCCTTCAGCGTCACCACAATCTGCTGAGCGTCCGTGACTACATGGTGGTTGGTCAGGACGTAGCCATGCAGCGCGTCCACGATCACGCCGGAGCCCGCCGACATCTGCGGCCGGGACTCCTTGGGCAGGCCGAAGAAGCGGCGAAAGAACGGATCGCGGAACATCGGATTGTCCTGTTCGGGGGAACGGGACAGCACCGCGATGTTGACCACTGCCGGCGTCACCCGCTCGACCAACGGCGCTAGCGTCGGCACTTTGCCATCGAGCGCAACTGGCAGAGCGCCGGCTGGCGCGCCGAGCGGTGTGAACCAGAGCGCCAGAGCCAGCAGGCTCGGCGCGATCTGTGTAGGCAAGCGGTTCATTTTGGTTCAGGCGTGGAGATTCGTGCTCCCAGGTGCGGCTCGCTTAGATAAACTACGGGCGTGTAGAAGTCAAATCCCATGCTGTTTACGGGCTTGCTTTTTGCTGACGAGTCGATGGCACTCGACACTCCGCAATGATCTCGACAGCGAACTATAGGGTCATCCTCGCAGCGCTGCTCCTCCTGGGAGCGTGCGCAACAAATGTCGTTCAGCGGGCACCCGAACCCGCGGCGACGCAACCGCCCGTGGTTTTGAACGCGGCAGTCGCTAGCCACGCGGCCGACAACGCTCTGGCGATGCTGGGAAAGCCCTACCGCCACAGCGGCAGCACGCCCGCCGGCTTCGATTGCAGCGGGCTCGTCCAGTACAGTTATTCCAAGGCCGGCGTCAACCTTCCACGTGCGACGCAGGCGCAGCGGCGCGAGGGTCAACCGGTGAGCGCGACCGAGCTACGCCGAGGGGACCTCGTATTCTTCGATCAGGAAGGCAAGAAGTCCTCCCACGTAGGTATCTATCTTGGTCAAGGGCGCTTTGTCCACGCGCCATCCACCGGCGGTCGCGTACGCACTGACGGTCTGGATGCCAACTATTGGCGGACTCATTTCGTCGAAGCCAGACGGCTCTAGCGGGCCGAGTCACGTTGAGGCGACGGGACCGAAAGCCAAGAGCTTGTTCGCTTCACCTCTGGGCAACTCTCCAGCGACCGAACCGGGACACCCGATTGTAAGCGGCCACGTCAGCCGTTAGCATACAGCCGGCGCCTGGCTTGCCTAGTCGTTACCTGCACCCGAAGCCATCGCGCGTCCAACGCCAGCGGTCAACGCGCACCCTGCCCGCGGCGTCTCCGACCCAACAACTACAGCTGAGGGACAACAGTCATGAGCTTCGCATCTGAGTTTCGAGAGTTCGCGATGAAGGGGAGCGTCGTCGATCTAGCCGTGGGTGTGATCATCGGCGGAGCCTTCGGCAAAATCGTGGACTCGATGGTGAATGACCTCATCATGCCGATCATCGGTCGCATCCTCGGGAAGGTGGACTTCACCAACCTCTTTATCCCACTGTCGGACATCCCGCCCGGAGCGCCGCAAACCCTGGACGCACTCAGGAAAGCGGGGGTGCCGGTGTTCGCTTACGGCAACTTCATCACCATCCTGATCAACTTTCTGATCCTGGCATTCATCATCTTTCTGATGGTGAAGCAGATGAACAAGCTGAAGAAGCAGGCCCCGCCTGCCCCGGCAGCAGCGCCGGAGGATGTGCTGTTGCTGCGCGAGATCCGCGACGCGTTGAAGGCGAGGTAGAAGGCCAGCTGGTCGGCAGCCGGGAGGCAGCGCAGCTTTGCCGATCATTGCGACACCGACGCCGTAACCGCGAGTTACGCAATCGCGGTCGGCGCCGGCTTGGTCAAGGGTTGTGCAACGAGCCACTTGGCTGTCGTACTCGCCTTGGGGCCACGACAAGGCGGCAGCAGCAAGCGAGCCGATCGCCTGCCGCCATAGCGCCGTGCGCTGCAGCATCCACGTCCAGATGCGGCGACGGGCGTAAACTAGCGCGCGTGACCGCGTCATCCAAGCGCGCTCGGGACTGTCAAATTTACCTGCGTATTATTACACAATATCATTGCCTTAGATGCCGGCAGTCAGCAAGTTTTTCCCGCTCTGGTCAAACCTCTTATACTTGTCCGCAGCGGCTCATGGGACAGGTGCGGCACCGCAGCAGCGCGCATAGCTACTCGAATGCAGAGTCTAGACAATCTTACGAAGGGCGAGCTGCTCGATCTGGTCCGGACACTCGAGCATCGGCTCGAGCACTCTGAGCACGACGCCGCGCAACCGACTCAACGCCGCCCGCTACAGTTGGACGTCGCGGTGTCCCAAGCGCTGATGCAGCAGCGATTGGCTTCGATCGTGGCGGGCTGCCACGACGCTATCCTGAGCTGGTCTGTGGCTGGAACTGTGACCAGCTGGAACGAGGGCGCCGAGGCCATGCTTGGCTACAGCGCCGAAGAGATCCTAGGCAAGAACGTGGCCATTCTCATGCCACCGGGCGACGGCACCTGGGAGGAACTCAGTCGAGCCGTGGCGGCAGGCGAGAAAATTCTCCACCAAGCGTCGGTGCGAAGGCACAGTAGCGGCGCGCTCATTCAAGTAGCGGTCACCTGCTCACCTGTACGCGACGAGACCGGCCACCTCATCGCCGTGTCGTGCGTCGCACGCGACATCCGGCAACAGAAGCTGCAGGAGCGTCTGGTGGCTGAGGGCCATCGACGCTTGAAGCTAGCGGTCGAGTCAGCGGACCTGAGCCTGTGGGACTGGGATATCGCGGGCTCGCGCGTGCACTATGACGATGTCTTCGCGCGCCTGCTTGGGTACAGTCCCGGTGAATTGCCGAGCGGAGCGCGTCCCTGGGACGGACTGATCCATCCCGACGACGCACCGCGCGTGGCTGGCCGCATCGACTCCCACCTCGCTGGCAACTGCGGGTTCGGAGAGCTCGAATTCCGCGTCCGCCGGGGCGACGGCGAGTGGCTTTGGGTAGCTGCACGCGGACGCGTTGCGGCGCACGGCCGTGTCGGTACCCCCCTGCGCATGACCGGCGCGTGCCACGACATTTCGGAGCGTAAGCGTGCTGAGCAGACGAGTCAGATGCTGACCGCTTTCCTCGACTGCTCCGAGGACTCGATCGTCAGTCGCACCCTCGACGGCACCATCCTGTCCTGGAACCGTGGTGCCGAGCACATTCTCGGCTACAACGCAGGGGAAATGATCGGCAGCAACCACCAGACGATCATCCCGTCGGAACGCAAAGACGAGGCAACCCGCATCACCGACCTGGTTCGCACGGGCCAGACCGTTTCTGACTTGGAAACCGTGCGCCGCCACAAGAACGGGCAGGAAGTACATCTGGCTCTCACCGTAGCGCCACTGCGGGACCCCGAAGGGCGCGTGATCGGGGCCGCTTCGATCGGGCGCGATATCAGCGAGCGCATTCGCGCCGAGTCGGCACGCGGCCTGCTCGCGGCGGTGGTCGAGTCGTCTCAGGACGCCATCATCAGCCACGCGCTGGACGGCACGATTCTGTCGTGGAATCGAGGAGGCGAAGAGATCTTCGGCTACGCGAGCTCGGAGATCATCGGCGAGAACTACCGACTGCTTGCCCCCGGTGAGCTACCGGGGCAAATGCGGGAGCGCTGTGTGCGCATCGAGCGTGGCGAGCGCATCGCGCCCTTCGAGATCGCAGCCCGGCGCAAAGACGGCAGCTCCGTGCTGGTGTCGGTAAGCGTGGCTGCACTGCGCGACCCGGCCGGGCGCATCGCGGGCGTGGCGGCAGTGGCGCGCGACATCGGCACGCAAAAGCGGCTCGAGCTGCTGATGCAGCGCACCCAGGCAATTGGCCATGTCGGCGGCTGGGAGGTCGAGTGTCGCTCAGGCCGGCTGTTCTGGACCGACGAGACGTACCGCATTCACGACCTGAGCCCCGGCAGATACGTGCCCACCGTCGACAGCGCCATCGGTTTCTATGCCCAGGAAGCGGTCCCGACCATTCATCGCGCGATGAAGCGCGCGATGGAGCTGGGCGAACCGTTCGACGCCGAGCTGCCGCTGATCACGGCAAGCGGGCATCGCGTTTGGGTACGCGTCATAGGGGAGGCGCAGCGCGAGGATGGCCGCGTGACCCACGTCTACGGCACGCTCCAGGACATCACGAGCCGCCGTCAGGCCGAAGACGCGCTGCGCGAGCGCGAGCGCCAGCTCGAGTCGATTCTCGACAACGCGGCCGAGGGCATGATCGTGCTGTCTGCGGCGGGCGGTATCGAGCGCTTCAACCGCCAGGCGCAGCGCATGTTCGGTTTTAGCCCGCAGGAGGTTCACGGCCTGCATCTGAAGCAGATCGCCGTCGAACTGGGATACGAGGACCAACCCGCAGCCGGTCCGGACGCCGCCAGCTGGATGCAGCGGCTGGTTGGTAGCCACCGCGAGCTCACCGGGCGGCGCAAAGACGGCTCCATCTTTCCGCTCGAGCTGGCGTTGTCGGAGATCGTAATGAGCCCAGGGCAGAATCAGTTCACCGCCATCGTGCGCGATATCACCGACCGCAAATCGTGGGAGAGCCGCATTTACAGCCTGGCCTACTCCGACTCGCTGACTGGACTACCCAACCGCCTGCTCCTGCGCGACCGCCTCGAGCACGCGATCGCCGCGGCACAGCGCAATCGTACCTTGGTCGGTGTGCTGTTTTTCGACCTCGATCACTTCAAGCCCATCAATGATTCCTACGGCCACCACGTCGGGGATTTGTTGCTGCGCGAGATCGCGGAGCGCGCGCGCAGCTGCGTGCGCGAGATCGACACGGTATCCCGCCTGGGCGGCGACGAGTTTGTGGTGGTGCTGCCGGAGCTGCGTGAGGCGCTCGACGCGGCAGCCGTGGCGCGCAAGATCCTGACGGCGCTAGCGGAAGCGTATCGCATCGATGGCCACCAACTGAGCATCACACAAACGCTGGGGATCAGCATCTACCCGCAAGACGGGCCAGATGCGGATACTTTATTGCGCAACGCCGATTCCGCGATGTATCACGCCAAAGAGAGCGGTAAGAACCGTTTTCTGTTCTTCAACGCCGCCGGACGGGAACAGTGATGCGAGTGAGGTAACATGTGAGCTCCGAAGAAAAAGCAGCACGTCCCTCAACTCGAGCTCTCTTGCAAGGCCTCCATGGGTGAAGCACTTCTTCTGCTCGCGACGAACTTCGTTTACGGCGCATACCACGCCATCCAGCCTGGCCACGGCAAGACCATCGCCGCCGCTTATATCGTCGGCGCGCGCGGCCGCCCGGTAGATGCGTGGATCCTAGGCATATTCGTCACGTTGTCGCATACCAGCGGGATCGTATTGGTCGGGGTGTTTGCATCGCTCGGATTACCCGGACTTGGGTCGCACCGCATCGAAGCCTGGCTCGCTGTAGCCACTGGGGTCCTGGTGATCCTGCTTGGCCTTTGGACGCTGTGGACGCAACGCCAGCTGTTTCAGGTGGCCGGCTGGGAGCGACGGAGCGCGGACCCGACGCATGCGCACAGCGACGAAGCTGGCACGCTGCAGTATCGCCCGCACGAACACGACGACCGCGCTCCTCACGGCCTACCTGGCGGACACGCCCACGGCGACGGGCTCCATCATCATGATCACACCCAGCCACATGCTCAGGGTCACGATGATGTGCACTCCCACGCGCATGGCCAGGTGCACGAGCATTCGCACCAGGGAGACGAGTCGGCCGGCTATCACACCCACGGCTGGGGATTCAAGCACACCCACGATATGGGGCTAGTAACGACCAACCGGCCGAGTCTGTGGATCTTGATCTGGTTGGGAATCGCAGGCGGTCTGCTACCGGATCCGGTCGCCCTGGGGCTGCTGATGCGAGCCCTGGTCGACGGGAAGGTCATGCTGGGACTGGCCGGGGTACTCGTCTTCAGCCTGGGCTTTGCCGCGGTTCTGGTCCTGGTCGGGGTGGTTGCCGCAGCTGCCGGGAAGAAAATTCTGGACTGGCTCGCCGGGTCCTGGGCAGCGCGGCTGCAGATCGGCACTTCACTGATCATCGTTGTCGTGGGCGTCGTATTGACCGTCCTCGCTTGGGAAAAGATCAGCCAGCTAAGTTAGGAACGTGGTTCGTGATCCGTGGTACGTGTTTCGTGATAGAAAGTTAGGTTCACCCTAAACACGAGCCACGCGTTAGCGCGCCGCGCTACCTGCAACCATCCCCACAAAGCCGCTAATGTCGGCGTACCAGACATCGCCCTTGCTGTCAGCCGCAAGCGTATAAGGGCGTGCGTTGTCGCGCGGCAGCGGAACGAAATCGATCTTGCCACCGCGAAGCCGCCCAAGGCCTCCGCCGCGCAGAATGCCGAACCAGATTGAGCCGTCCAGGGCGACCGCGATCCCGGACGGGGCGGCCTTCCCTTCCGGCAACGCGTACTCCGTGAACTTCCCGTCCGCGAAGTGCGCGATTTTGTTGCCCCGGAACTCGATCACCCAGACGCCACCTTTCCCGTCTACAGCAACGTCCGTGGGGGAAGCACCCGGTGTGGGCAGATCGTACTGGGTAACTTCCCCGGACGGCGCTATGCGGATGAGCTGATTTGCCGACTGCAGCGTCGCCCAGACGGTACCGTCGGCGGCAACGGCCACACCATACGGTCCGCCGCGCACAGACTGGACATCGTGCCGCTGGAACACACCATCTTTGAGCCGCGTGATGCTGTAGGCGGTCGACTCGGCAAACCACACAGCCCCGTCAGGTGCCACCGCCAGCCGCGCGAGACGTGCGATGGGTGTGCCCAGCGGAAAGGACCGCAACTCGCCGGACGGGGTCATGCTCGACACTGCGATCGCGGATGGATCCGTAAACCACGCGGTACCATTAGCATCGACACCCAAGCCAATCGGCTCCACGTTGCGGCCTTTTTTTGGAAGACGTTGAACGCGTCCGTCGCGCACTAGGCCAATGCCTTCGCCGAAATCGATGGTGAACCAGACGCTCCCATCGGGAGCCAGCGCGACGGCGGTCGGGATGTCGGTCGTCACCGCCATCGGATACTCGACGACGGCAATCCGATGCGGCCACAGTTTCCAGGCTGCGAGCTCTCCGGCTACAAGGAGAACGATGAGCGCGAGCCCAAGATAGAGTACACGGCGTGTCTTCATGCTGAGGGCGTTCTGGTTGTAGGAATCGAATCTCCGTGGCCAGCGGAGCGCGACAGCCGCCTCACGGCATATATGGCCGCGAGCGCGAGCAGTATGAGGAACGCCCCCGCCCCGGCCAAGCTCATGGGGTCAACCTGCGACAACAAATTGCTGCCCTCCACCGCACGCCGCCAAATTTCGTCGTAAGGCGTAAGTGAAAATCCGACGTAGAGCGTTGCCGGATCGCTTGGGTCTCGCACCAAAGGAGCCGACTCGAGGTGCACTGGCAGGTTGCCTTCGATAGCGATCCAAGTGCCTCCGGCATCTGTGCTCCGATAGACGCCGCGATCAGTCGACAAGACAAGGACCGCGCCATCGGCCGAGGCCGCGATCCCGCGCGCACGTGTGCCGGGCTGAGGCAAGGATCGCCCCGTGGGCCGCCAACTCTGCGCTGCATCGTCGCTGCGATAGACGTGATCGTCCCCAACGGCCCAGAGTCGCCCCGGAGTCGGATCGGCAGCGATGGTCTCGATCTTCCCAGCAGGCAACCCGGCAGTGCGCAATTGCCAGGTGGTCCCCGCGTCACTGCTCGTGAAGATCTGTCCTTCGACAACAACTGATATGACCTCGGATGGCTGCGGCGCCACCGCGATCGCGGACAAGCGTGCGTCGGGAAGCGCTTCCCCGATCCGGGTCCACGTGCGACCAAGATCGTCACTTCGGTACAACCAACGCGCGCCGGCTAGGTAGAAGCGTCCAGCGGTAGCACC
>JBGPPC010000171.1:0-9372 GCA_041488355.1 Gammaproteobacteria bacterium
ATGATCAGGCCGTGACTTCGACGCGGGCCGCGCGTTTGCGCTCGTGCTCGGTCAGATAGCGCTTGCGGATGCGGATGGACTTCGGGGTGATCTCCACCAGCTCGTCGTCGGCGATGAACTCGATGGCCGATTCCAATGTGAGCTGGATGGGGGGCGTGAGGATGACGTTTTCGTCTTTGCCGGCGGCGCGGATGTTCGTGAGCTTCTTCGTCTTGATGGGATTGACCACGAGGTCGTTGTCGCGGCTGTGGATGCCGATGACCATGCCCTCGTATACCGGGTCGCCGGGGCTGACGAACATGCGGCCGCGCGGCTCCAAATTGAACAGCGCATAAGGCACCGCCGTGCCCTCCTCCGCCGACACCAGCACGCCGTTGCGGCGCTCGGGCATGTCGGGCTTGAGTGGGCCGTAGTCGTCGAACACGTGGCTGAGCACGCCGGTACCGCGCGTGAGATTCAGGAACTCAGTCTGGAACCCGATCAGGCCGCGCGCCGGGATCCGGTACTCCAACCGCACACGGCCTTTGGCATCGGATTGCATGTCGGTGAACTCGCCGCGGCGTTGCCCCAGCGCTTCCATCACCGCGCCCTGGTGCTGCTCGTCGACGTCAATCGTCACGAGCTCATAAGGCTCGCGGCGCTCGCCGTCGATCTCGCGCATCAGCACGCGCGGCCGCGACACGGCCACCTCATAGCCTTCGCGCCGCATGTTCTCGAGCAGGATGGTGAGGTGCAGTTCGCCACGGCCCGACACCAGGAACACGTCCGCATCGGCCGTATCCTCCACGCGCAGCGCGACATTCGCGAGCAACTCTCTGTGCAGCCGCTCGCGCAGCTGGCGGCTGGTCACGAACTTACCTTCCCTGCCGGCGAAGGCGGACGTGTTGACCTGAAAGTTCATCGCCAGAGTGGGCTCGTCGACCGCGAGCAGGGGCAGCGGCTCCGGGTGCTCGGGGTCGGTGAGCGTGCAGCCGATCGTCAGATTCTCGATCCCCCGCAGCAACACGATGTCGCCGGCCTGCGCCTCTTCCTGCGGGACCCGCTCCAGCCCCTGAAATCCGTAGACGTGAGCGACGCGCGCGGGCTGCGGCGTGCCGTCGGCACCGAAAATCAGCACCGCCTGCCCGGCCTTCAGTCGCCCGCGTCCGATGCGGCCGATGCCGATCTGGCCCACGTAGCTGGAGTAGTCCAGCGCGCTGATCTGCAGCTGCAGAGGCTGCTCCGGATCGCCCGTCGGGGCGGGAACGTGCTTCAGGATCGTTTCGAACAGTGGGCGCATATCGGTGCCCGGGATGCGGAGGTCGAGGGTGGCGTAACCGAGCAAGGCTGACGCGTACACAACCGGAAAGTCGAGTTGCTCTTCGGTAGCACCGAGCTTGTCGAACAAATCGAAAGTATGGCTCACCACCCAGTCCGGGCGCGCAGTCGCGCGGTCGATCTTGTTCACCACCACGATCGGCCTGAGGCCGCGAGCCAGAGCTTTGCGCGTGACGAAGCGCGTTTGCGGCATCGGGCCCTCGACGGCGTCGACCAGGACCAGGACCCCATCCACCATGGACAGCGCGCGCTCCACCTCCCCGCCGAAGTCGCGGTGCCCAGGGGTATCCACGATGTTGATGTGTACGCCTGCGTAATCCAGAGCCGCGTTCTTCGCGAGGATCGTGATGCCTCGCTCACGCTCGAGGTCGTTGCTGTCCATCACGCGTTCCTGCAAGTGCTGGTGGGCCGCGAACACACCCGCCTGACGCAGGAGTTTGTCGACCAGGGTGGTTTTTCCGTGGTCGACGTGGGCGATGATGGCAAGATTGCGAACGGGTCGGTGCATGGGATGGGCGAGACCGTGGAAAAAAGCCTAATATTCTAGCATGCGGCGCGCTTGTAAGAGGTCGTCAAATGCCGTGAAGGGCCGTGTGAAGCCGTGACTCGTCAACGGCCGTGATTCGTGACTGCCGTGGAGGGCCGTGTGAAGCCGTGAACGGCCGTGACTCGTAACTTCTAGGCTCCAAACACCCGATGGCGGTAAGTGCGCCTGACGCTTCACGACAAACGAGTCACGGCCCTTCAGGAGTCACGGCCTTTCACGGCTTCACACGGCCCTTCACGGCCTTCACCCTGCTTCGCGAAAGATCTGCATCGGCGGCGTGCGGATCACACGGCGAGTGCCCAGCAGCCCGGCCATGAGCACGCCCGCCGTGCCCCCGACGAGCCCCACCAGCCATACCCACGGACTCAGGGCGTAAGGCACGGTCAGCACCTGGGTCGCCAATACCCAGCCGAGCAAGGACGCACCGATCGCGGCGAGCAACCCTGCCAGCGCGCCGATGGCGGCGAACTCCGCGGCATGCGCCGACAACATCTGTCGCCCCGTAGCGCCTACGGTACGCATGATGGCAGCGTCGAACACTCGCTCGTCGTGGGTGGCGCTGATGGCCGCGAACAGCACTACCAGCCCAGCCATCAGGCCGAACAAGAATACGAACTCAACCGCCTTCACTACCTGATCCATGATGCGCTGGACTTGCCCGAGCACCGCTGCCACGTCGATCACGAGGAAGTTCGGGAAACGCTTGACAAGTTGATCCATGAGCGCCGAGCGATCGGGCGAGAGATGGAAGCTGGTGACGTAGCTCGCGGGATAGGCCTCGAGCACGCCAGGCGGCGCTACCACGAAGAAGTTGACCCGGAATGAATCCCACTCCACCTTTCGCAGCGAGGCCACTTCCCCATCGAGCCGGCTCCCGGCAATCTCGTAGGTGAGTTTGTCTCCTAGCTTGATCCTCAGGGTCTTGGCGATACCCTCCTCTACCGACAGCAGCGGCCTTCCGCGATCCGTCTCGCCCCACCAGTGTCCGGCCAAGATCACGTTGTCAGGCTGCATGCGCTCGGCCCACGAGAGGTTGAACTCGCGATCGATGAGCCGTTTAGCGCGGTCGTCCGCGTAGTCGACCGAAGATACCGGGAGCCCGTTGCGCGCAATAAGACGCCCGCGAATCATCGGGAAGAGTTCAGGCGCTTGCAGACTATGGTCGCGGAAGAACGCGCGCAGGGGCTCGAGCTGGTCGGGCTGGATGTTGACCAGAAAGCGATTGGGTGCATCAGGCGGCAATGTCTTCTTCCAACTTGCCAGCAGATCGCCACGGACCAGCGTGAGCAGCACGAGCGCCATGATCCCAACGCCCAGCGCGACGACCTGAGTGATGGTGGCGAGCGGCCGGCGGCGCAAGTTCGCGAGCCCAAAGCGCCATGCGAAACCGCCGTGCGCTCCAGTCCACCCGAAAGCACGCATCAACCCCCATGTCACCAGCGCGCAGCCCGCCATAGTGGCGATACCGCCGCCCAGGACGTAGACGCCGACTTTCGGGTCTTGCGCCTCCCAAAGGATCAGGGTGGCCAGCGCCACCACACCCAAGGCGTAACCGGCCATGCCGGCGGTATCGGGCAACCCCAGGTCACGTCGCAGCACGCGCAGGGGAGGCAACTTGCGCAACGCGACCAGCGGCGGAATAGCAAAACCGAGGAGCAGCACGAAACCCGCAACAAACCCCTGGAGCACGGGGACAGGGCCAGGCAACGGCAGCTCAAAGCCTACCAGCGGCTTGAGCAGGGCCGACAGGACCGCTTGGCCCGCGAAGCCCACGACGCAGCCCGCCACGCTGGCCGCGAACCCGAGCGCGACGAATTGCTGCACATACAAGCGCACGATGAGTCCCTGGCTCGCGCCCAGGCAACGCATGACGGCGCAGCCATCCAGGTGGCGCTTGAGGTAGCGGCGAGCGGCCAGCGCCACCGCAACGGCAGCCAGGAGCACGGACAACAGGGCAGACAGCCCGAGAAACTTCTCGGCCCGCTCCAGCGCCGAGCGGATCTCGGGCCGCGCATCCCGCACGTCTTCAATCCTCTGTCCGGGACCGACGCGCGCCTGCGCGAACGCGCGGAACTCCCGGATCGCTTCAGGCGTCCCAGCCAGTCCCAGACGATAGGTGACGCGGCTGCCGACCTGGATCAACCCGGTGGAGGGCAGATCGGCGAGACTCATGATCAACCGCGGCCCCAGGTTCAAGAATCCCACGCTCGTTTCCGGCTCCTCGCTGAGCCGGGCGGCGATGCGAAACCTGCGAACGCCGAGCGCAATGCTGTCGCCGACGCGCATGTCGAGGCGTGCGAGCAGGCGCTCGTCTGCCCAGATCGTTCCGGAAAGCGGAATCGCTTGCGCCGGTTTTTCCGTAGCGCTCGTGCCGTCGTCGACCGTCAGCCGTCCCTTCAGCGGATAGCCCGGCGCGACCGCTTTGATCTCGCTCAGCTGCGATCTCCCCTCGTGCAGGGCCATGCTGGGGAAGCGCACTGTCTGCACCGTGCGCAGTCCGCGACGCTGTGCTTCAGCGGTGAACACGGGGTCGATGGGACGGTCGGACACCATCACCAGGTCCGCACCGAGCAGCTGGCTCGCCTCCAGACTCAGCGCTTGACGCACACGGTCGGCGAAAAACGCGACGGTGGTCAAGCTGCTGACGGCGATGAGCAGCCCGACCACTAGCACGCGCAGCTCGCCCGCGCGCCAGTCGCGCGCCAGCATGCGCATCGAAAGCACCAGCCCGCGCGCCCACGACAGTTCGCGCGGGTCCCCCTCTCCCTCGACGGGAGAGGGTTGGGGTGAGGGTGACGCAGGTGTGCCCCCCTCACCCTTGCCCTCTCCCACAGGGGGAGAGGGAAAAGAGGTACCAGGTCGATTAGGCACGTTCGCCATCGAGCAGTCTCCCTGCCGCCAGCCGCAGGCGGCGACCGCAGCGAGCGGCGAGGCGCTCATCGTGCGTGACCAGCAGCAGCGTCGTGTCGCGCTCGCGGTTGAGATCGAACATCAGATTCACGATTTCCTCGCCGGTGGCTGAGTCCAGATTGCCGGTGGGCTCGTCGGCGAACAGCAGCCTGGGCGGCCCAGCAAACGCTCGCGCGATGGCCACTCGCTGCTGCTCGCCGCCCGAGAGCTGGCGCGGATAGTGATCCAGCCGCTCGGCGAGCCCAACGCGGGTCAGCAGTGCCAGCGCCGACTCGCTCGCGCCGGGAGCGCCGGCCAGCTCCATCGGCAGCATCACGTTCTCCAGCGCAGTCAACGCAGGCAGGAGCTGGAACGACTGGAACACGAAACCCACCATGCGCCGGCGCAGCGAGGCGCGCCCGTCTTCGTCGAGCGCGGCGAGGTCGGCCCCGTCGATGAGCACCTGGCCGCTGGTGGGCAAGTCGAGGCCCGCGAGCAGTCCCAACAGAGTGGTCTTGCCCGATCCCGAAGCACCCAGGATTGCCACGGCCTCACCGGCCGCGATCTCGAAGCTCACGTCCTCGAGGATGGTCAGACGGCTGCGACCGGTCTCGACTTGCTTGCCGAGCGCGACGGCCTTCACAATAGGTTGCATGTACCGAACACTGCTCCGATTGATCCTGCTTCTCCCGCTCTGGCTCGCGCCCACCTGCCTGAGCGCGCAATCGCCGGCGATCATGGTATTCGGCGACAGCCTCTCGGCCGGCTATGGGCTGCCGCAGGGCAAAGGCTGGGTCGACCTCCTGCAGCAACGGCTGCAACGCGAGAACTACACCTACCGCGTGGTCAACGCCAGCGTCAGCGGCGAGACCTCGTTGGGCGGCCGCAACCGCCTGGCCGACGCGCTGGCGCAACACCATCCTCTCGTCGTGATCCTCGAGCTGGGTGCCAACGACGGGCTGCGTGGACAAGCGCCCCAGGCCACGCGCGAGAATCTACTCGCCATGGTACAGGCGGCTCGAGCGGCCAAAGCCAAGGTGCTGCTGGTCGGCATGCGCATTCCGCCCAATTACGGCCCGGACTACACCGAAAAGTTCCATGCGAGCTTTGTCGCTGTCGCCAAACAGACGCACACACCTCTCGTACCTTTCCTGCTCGATGGATTCGCGGACAGGCGCGACCTGTTTCAGGCCGATGGCATACACCCCGACGTTCAGGCTCAGAGCATCATGCTCGACAACGTCTGGGGAAGACTGCGGCCGATGTTGACTCGGCCGGCGCACAACCAATGACGCGCAGGTGCAACGTGCTGGCACGTGGAACATGGCGAACGTAGCACAACTCGCCGAGTTTGACGAGATCATCGACGTGCGCACGCCCTCGGAGTTCGCCGAGGATCACGTGCCCGGCGCGGTCAACCGGCCCGTTCTCGACGATGCGGAGCGGGCGCGGGTCGGCACGCTGTACAAGCAGGTTTCGGCGTTTACGGGCCGCAAGGTAGGGGCGGCGCTGGTGTCGCGCAACATCTCGCAGCACATCGAGGCGAGCTTCATGGACAAGCCGAAGGCGTGGCGGCCACTGATCTACTGCTGGCGCGGGGGAAAGCGCAGCGAGGCGATGGTTCACATCCTGCGCGAGATCGGCTGGGACGCGGACCGGCTCGAGGGTGGCTACAGGGGCTATCGGCGTGCCGTGATAGCGGAGCTGCCGCAGCTGGTGCAGCGCCACACCCTGCGCGTCGTATGCGGCTTGACCGGATCGGGCAAGAGCCGCCTGTTGCAGACGCTGGGCAGCCTCGGCGCCCAGGTTCTCGATCTCGAGAGGCTCGCAGCCCATCGCGGGTCTGTGCTCGGCAATCTCCCGGACGAGCCGCAGCCAGGGCAGAAGATGTTCGAGAGCCGTATCTGGTGGCGGCTGCGGAGCTTCGAGACGAAGGCGCCGGTATTCGTGGAATCGGAAAGCAAGCGCATCGGCACTTTGCAGGTGCCCGACGAGCTCATGGCTGCGATGTGGGAGAGCGAGTGCGTGCGAGTCGACACCAGTATTGCGACGCGAGTGCGACTGCTCATGGAGGAATATCCGCATTTTGTCGCGGACCCCGCTGAGCTCGGACGGCAGCTCGACCGCCTCGTCCAGTTGCACGGACGCATCGCGATAGAGCGCTGGAAGACGCTCGCGCAACAGAGCGAGTGGACGGTGCTGGTGCGCGAGCTGCTCGAGCACCACTACGATCCCGCGTACACGCGCTCGATCGCGGCGCATTACCCTCGCCTGGCACGCTCGCGTTCGGTCGAGATCGCAAGCTGTGACGAGGCCGGCTTTGCTGCAGCCGCAAGAGCGTTGATCGAGGACGCCGCTCAGGCGATAGCCTAGCGACTTTTCGCGAGGTCGCGGCTGCTATACTTCGGCCCGGCTTTCGCCCGTCCCCTATGAGCCCGCCGTTCGCACTCAACACGCCCAAGCTGTTAGTACTCGCATTGGCGGTATTGGTCGTCTGGTTCTCCAACCTCGACTATCGCAAGCTGATCAAGCCCGACGAGGGCCGCTACGCCGAGATCTCGCGCGAAATGGCCGCGAGCGGCGACTGGGTCACGCCGCGGCTGAATGGCATCAAGTACTTCGAGAAGCCCCCGCTGCACTACTGGGCCGGCGCTACCGCCTTGACCCTCTTCGGTCAACACGAATGGGCAGCCCGACTGTGGAGCGCCTTGACCGGGGTGCTCGGCATCGCTCTGGCATGGTACGCGGGGCGACGCGTGTTCGGCCAAACCACCGGTCTGTATGCGGCAGTTGTGCTCGGGAGCTCCTTGCTGTACGTGGTCGTGGGACACCTCAATACGCTCGACATGGGGCTGACGTTGTTCCTGTTCGTGGCCTTGTGCGCCCTGCTGCTCGCGCAGCGCGATGGGGCCAGCGCGCACGAGAATTCGGTCTGGATGCACACGGCATGGGCGGCCCTGGCCGGTGCAGTCCTGTCCAAGGGCCTGGTGGGCCTTGTGATCCCCGGCGCCACTCTGGTGATCTACACGCTGGTGCAGCGCGATTGGCGCCTATGGCAACGGCTGCGTCCAATCACCGGTCTGCTGCTGTTCCTGGCCATCACCGGACCGTGGTTCGTCATCGTGTCGATGCGCAATCCGGAGTTCGCGTGGTTCTTCTTCGTGCACGAACACTTTCTGCGCTATACGACCACCATCCATCAGCGTGTCGAGCCCTGGTACTACTTTCTCCCACTGCTCATCGTGGGCTGGCTGCCCTGGACCGCAGTCGTGGCGAACGCCATGTGGCACGCCTGGAGACCGGAGTCCGGAGCGAAGTTCCAACCGCGCCGGCTGCTGCTGATCTGGTGCGGATTCGTTCTGCTGTTTTTCAGTGCCTCGGGTTCCAAGCTGCCCTCTTACATCCTGCCGCTGTTTCCAGCGGGTGCGTTGCTCACGGGCTGGCGACTGGCTTCCATCTCCGGCAGCAGGCTCGCCTGGCAGATCGCTCCGATGAGCTTGCTGGGGCTGGGCGGACTGCTCGCGTTGCCGTTCATCAGAACGTCCGGCGATACGCCGGTGGAGCTGATCCAGGCGTTCAAACCCTGGATCGCCGCCGCCGCATTGATCGCGCTGTTGGGTGCGGCCTACGCCGCATGGGTTGCGCGCCGGGGCAATGTGCCGCGGGCCGTGCTGGTCACAGGACTGGCGGCTCTGCTCGCCACGCAGCTCCTCGTGACTGGACACGAATCGCTATCGCCGTCGATGTCGGCCTACCGTATGGCCCAACAGGTGAAGCCCTACCTCAAGCCCGGCATCCCGTTCTACAGTGTAGGCACCTATGATCAGACCCTGGATTTCTACCTCGGCCGTACGATGACTCTGGTACAGTTCCGCGACGAAATGGACTACGGCCTGCAGCAGGAGCCGCAGCTTGCAATCCCGACCGTCGAGCAATGGAGAGACATCTGGAAGCAGCAGCCCTATGCGCTTGCGCAAGTGGAAAAAGGTATCTACGAGCAGCTCTGGGGCAATGGCTTCCCCATGCAGCTGATCGCGAACGACCATCGGCGGTATTTCATCAAGACGCCTTGAATATCCTAGATCCGATGAATGTCCCAGACCCGGCGACTATCTCCAGCGCGATGCGTATTGCAGGCCGGGTGAGTGCTGGAGCTCGGATGAGTACGCCAGACCGATGAACGCGCTCAGCTTCTCGCTGGTACTGCTGGGGGCGCTGCTCAACGCCGCGGCGCAGCTTTTGCTCAAGGCCGGGACCAACGCGATCGGTCAGTTCCAGTTCAGCGCCGCCAACCTGGGACCGATCGGGTGGAACTTGGCGACCCAGCCCTTCATCCTGGGCGGGCTCGCCTGCTACGTCGTCAGCGTCGCGATCTGGATCATGGCCTTGTCGCGAGTGGAAGTCAGCGTGGCCTATCCGATGTTGTCCATCGGCTATGTGATCAATGCCGTGGCCGCCTATTTCCTCTTCGGGGAAGCGGTCGGCCCGCAGCGGATCGTGGGTATCGGCGTCATTATCGTGGGAGTGTATCTCGTCGCCAGGAGTTGATGCCGTGGTTCGTGGCTCGTAGTTCGTGGCTCGTGATCCCCACGATGCCGTACCGGACTTGAGTTACGTAC
>JBGPPC010000172.1:0-9289 GCA_041488355.1 Gammaproteobacteria bacterium
AAACTCACACGAAGGAAATCCATGCGCATTGCAATCCTGGAGGACGACACGTCCCAGATAGAGCTGATGAGTCGTTGGCTCCAGATGGCCGGTCATCATGTCCACGCATTCGAGCGGGGTGCGGCGCTGCTGGGCGCTCTTGAGCACGAGACGTTCGACGCACTGCTGCTGGACTGGAATGTCCCCGACGTAAGCGGGATGGAAGTGCTCAAGCGCGTGCGTCAGCAGTTGGGTTCGCGCATCCCAGTTCTTTTCAGCACGGCACGCAACGATGAGGCGGACGTAGTCTTGGCCCTGCAGCAAGGTGCACACGGATATCTGGTGAAGCCCTTGCGGAGATTGGAGCTCTTGGCACGCGTAGAAGCAGTGACACGACGCAATGGTGCCGAAGGTTCACAGGCTCAGCATCTCGAGGTCGGCGTATTTCGAGTGGATGTCGCGGCCCGAAGGCTGCTACGAGACAATCAGCCGCTAGACCTCACCGCCAAGGATTTTGACCTAGCGGTATTGTTCTTGCGCAACGTCGGACGACTGCTGTCCCGCGGGCACCTGCGGGAAAGCGTGTGGAACGCAAAGACCGTGGTGAGTTCACGGACATTGGATACTCACGTGAGCCGAATTCGCAACAAGCTGCTTCTGGTGCCGGGACATGGATGGCGATTGCAAGCGGTCTACGGCTACGGCTATCGCCTGGAGCAGCTCGCTGAGGCTACCGTACCGCGGACCCGGAACACGGACTCGGCGACCAGTGAGCTAGACCAACCCGTACATGAAGATGCGTTCGGCGAACGCATGTAGCATCACAACAAACGGTGACTCCGTCCCGCAGGTCACAATCACGCTCGCGCCGAAGGTATTATTCCAAGCGAAAAGGGTCGTCGGCGTATGTCCGCGCTTCGTGAGAATAACGAGTCTCCCTGATTTCGTGGTCGCGCCGCTCCAATCCGCGGCGGAGTCGGAATTCGTACGCAGTCAATTGGCCAATGGATTGAATGTGTACTTGGAGCAAGCGTTCCCGAAGTGACTCGTTGGACGAGCTGAAGAGCGTTCGTTCATGCTCGGTTAGGTAGCTCTTGTAGCGGTGATGGCAAACGGGTCGAGGGCCCTCGGCCAATACCGGCCGCCGAGGCGAAAGTCTGAATATCTCCAAAGCGATCCCTGAAGTTATCGGACCATGACGCGACGCGGCCGTGTGGAACTTGCCGTGACTCAGGTTGGCCGAGGACACCAAGCGCTCGAAGAACGCGGCGCTGATGTGAGCGGCGGGTCGCTCACTCCTTGTGCGTACCCTCCTTTTGGGCGGTCACAGGCGGATGGGGCCGAAGCTTCATAGCTGGCTCGCCTGGCAGCCTGTGCTGCTCGCCCGCTGGTGCCTGGTTCGCATGATTCTGCTGAGGCGCGGCTTGTGGCCTTGATGCCTCCGCGGGGATGTTGCGCACGGGCGCTTCCGGTGCTCTCGCCTGCTGCTGCTTCGACCACTCGTTGAAGCCGGGAGGCGGCGGCGGGCGCATGCGCTCGACCGGTGCTGATCGGTCTGCGGATTCGCGCACAGGCGCGGGAAAAGGTTGGGTGCGAACCTGTTGCTGCGGCCCTTTGGGCGGCTGCGGCCTCGCGCGTTGCTCCTGCGCAATGGGGGCTGGAGCGCCGGGTTCTGTGAAGAGTCGGTCAGCGCCGCGCAGCTCCTCGGCGTGAATGCCGTTGTCACGGAACTTCTGCACGTACTGCTCTAGTCCGAGACTGCGTAGCCATCCGTCCATGCGCTGGCACTGCGCCGATCAACCGACGCTGCGGAAATTGAGAGTGTGCGAAGAGCCGGTCAGCTCGTCCAGTAGGCCACGGGCTTCCACAAGATCCGGCGCCTCGAAGCCCTCGGTGAACCAGGCGTAAACCGGGGCAAGCAACTGGCGGGCTTCAGCGCGCTTGCCCTGGTCACGCCAGAGCCGTGCGAGACTGGCGCACGCACGCAGTTCGAAGAGCTTCGCGCCCTGCCGCTCGGCAAGCGCTATCGCGTCGCGAAGGCTGGCCTCCGCGGCCACGCTATCGCGGGAGACATTCAGTAAGTCCCCGCGCAACCGAAGCATGTCGGCCTGCCCCCATTTTTCGTCCGTCGCATCGGCCAGATTCAATGCTTCGGCTACGTGTGCAAGGCCAGCATCGATTTGCCCCGCCATCCGCTTTGCATCCGCCATCATGGTTAGTAACATCGGGGTAAACAGGGTGTTTGCTCCGGTACCAAAGTTGGCCAACCCGGACGCTAGCAGCGGAATTCCTTCGTCCGGACGCCCCAATGCCACCAAGCACCAGCCGCGGACAGCCTGGGCCTGCGCGTTGTAAGACAGTCCGCGATCAGCCGAAACTGCCTGAAGCTCGTCGGCGTACGCCAGAAGCACCTCCGGGTGCGAGCGAGCACACCAACTAAGCTGGCAAGCCCACCACAACGCATGCGCGAGAGCGAATGCACGGGAGCGCCCTCGCGCCTCGGTGACCGCAGCATCTCGACGCGACAGCCCCTGATCGATCTTTCCGCAGCAGACCAATGCGAATGCCGAGTCGGTCAGTAGAGTGACGAACGCATCTATGGTGGGCGACAGCGCCGAATACAGCGGCTGTTTGGCAGCATCGTAGAGAGCGAAACCTTGCTCGAAATAGATCCCCGCACCTACAAAGTCACCAACCACCAGACAAGGCCACCAGCTCACCCAGCACCCGATGTAGCGCGTGACGTTGTCGTCCTGTGTCTCGCCGAGCCGGCGTATGTCGGCGGCGAGCTGCCTCATTGAACGCGCATTATTATCATGACAGTGATAGAACCATTGACCCAGCAGGACGGATAGGAGTTTGTCTGGGCGGTCATCCTGGTCACAGAGCTGACGTGCACGGCCGTAAGCTTCGCCCACCGCCGGCGCGCCGTAACCCTGGGTGGCAATCAGCGCCTGGCCTAACGCAATTTGAAGCTCGAGTTCGCGGTCCCGGCGCCGATCGGTATCTGGCAATCCGTCTAGCAAGACCAGGCCTTTGCGCAGCAATGTCTCGGCTTCCCTCATTCCTGAGCGCATCACAGCATGCTGTCCGGCCTTGGCCCAGTAATCGACCGCTTTCTCTGTCAGTCCTGCTTCCGTGCAATGGTGCGCAAGAAGCTCCAGCTGCGTCGCTGCGATCTCCGGAAACTGTGATTCCAGGGTCTTGGCAATGCGCGCGTGCAATTGCTGGCGGCGGCTGCGCAGCATGGTCGCGTAGGCCGCATCCTGCACCAGTGCATGTTTGAAGGTGTAGACCGAATTGGGCGGCGTGCCGCGACAGAATACCAGTTCGGAGTGCACCAGATCGCGGAGCGAATCCTGAAGGCGCGCATCCGGCAGGCCGGCGACGGCGCGCAGCAGCTCGTAAGAGAAGTTGTGACCCAGCGCCGCACCGATTTGCACAACTTCGCGGAAGGGAGCCAGGCGGTCCAGCCGTGCCATCAGTGAGTCGTGCAGTGTGGTCGGAATCGCCAAGGGCGGCAGTGGCCCTGTCAGCACGTAACGATCGGCCTCCGCGCGCAGCAGACTGCCTTCGAGTACCGTTTTCGTCAGCTCCTCGACAAACAGCGGCACCCCGTCTGTATGTGCCAGGATCTGTTCCAGCACATCCCGAGGTAGAGGCTTGCCGCCGGCTACCCGATCCACTAACCCCGCCGCTTCCCGCCGACCCAGCCGGGTGAGTGTGATCGTCGTCACGTGCGCATAGCTCGGCCAGGGCGGGACAAATTCCGGCCGCGCCGTTATCAGTAGCAGCATCGGCGCGCTAGTCCGCTCAACGATCAGCGAGACCAGCTCGAGCGAGGTCGGATCGATCCAGTGCGCATCCTCGAAGACAATCAGCACCGGGCGCATTGCAGCGAGGCGCTCCAACTGCACCAGCAGCGCCTGCAGGGTTTTCTCCTTGTGACGCTGCAGATCCATGTCGGGAAGTTGCTCGCCGACGCGGAGTGACAACAGCGCGGCGACCAGGGCGACCTCTTCCTCGGTCGCGTTCGAGTGCGCCAGCACCGCTTCCAGCTTGGCCAGCTTTTCCCCCGCACTGTCCTCACGGCTGAAGCCGGCGGCTTGCTCGAGTTGCGAGACGAACGGATAGAGCGCGCTGTCCTGATGCGGCGGCGAGCAGAAGTAGCGCAGCCGCAGGTGCGATTCGTGCGCTACTCGGTCCTGCAACGCGCGGACGATGCGCGACTTGCCGATCCCCGGTTCGCCGGTCAGCAGCACCACCCGGCTTTCGCCTGCAAGTGCTTGCCGCCAGCGGCGGAGGAGCAACTCGAGTTCCTCCTCGCGGCCGACCAGCGGAGCCACGCCGCGCTCGTGCTGCGCCTCGAAGCGGCTTTCCACTGTGCTCGGCCGCAGCACTTGGAATGCCGGCACCGGCTCGGCAAAGCCCTTCAGCGTTGTTGTGCCGAGATCGCGGTACTCGAACAAGCCGCCGAGCAGCCGCCGCGTACTCGCCGCGACCACCACCGTATTGGGCTCGGCCAGTGCCTGTAGGCGGGCGGCAAGATTAGGTGTCTCCCCGACGACCGCCTGCTCCTGGGCAGCACCCTCGTCGCTCACGTCGCCGACGACGACGAGGCCGGTGGCGATACCGACGCGTGCATGCAACCTGCCCTCACCCAACTCTCTAGGGGAGGAAGATGGCCTGTCCTCCTGCTCGCTTCGGAAGATGGTCGGGGCGAGGGGTAGGCGTGCGATCGCATCGACCAGGCCCAGCGCCGCGCGCACCGCCCGCTCGGCGTCGTCCTCATGCGCTTGGGGGTAGCCAAAATAGGCGAGCACGCCGTCGCCCATGTATTGGGCGACGAACCCGCCGCTCGCCTGGATCACCTCGGTTGCCTGCCGGTGATAGGCGGCGATGACGGCGCGCAGATCCTCAGGATCGAGCCGCGAGGAGAGCGCGGTCGAGCCGACCAGGTCGCAGAACATCACTGTAACCTGCCGCCGCTCCGCTTCCGGTGCGGACATAATCCCGACAGGTGGCGAGGCCGCGCCGTTTGCGGTGCTCTCTGTCAGGGCTGCGATTGCGCGCAGCAGCTTCTTGCGGTGGCCGAGCGTAACGCCCAGCCGTTCCAGGTCGGCCTCGCTCAGATCCGGCAGCACCGAAGGATCAATGTCAGCCTGGACGAATGCTGAACCGTACTGACGGAGCCCCAGCCGCTCCAGCCATTTCTCGATTGACTCCATCCGATCAACTCATCCCAAGCTGCTCAGCATTGAGCCACGGGAAGATCAACGAGCGCGCGACTCCTTACTAGCATACGCCTACGATGAAGAATTGAAAAAGCTCTGGCTGAGGGCCTTTGTAAGCCGCGAGGAGTTGCGGCGTGCGCACGGCTTAGAGGTGTGCCCCCGCCGTGGTGTCAGCCGGCCATGTCGCGCGCATCGGCCGGGTCGAGATGGCCGGCACGGGCGAACCAGCGCAAAACCCGAGCGCGCACCTGCTGCCGCACTGCGGCGAGGTCTTCGGGTGTCAGCGTGCGGGCCCACCGGGGGGATATGAGATCAGAGGAAGGCTGGATGCCCGATAGCGGACGGTCGTGAACTACCGCTTCGGGTCGCTATGGAGAGCTTTGCATAGCGGCCATAAGCAGCCGGTTAGGCGCGTTGTCCAATTCGCCCAGCAGCGGACGTCAGCAGCTCCTGAGGGCCATCGCCCCAAGATGGCTCGCAGTGAGTCGATGCGCCACGACAACTCTTCCACAACCCTTTCCCGTGTTATAGGCCGTGCGTGTCGAAACCCTCGGTGAATCACCTGTAGATCGGGACGGTCAGCTTCCCACGCAGACTCACAAGGCCCACAATTTGCATGGATGTGGCACCGGTAGTGCTACTTCATTTTTCCACTCTCAGGGCCCAAGTGCGGGCGGGTATGTGAAAAGGGCGCCCTCCAGAATTGCTATTCGGAGTTGTTTGACGTTCCCGAACGCCCTGCAGCCTGGTTTTCGTCCCGGTTGCCACTGTCCCACTGGCGGGAGGGGGGGCTATGAGCAACGACGCCGTGTCTAACGTCATCCCACTCCGCGCGCCGGATAGCCCCGACCTGTCGCAGCACGCCCAGTTTGAACACCTGCTGGAGGAGTGCCGCGATCTGACCCGCGAGCGGCTCTCGCAGTCGCTCGCGGGTATGCTCGACAAAGCCGCGGACACGCTTTGGGAGCTGAGCAAAGCAACGCAGGATCGCGACACCCAGAAGCTGTACATGGAGGCCAAGGAAAAGCTGCTTCCTCAGCGGAAGGTCATGGAGGAGCGCTTCCGCAGCCGCTATCTGACGGAGTTCGACAATCGCGCGGGCCAGGCGCGCAAGGCAAAGCCGAGCTTCTCGGATTACATCGACACCTCGCTCGAGCTCGGTCTGGTGGGCGAGGACGACCTCAATGAAAGCCTCAACGTCAACGAGATGGCTGGGAAGCTGCGCGGCTACTGCGAGGAAGAACTCGTCGCTCTCGACCAGCGTGTAGGTGTTCTGCTCGGGGACGCCAATCTGCAGGCCGACAACAATCCGTTCAGCCCGCGGGCCATCTGCGACGCTTTCAAACATGCCTCCCGCGACATCGAGCCCGACGTCCGAATCCGGATGGTGCTCGTCAAGCTATTCGACGATCACGTGCTCGACGACGTCCGCTCCATCTACAAGGCCGTGAACGCATTGCTCGTGCAGCGCTCGATCCTGCCTACGATCCGGTATGGTCGGTCTCGCAATCAGGACGCTGGCGGAGCGCGGCCGGGGGCAGGCATGGCTACCGGCGTCAGCGCAGGCGTTCTGTCCATGGGGGCCGGGAATACCACGCACGGTGGCGAGCAGGACGTCTTCTCCGTGCTGCAAAGTTTGCTCGCCGCAAATGCCACATCGATGGGGACGCCAGGGGCGAGCGTCGCGCACCAGATAGGTCCCGGGAGCGGCGAGGCGGGCGTCGTCCAGATACCCGGCTTCCCTCCGATCCTTGCGCTGCCCGGCCAGGCAGATGGGGCGGCGCAGGCACTGCTCCAGGGTGCAGCGCTGCTCGGCTCGCTCACGCGCATCCAGCACGGTGATTTCAGCCCGGCGGGCGGGACGTTGCCGTTGCCGGCCACCGCGACCGAAGCCGGTGCGACCAACGTCCTGCGCGAGCTCAAAGGCACGAGCGTTGGCACCGGCATGGGCCAGATGGACGTGGCTACCCTCGATATCATGGCGATGCTGTTCGATCACATTTTCGAGGACCGCAAGATCCCCGATGGGATGAAGTGGCTCGTCGGCCGCCTGCAGATCCCAATGCTCAAGGTCGCGATCCTCGACAAAAGCTTCTTCTCCGAGCGCACTCATCCCGCACGGCAGATGCTCGATACGCTGGGCGAGATCGCAGTGGGCCTGCCCACCGATTTCGATTCCTCGAATCCGCTTTACAAGCGCCTAGAAACAATCGTCGAGAAACTGATCGAAGGTTTCGAGGAAAGCCTGCAGATCTTCGACGTCCTGCGCCAGGAGCTGCAAGAGGTGATTGCGCAGGAGAACCAACGCGCCGAGGAGCTCACGCGCAGCGCAGCAAAGCGCATAGAGCAGAAGGAGAAACTCGGCGTCGCGAAGGCACTCGCTCGAGACGAGATCAGGGCGCGCCTGCAGGGCGGTCCAATGCCGAAGGCGGTGCTGAAATTCCTCGCTCAGCAGTGGATCAAGCTGCTGCTGATCACCTGTGCCAAGCGCGGCAAGGACGGCGACGCATGGAAGAGCGCGCTCGAAACCATGGACCAGCTCATCTGGAGTGTTAGCTTCAAGCCCTCGCCCGAGGAGCGGCGCAAGCTCGCCTCGCTGCTGCCCCGTCTGCTCAAGCGTCTGGCCGCCGGCATGCAGATCGTGGGCACGAAGGAGTCGACGCGCAAGGCCTTTCTCGCCGATCTCATGACGCTGCACACGAGGGCCATGGGCGGGCCCGTCACGCGCAGTGCGCTGTCGGCGGAACCGAACGCGACTGCCAGCGCCGACGCCAAGGTCAACGCTGCCAGAGCGGAGGGGATTCCTCCTCCGAGCTCCCAGGCGCCCGCAGCGAGTTTGGCAGGCGCGGATAAGCCGCCCGCGCCGAGCGACGCCACCGCGTCGGAACCGACCGCGGAGGCTGAGGCTGAGTCCGACCCGACCTCGCTGGACTTTACCACCGTCATTGTGAAGAACCCCTTCGGCAAAGGCGAGATCCGGGTCGACGAGATCGAGTTGCCGAACGTCGCCGGCGCCCCCGCGGTCGCCGTCAAGGAGGGCGATAAGTACAGCCGGTTGGCGAGTGGCCTGAATGAAGGGGCCTGGCTCGAGTTCCGCGACGAGAAGCAGCGTCATCAGGTCAAGCTGTCCTACGTCAGCCCCTTTAAGACTGCCTACCTGTTCGTCAACTGGCAGGGGCAGACCGTGGGCGAGTACTCTCTCCACGAGCTCGCGGCGGAGCTGCGTGCGGGCCGCGCGGTCGTCATGAACCAAGTGCCGCTGTTCGACGCCGCAATGAACAGCCTGATGAGTAAACTGCGAGGCTGATCGAAGCGCTGACTGCCTATCAAATCTCCAGATTCGCAAACGTGCGGTTTTGAGATGCGATTTGGGCTGCTAAGGGTCGACTGAGCCGGTCGCGCAGCCGACTCAGTTTGGCCAGGAGCAGACGATCGAGCGCGTCGCTCAATTCGCCCAGCAGCGGACGTTGGCTGTTACTGGCGACCAAGAGCGCCGCACCTCCGCCCGCTCGAAGTAGCCTCAAAGTGTGCATTTTGTTGCACAGTCGCTTTCGCGCGACGCCGACCAGCCGGCGACACCTATTAGGTGACGAAGCCGCAGCCAAGCTGGCCGTACTGGCGCCGGGGATGTGACCATGGCGATGACCTACAACGGAGTGCTCCTCGAGGAAAAACGGCGTTTGAATTTCCTATGCGCGCACCCGGTCGCGTCGCGACGGGAGGTCCGGGCACAGGACGAGCTTGCCCTCAAGATCGCCCGCCTCGAGACTGCGGTGTGCCTCGGCGATCTCATCGAAGGAGATCCGCTCGGCGACTCGCGGCCGGATGGCGCGAGTTGCCAACAGGCCGAAAAGCCGCTCCAGGTCCTCCCGGAACCAGGCGGGATGTCGCGCCCGCATCACGTTGATCGAGTAGACGCGGGTGCGCTTGCCGCCAGCCAACCACTTCCATAGAGACTGGAGATACTGGCGCGCCAGCCACATCAAGATGGTGAGCGGGCGACGCTGCGGCTGCACGCCCGCCGTGTAGCCATAGGCGCAGAGCAGGCCGCCGCGCTTGAGCGCCGCGAACGAGCG
>JBGPPC010000173.1:0-9253 GCA_041488355.1 Gammaproteobacteria bacterium
GCGCCAGCGCACGACACATCAGGGAGCTGAGCACGCTGCACAAGGCAAGACTGAGCCGCGAACGGATCAGCCCAGTCGTGCCTAGATTCTCACTCTCTCCGCCCTACCTCCCGCTCAGCGGGACTCAACGAACCGCTACAGGCGCCACCGTCGATCCGGTGCCGCCTTTGATTTTGAGCGGCTGCACGATGAAGGCAAACTCGTACGCTCGCTTCGCTACCAGCTCGTCCAGCTTGAGGTTCTCCAGCAAGAATATGCCGTTGACCGCGAGCGCGATCTGATGCACCGGGAGGCTCAGATTCTTGTCGGGGTTAGGCGCGATCTCCACTGGAAAGTTGTCTGACCCCAGCAGCATCACGTCTTGCTGCGCCAGCCATTCGGCCGCGGCGACGCCGATACCGGGACAGCCGGAGTTGTACTTGGCGTTGTCCTTTCCCCAGAGCTTACCCCACCCGGTATGGATCAGGACCGCGTCCCCTGCCTCGAGGGTGAGGCCCTCTCTGGCGAGGGAGGATTGCAAATCGCTGACCGTGATCTCGTAGTTCTGCGGCAGCATGTCCACGCCCTTGAGAGCGGCCACGTCGACCAGCACGCCACGGGTGAACAGCATGCCGATCTTGTCCACACCCAGCTTCGTGAAACCATTGCGCGTCGCGATGTCGTCGATCTTCACGCAGTTGTAGAGCAGACCATCGATGCCCTGATGCGAAAACATGTCGAACTGCGTTCCGACCTGACCCAGCTCGCTGATGACCAGCTCCTCGTTGGTGTAGCGCTTGTTGGTGCCCATCGGCCCGCCCGTGCGCTTGAGGTGCACGTCGAAGCGACGCGTTCCGAAGAAAGGCATATCCATCGACAGCACCCAACCCAGCTCGATGACTTCGCCAGTCTTGATCAGCCGCGTCGCACGCAACACGCTCTCGGGCCGCATTTGGTTGGCGGCGCCGCGCTCGTCGGCCGCTCCCCACTTCGAGGGGCAGCGCTGCGCCGGTGTGGGCGGCTCCCAGGACTGTGCGAAGGTCGAAGCGGACAGCGTCAAGGCACCACCACATAGAGCTGCGAGCAGCTTCTTCATCGGTCTCCTCCGTGCTTTAGGTGAGTTGTTCGGAACAACCGGTCGCCGCACGACTCCAGCGAAAAAAGGTTATACATGCTGTAAGGGGTCGTCTCAGGCGCGCGAGCGCCCGGCCATCCGCCGCGCCTGCGTTAGCATCCAAACCCACGCGGACAACCCAATCGCGAGCGCCACCCCGAAGCCTAAGCGGTATCCGCGTGGATCATAGCCTGCCGCAGTTGCCGGCCACAGGTTGATCACCGCTCCCAGCGCCGACTGCACGAGGAAGGCGCAGGCAAACACCATCGAGTTGAGTGCCGTATTCACTCGCCCCGCGAGGACCGTGGGAAATCGATGCGGCAGGATGGCATAGCACAAGCTGCCGGCGGTTCCGAAGAATCCATAGCCGATCCAGGACACGAGCGCCGTTTCCCCGTTGCCGACGGTAACCAGGAGCTGGAACAAGAGAAACGCGCCTGTTCCCCAGATAAACAGACTGAACGCGGAGATGCCTCGGCGCGACAACCAGCCAGCGAAGTTCCCCCAGAATAGAAATCCCGCGGTGGTGGCGCAGGCCATCAGCAGCAGGTGCCATGCGACGGCGTCGCGGCTAAGGCCTGCAACGTCGCGCAGCCAGGGACCAGCCCACAGTCCTTGCACCGCCATGTGGGTCGACTGCATCGCGGTCGCGGAGAGCGAAATCTGCCAGAAGCGGTGGTCGCGAAACACGCGCCACAGGCCACGCAGCTGAGCTCCAATGGGCTCGCGCATCACCTCGCCCGCGCGCTCCGGCACCGCGAAAAAGATCAGCGCGGAAGCGGCTACGGTGAACAACGCGAGAACGCCAAACACGGTTTGCCAGTGGGTAAGCCGAACCGCGATCTCGACCGGAAGCGTCGCCAGCATCAGACCCACGCCGCCGGCGAAGAATAACCAACCGTTCATCGCCGCCAGGCGCGGCAGCGGAAACCAGACCACGTTCGCCTTGATGCCAGACATGAGGCATCCCGATACGCCCAGTCCAATCAGTGCGCGACCGAGGATCAGAGACGGGAGCCGATGGGCCAGCGCGAACACCAGCGCACCCAGCGCGGCAATCAGCAACAGCGCAGCGTCGGTGCGCCGTGGGCCGAAGCGATCGAGGAGCAGGCCAAGCGGGAGCTGAAAGGCTGCGAACGCGAGCAGATATGCGCTGGTCAGCAACCCGAGCTGGGCGGCCGAGAGCGCGAAGTCTGCCGACAGATCCGACGCGATGACGGCGTTGACGCTGCGATACAGATACGACAACACATACGCGCCCGCAAACGGGATCAGAACGCGAACGGCAGGATTGACACCGAGCGGCTCTCGTTCCCGGCCGGCGCGGGTCCCCATTGCTCGCTAGCGAGGCTTGGCGGAGCCGAACAGCAGATTGATGAGGAAGCTGAACACCGAAACGAACAGCGCGATCAACACCGCGCGCCAGAACCCACCGTAAAGATGAAAGCCCGGAACCAGCCAGACGGTGAGCAGGAGCACCAGAGCGTTGATGATCAAGAGGAACAGGCCGAGGGTCAGAACCGTGATGGGCGCGGTGAGGATGACGAGTATCGGTTTGAGCGTTGCGTTCACGATCCCGAACAGCAGCCCTGCCACGAGCAGAGCCTGCCATCCGTCGAAGCGCACGCTGTTGAAGACTTGTCCCGCGACCCACAGCGCGAGCGTGTTGACGGCCCAGAACAGGAGGAAGCGCACGAGAGGGTTTGCGTTCTGCATGGGGCATCTTAGCATCGGTGGCACAGCGGCCGCGTATACTACGCGCCGCTCGCCTGCGGTCTCTGGACTGCGCGCGGACACAAACAAAAACCAGTCCGCTTCTAACTCCCGCAACGATGAGTGCCGATCGTCAAACCCTTCCCCGCTCCACGTGGTCGCTTCTACTTATCCTAACACTCGGCTGGGGATGCAATTGGCCACTGATGAAGCTGGCCCTGGCCGAGATGCCAGTCTGGACCTTCCGGAGCTTGTGCCTGGCTGCCGGGGCGGCGGGCATCTTTGCCGTCGCGCGTATTGGCGGCCAGCGGCTGCTGCCACCACGCGCGCACTGGCCACGATTGATCGGGGTCTCGCTGTTCAACGTGACGGCATGGAACATACTCATCGCCTATGGGCTCACGCTGCTGCCGGCAGGGCGCAGCGCAATTCTCGCTTACACAATGCCGCTATGGGTAGCTCTGCTTTCGGTTCCGCTATTGCGCGAACCGCTCACGCCACGCCGCCTGCTGGGATTGGTTCTGGGTATCAGCGGGATGCTGCTGCTGTTAGGCGACGGATGGGCGAGCATGCGCGTTGCGCCAGTAGGTGCGCTGCTGGTAGTCGGCGCCGCGATGAGTTGGGCCGCGGGAACGGTTTTGATGAAGCGGTTCCCCACTGCCCTGCCGACCATTTCAGTCACCGCCTGGCAGCTGCTGCTCGGCGGCCTGCCGATTGTCATCGGCGCGTTTCTGATCGACACCGGCAAGCTCGCGCCCCTGAGCTGGCAGGCATCAGCGGCGCTCGCGTACAACATCGTCATCGCGTTCATTATCTGCTATTGGGCCTGGTTCAAGATCGTGGAGGGCGCTTCGGTCACTGCATCCTCGCTAGGGACGCTTGCGATTCCGGTCGTGGGTGTGTTCAGCAGCGTGCTGGTGCTCGGCGAGCGCCCGGATTGGCGCGAATACCTCGCGCTGCTGTTAGTTCTGGCAGCGATCGCGACCGTGCTCGTGCCGGCGCGCGCTGACGCTGCGATGCGAACCTAAGGCACGCCTTTCGTCCGGCGATTCGGGCGACCAAACGAGCTCGCCAGCGCTCTCTGACGTTCAACCCCCGGTCTGAGTCTCCTCGGCAACGCGGCTGTCGGCACGTCCTTTGCTTTTTAGTGCATGGCGGACCTAAGGGGCGGGCGTAGCAGGACATTCTTCAGACGCCCCCACCGTGAAGCCCTTGCCGGAACATCAGAGCAGAGGAGTGCGAGTTGACGTTGGTTTCAAAGTTCTTGGCCTGCGCATTCGCGGCGGGCGCGCTGGCCCCGGGGACGGTGCACGCCGACATCTACCGCTATGTGGACGAACACGGAACGGTGCATTTCACCAACATTCCGAACGACGGCCGCTTCAAGCTGTACATGACGACCCGGAAGGATCCGGATGCGGTCACCAACGTCCTGACCAGCCGCGTCGTGCACAGCTACCCCTCGGAGGCACGCAAGCGCTATCACGCCCACATCCTGGCGGCGGCGCGCATCTACCAACTGGAGCCCGCGTTGTTGCACGCGGTCATCTCCGCCGAGTCCGGCTACGATCCTCTCGCCCGCTCCGCCAAAGGTGCGCGCGGCCTGATGCAACTCATGCCCGGCACCGCCCGCCGCTACGGGGTGGCGGACCCGCTCGATCCCGAGCAGAATATCTATGGTGGCGCGGCGTATCTGCGCGACCTGCTCACCCTATTCGGCAACGACCTGAAGCTCGCGTTGGCCGCCTACAATGCTGGCGAAGGCAGTGTCATCGAGTACGGCAACCGCATCCCTCCGTACCGCGAGACAACGCAGTACGTACCCAAGGTGCTGTCTTACTACAAGCGGTACAAGACGATGATGTGAGCGAAAGCGCGGGAGGCGGCCACGGTACAGCAGCGTGAGCGGGGTCCTGCAGATCATGAAGACGCGGGCGATCCGAAATCGGATCGCCCGTGCCTTTTATGCGACTGAAGTTGGTTGGTGTGAAGGCGCGGTCGATGCAGGTCCTCGGCAGAAATCTCGATGGGGCGCGAGCCGGTCACGCCCTCTCTGCCGTCCCCATTTGCAGCACCGGCTGAGTCTGAGTATCGCCTACGAGTACTGTCATCAGGTTGGTCACCAGCGCGACTTTTTGCGCTGAAGTGAAGGTGGCCAGGCTTTTCTCATTGATGTCGATGAGGGCCATCTCGACCATGCCCACTGCACCCTCTACCAGCTTGCGGCGCGCCGCGATGACGGCTTCGGCCTGCTGTCTGCGTAGCATGGCCTGCGCGATCTCGGGAGCGTAGGCGAGATGCGCGATCTTGGCCTCATCCACGGCGATGCCGGCAACGTTGATGTGATTCTGGATCGTCTGGCGCAGCACTTCCGCTATCTTCTCCAAGTCGCCCCGCAAGGTCTTGTAGCGGGCCGGCACCAGCATTTCTTCGGCGTTATCGTAAGCGTGCCGGCTCGCCACTTCGCGCAGCGCCGATTCGCATTGGATGCGGATGTATTCGGCATAGTCTTCCACCTCGAAGACAGCGCGTGCGGTGTCCTGCACCCGCCACACGACGACGGCGGCGATTTCTATCGGACTGCCTCGCTCGTCGTTGACCTTGAGAACGGGCGTAGTGAGATTGTGCGAGCGCAACGACAGCCTCCGCTTGAGATAGAACGGGTTGACCCAGTGGAAGCCGCTGTTGCGCGCCGTCCCTGCGTAGCTGCCGAAGAACAGCATGACCGCCGCTTCATTCGGCTGCAATGTGAAGAAGCCTCGCAGGCAGAGCAGCCCGATACCGAACAGCGCAACGCCGCTGGTCAGCGGCGGCAAGCCGAAGCGCGGCAACGCCCCGTACAGAAAGATCCCGCTGAACCCGAAGAGCGCGCTAACGATGAGCAGCGCGATCCAGCCGTTGACGGCCCTGGCTTCCGTTTCTTGCCGGAAGAAATCTTCGCTCATTGTCAAAATCGTCGCCCCGAAGCCGCGACGATTTCCGACGCGCGGCGAGTGCTGATGGTTGTGTGTTGATGGAAGCACTAAAAGCAAGAGCGGAGCCATCGCAAAAATTTCACACGCCGCCCGCGGTGACTTGATTTCGGTCGTACGCGGTGACGCTGGCGCGTGATCCGAGCGACGGCCAACTAAGATTGACTCCGCACTGGGGGCAGCTGTAGTATTGCGAATCATTATCGTTAGCATTGTGTTACGAGGCGATACCATCAGTTGGCGACCGGTCGCCTTGGATCCCGGCAATCCCAACGCGCCGTTCGACAGGCCGGCTGGATGTGCATCGATGGAATTGTCCTAGGACAGCGCAGGTGGACGTACTCAACAAATGGCTGCTGATACCTGCGGCGGTGATCGCTGCGCCCATATGCGCCTACGCCACCCAATATCTCACGGTAGAGCAGGCGCAGCAGGCCATTTTCCCGGGCGCCGAGTTCACGCCCGCGTCCATCACGCTCAATGACACCCAGAGAAAGGAGATCGAGCGCCGCACGGGCGTCAACGTACGGGTTCGCGATCAACGCATCTGGCGCGTCTCGACCGGCGGCTTTTTCATCGTCGACGAAGTAGTGGGCAAACACGAGTTCATCACCTACGCTGCAGGCTTGAATCCCGACGGTAGCGTGCACCAAATCGAGATCATGGATTACCGGGAAAGTTATGGTTACGAGATCCGCAACGAAGCTTGGCGTCGCCAGTTCGTCGGAAAACGCGACGGCGACCCGCTCAAGCTCGACGTCGACATCCAGAACATCGGCGGCGCGACGCTCTCCTGCAGGCACATCAGCGACGGCGTCAAGCGTTTGCTGGCACTCTACAGCGTCGCTCTCAAATGACCGCGCCAACGCCTATCCAGTTGCGGCGCGCGCGCCCGCTGCTGGGAACGCTGGTGGAAATTACGGCGCGCGGTGAGCGCGAGGTGGAGCTCAAACGGGCCGTTAACGCTGCCTTTGCTGCGGTGGCGCGAGTGCATAAGCTAATGAGCTTCCACGAGCCGAGCAGTGATGTGGGGCGCATCAACCGGCTCGCACATCGCGTGGCGGTCCGCGTCCACCCCTGGACTTGGAAGGTGCTGAAGGCGGCGCAGCACTTGTCGCACTCGACCGCGGGTGCTTTCGACATCACCATTGGCGGCGAGCTAGTGCGCCTGGGTTACCTTCCGCCCTCCGCTCCAATCCGGCTTGACCCTCGAGCGTGCTGGCGCGATGTGCGTTTGCTGCCCGGGTCGCGCGTGCGCTTTGCGCGCTGCTTGTTGATTGATCTGGGCGGGATCGCCAAGGGTTTCGCCGTAGATCGCGCCGTGGACTGCTTGCGAGCCGGTGGAGCCTGCGCCGGGCTGGTCAATGCTGGCGGCGACCTGCGAGCCTTCGGCTCGGATGCGTGGCGGGTCCACGTGCGTGACCCGGCCAACCCCGGCAGGCTCATTCCCTTTGCCGATCTCGCCAGCGGTGCCCTCGCCACCTCAGCTGGCTATTTCAGTCGGCGCGCTCAGCGCGGGAAAGCGGTAATCCCGATCATCGATGGTGTGCGGCGCACGGCGACCGACGCGGCTTTCAGCGCGTCGGTGAACGCGTCCAATTGCATGCTTGCAGACGCCCTGACCAAGCTGGTCCTGCTGCGAGGTCCCCGCGCGCACGGGCTGGTCCGTCGCCTGGGCGGGCACGCGTTCATCCTCAGTGCCTCAGCCCCGGAGCCGGAGCTGAGGCGCGCCACCTAGGAACGCGATGAAGCTCTCGACCGGTCACCGCCGGTGGATCTATTGGAGTGGCGCGGCGCTGTTTGCAACCGGCGCGCTGTGGCTGCTGTTCCATTACTTTGTGCGTACGCACGGCCAGTTCGGAGAGACGGCGCATCCCTTAGAAATCTGGTGGCTCCGCCTGCATGGCGGTTGCGCGATGCTGGTGCTGATTGTGCTGGGGTCGCTGTTGCCGGTCCACGTGCGGCGCGGCTGGCACTTGCGCAAAAATCTGTTGGCCGGCTGGACGCTGGGTGTCCTGGCCCTGCTGCTCATCGCGTCTGGCTATGGGCTGTACTACATCGGCGATGAGATGACTCGGCCGTGGATCAGTGCTTTTCACTGGTTGCTCGGATTGGGAACACCTCTGGTCCTAACCTGGCACGTGTGGCGCGGCCGCCGGGCGCATGTACGCCGCGACGATCACACGTTCCGCATGCCTGCATCGGGGTTTACCGAATCGGCGCAGTACGAGCCCAGCGCATCTCGAGTGCAGCGGGTGGAGCCGACGCCTCTCCCTCAGACGAGCGGTCCGAGCATATCGGCATAACGGCGGGCGCAGCCGAGCCCAAATTCCGTCGGCGCCAACGCCGGGGCACGGTCGTGCACCTCGGACAACCCGAGGCGGAGGGCGGCGATGCGCTTCCCGTAGCAGATCAGCATGTCCA
Organism: Gammaproteobacteria bacterium; assembly: GCA_041488355.1. Lineage (GTDB taxonomy): Bacteria > Pseudomonadota > Gammaproteobacteria > Burkholderiales > SHXO01 > SHXO01. The sequence goes on from JBGPPC010000173.1 coordinate 8,203, forward strand.
GAGACTGCAGCGTGAAGACGATAGCCGGCAGGATCTTTTCGTATATCTCCTCAGCCGCGCGTTCATCGCGCCACGTAGCACGCAGCATCAGTTCGAAAATCCTCACTTGGTAGTCGAATGTGTCCGCAGCGGGGATCATGCCAGCACATCCCGCGCGCAGATTGTCAGGCAATTCGAGGCCGCCGCGCCCGTTGAACACGGCCAACCCGCCACGCACTGCCTCGATCACGCTGCGCACGGCGAGGACTGGACCTTCGCCCTTCACGAGAGCGAAGTTGGGGCAGCGATCGTGCAGCGCTGCGATCGATTCCGGGCACAAGCCGACACCGATATACTCCGGCGCGTTCTGGATGGCGCAAGGTAGCCGGACACCTTGCATCACAGCGGCGAAGAAATCTGCGTACCATGACTCGGGCATGCCGCGCTGCGGCGGCGGCTGCAGAATCACCCAGCTCGCGCCCTGGCCCTTCGCCCAGTTTGCGAACTCCACCTGGCCTTTTGCCTCTGGCTCGGACACCGTGACGGCGATGGGTACGGCGTCACCGACGTCCTGTGTCACCCACGCAACCAGCTCGCGTCGTTCTCCCGGGGAGAGCTTGCCGACTTCAGTGGCGAGACCGAGCACGGCGATGCCGTGAGCGCCGTGGCGCAAGCATGCCTCCACCTGTTTCCGCATCGCTTCCCGATCGAGCGAGCCGTCGCTGTGAAAGAACGCATACATCATCGGGTAGATGCCAGAGAAAGGCCTGTTCATCGCCATCCCTCAATCAGCAGTTGGGATATTCGGGGGATTCAGAGCGCAGTTGTTAGACATGGTATCGCCCAGTGGCAATGAGTCGTTGCACCGGGCGAGCGCTGTGCTCGAAATGCTCTGTTAGTCATAGGCTCAGACCACTTGTCACCCCAAGTCTGGTTTGCAGTAGTATTATTCCCTGGGGTTGTCCTCTACCCCGAATTCCGGAGGAGGGTTTTCGTGGAGATTGACCTGACCGAGGAAGAGATGGTGGCGATCAAAGAACGGGTCTCGGTACTCAGGATCGAGCACCGAGAC
>JBGPPC010000174.1:0-9227 GCA_041488355.1 Gammaproteobacteria bacterium
CTATGAGCAGCTATCGGCTCGCAACCGCGGCCTGATCATGGTGCGCCTGTCCGGCTACGGTCAGAGTGGCCCGTATCGCGATCAACCCGGCTTCGGCGCCATCGGCGAAGCTATGGGTGGCATCCGCTTCGTAACCGGGCACCCGGACCGACCGCCCGTGCGCGCCGGCATCAGCTTGGGCGACAGCGTCGCGGCGATGTACGGCGTGATCGGCGCCTTGATGGCATTGCATGCCCGTGCTGCCAATGGCGGGCGCGGCCAGGTCGTCGATGTGGCCCTGTACGAGGCGGTGTTCAGCCTGATGGAGAGCCTGCTGCCGGAGTACGACATGTTCGGATTTGTCCGCGCGCGCAGCGGCGCGTCTCTGCCGGGCATCGTGCCGTCCAACACCTATGTTACGCGCGACGGCAAGTACATCGTCATCGGCGCCAACGCCGACAGCATTTTCCGGCGCCTCATGATCGCGATCGGCCGCCCGGACTTGGCTGACGACCCCGCACTGGCGCGCAACGAGGGCCGCGTTGCACGCACTGAGGAATTGGACGAGGTCATCGGCGGCTGGTGTGGGCAACACGATCTGGAGCGGGTATTGCAGGCGTTGGCTTTAGCCAAGGTGCCGAGCGGCAAGATCTATGACGTCGCGGACATCGTCCGCGACGTTCACTACCAGGCGCGCGGCATGCTGGAAACCCATCGCCTGCCGGACGGCACGGCCGTGAAGCTACCCGGCATCGTGCCCAAGCTCTCGGACACGCCGGGCACTACACGCTGGCTTGGGCCGGGCTTGGGGGCACATACCGACGAGGTGCTGCGCACCTTGGGCTATGCCGACCAGGACATCGAGCGACTGCGCACGGACGGCGTGATCTAGATCGTCCCGCCGCGACGCGGTGTTCCGGACGGCTCGGTTTTTATCCTTTTCCGCTAGGTTGCCGGCGCATTGCGAGGAACAAAACTTGCTGGCGGGAACGGGGCCCTATCCGGATGGGATTGTCTGGGCTGAGGGTTCCCAGCCGGTTACCTAGCCGGTGGTGCGGCTGGCACGACCACCAATACGAGGGGACGGCAATGCTCGGATGGAACAAGAACAAATCCGACCATCCCATGGCGGATGACAAGGCGGCCAGGCAATTTCTCGCCGAGTTGCCTGCCGGGGATTCGTTCAAGCTGCTGGAGGAGCTGAGCTTCTGGCTGGACCGCACGCGCGGCTCGGAGGGGCTCAAGCCGCAGCGCATCTTCGAGATCATCGACCAGCTTGACGCCGCCGGAAAGACCGACCAGCGCAAGCTCGCGCAGGAGTACCTGAGCGCGGGGAACCGGCGGCCGCGGTTCCAGGAGCAGCGCATTTGGAGCGCCCAGGTCGAGTTTTGGCGCCAGCTCGGCGCGGCGTATGAATTCTGTCTGGAGAAGACGCTGCCGGGCGTGTCCGGCGCCGGTGCGCTCAAGGCGCTCGGGCCCACTCTCACTTGCCGCGCGATCCGCGCGCTGACGCTCGAGCTGAAATGGCTGTTGATTCGCTACGGCCCCATCGATCCTACCCTGTGGGGACGGCTGGGGGCTTTGTATGCGCGGGCCGAGTCGGGCGGGTTCGCGGCGAAGCCCTGCACTGTATACCCGGGAGCTTGGGGCGAGTCTTCGGTCCAGCGCGAGTATCTGAAAGCGCTGATGCTGATGATGTCCGCCACCGATTGCCTGCTGCCCCGGCAGTTGGAAGTGGCCGAGCGCATCGTCGCACAGTTCTCCGAGTACTTCGTGTTGCAGGATCGGCTCGCCAAGGGCTGTCACTATCACGTCGACCTGGCCGTGGCGCGTGCGCCGGCGCGGCTGGTGGCGCAGGTGCGGGCTGCGCCTACGGTGCGCTACTTCGGAGCCGGCACGGGGCCGGACGTGGCGCAGAAGATTATCGCCACCATCGCCGAGACCGGTGTGTATCCTTCCGACTTGAACCTCGGCGGTAACTATGAGCCGAGCCTGGTGGCGGAGGTTCTGCATCACCTCGCGCGCTATTGGGCTCCGATTCCTCCGGCACGCGCTGATGAGCGACACGGTTCGGTTGCCCGGATCCACGTCATACACAACTTCGACGATATCTTAGCCACCATCTCCGGGGAATCCACTGACCTGTCTTTCCACGACAGCATCGAAACCTGGACGGTCGAGAACGAGAGCGAAGGTGGCTATGGCGCAGTCATCGCTCAGTCCAAGGGCGACTGGCTGAAGGTTGGGGCGCTGCTGGGGATCAAACGAGAGGATGGTGCCGCGTGGGGTGTGGGCATCGTGCGACGCTTGACCAGCGGCAGCGAGCAACAGCCCTACGTGGGAATCCAGACCCTCGCCAAAGGCGGCACGCGCGTCAAGCTATACCCGGCCGGCGGAAGAAATGTCGCAGTCTCGACCGGTGAAGACGCCGTGCTGCTGCCCTCCAGCAAGACTGCGAGCACCGGCACTGGGGAGCTCAATCTGCTGATGCGGATGGGCAGCTTCTCACCTCGCCAGAGCCTGCAGATGCGTGCCTATGAGCGCGAATACCTGCTGGTACCCAAGGAGCTGTTGGAGGGCGGACACGATTTCGACATGGCCGCGTTTCGGGTGATGCAGCGCGCCGGTTGAGCCGGTTATCCTGCAACTCTGGTCTTCAACCATCGTCCGACGACCTCGAGCTCCTCCACGCATACTGAGTGCGGCATGTGGTATTCGTGCCACTCGACCGGATAGCCGAGCGTCAGCAGCTTGGAACACGACGCCTGCGCGAGCTTGAGCGGTACGATCGGATCTTCGATTCCGTGCGCCATGAGCACCGGAATCTCTCGATTGGCCAGGCTGCGCTCTCTCTCCAATGTGTGCGGCAGCGGCAGATAGGTCGACAACGCGATGATCCCGGCCAGGCGCGTCGAATAGCGCAGCCCGCATTGCAAAGCGATGGCGCCGCCCTGCGAAAAGCCGGCAAGCGTGATGCGGCTGGCAGGAACGCTGCGCGCGATTTCGCGCGCGATCAACTCCTCCACGGCGTGCTGGGACTCACGCACGCCACGTTCGTCCTCCTTCAACGATAGGTCCTGGTAGCCGATGTCGTACCATGCGCGCATCACGTATCCGCCGTTGATCGTCACCGGTTGCAGCGGAGCATGAGGGAACACGAAGCGGACCGCCATCCCTTCCAATCCCAGCTCGGGAACGATGGGGACGAAGTCGTTGCCATCGGCTCCGAGCCCATGCATCCAGATTACGCTGGAGGTTGGCTTGGGCGCGGTCTCGATCTCAATCGACGGCAGTGGTTCGACGGACACCTGACGCTCACGACTGTTTGGGCCGTACCGCGGACTTCGGACGGAATGCTTTGACCACTGCTTCGTCGGTCTCGATGTAGGGCCCCCCGATGAGGTCTATGCAATAGGGCACGGCCGAGAAGATGCCGTGCACGACCACTTTCCCCTCAGCATCCTTTACGCCCTCCAGCGTCTCGCGAATGGATTTCGGCTGCCCGGGAAGATTGATGATCAGCGCCTGGCCCCGGATCACGGCTACCTGGCGCGAGAGGATCGCCGTGGGCACATAGTGCAAGCTGATCTGGCGCATCTGCTCGCCGAAGCCGGGCATCAGCCTGTCCCCGACCGCAAGCGTGGCTTCGGGCGTAACGTCCCGCAGGGCGGGGCCGGTGCCACCGGTGGTGAGGACGAGATTGCACCCCGCCTCGTCGGCGAGCTCTCGCAAGGTGGCCTCGATCACCGGTCGCTCATCCGGGATCAGCCGCGTAACCGTGGTCCAGGGCGTGGCGAGCGCGCGCCGGAACCAGTCCTCCAGCGCCGGGATACCTTCGTCCTGGTAGATTCCCTTCGAGGCCCGATCGCTGATGGAGACCAGGCCGATCGTGATCTGTTGTGTGTTCATTTCCAGACGGATTCTAGCCGGGGAGGCGGCCCGCTTGCACTACTCGGCCGTTCCCGGGTCGGGTGGCAGGATGCGACGCAGCTCTTGGAGCAGAGCGCGCGAGCTGCGCGGTGGCTTGCCCTCGAGTTCCTCACGCCGGGCGCTGCGCACGAGTTCGCGCAACCTCTGGGTATCGGAGCCGGGGAAACTCTCGGCCAGCTCTTCGAGCGCGGTCTCGTCTTGCAGCAGCCGCGCGCGCCAGCGCTCGAGCCGATGTAGATACGCGTTAGCTTCCCGGGACACGCCCTGCCGGGTCCGCAACCGCGCTGCGATCGCCTCGGCGTCCACGTCGTGCATCAGCCGTCCGACGTACTGCAGTTGTCGGCGCAGCGCCCCGAACTTGCTGATGCGCTGTGCGGCGAGCACAGCATCGAGCAGGCGGTCTGGCAGTTCCAGCTCGGCCAGCTGCTCCGCGCTGAGCCGAGTCAGCTCTTTGCCCAGGTCCTGCAGCGAGAGGCTGGCGCGCTTGCGCTGCGTCTTGCTGATCGTGGCCTGGTCAGCGGTCGCGTTGGAATGCTTGCGTGCGGTGGGGCCGGCCATCGCTGGTATCATACCAATCCGCCGGCGGACCAGGCGCGGCGTTCGTAACAACACCATCGACCACCGGATCCTTCTCGTGTCAGGCAGCGAGTTTTCGCACAGCTTCGATCAGCTCCGTCAGATCGCCCATGACGTGCTCGAGCACGCCAAGAGTAAGGGTGCGAGTGCCGCCGAGACCGACGTGAGCGAAGCCTTCGGCCAGAGCGTGACCGTGCGCCAAGGCGCAGTCGAGACTATCGAGTACAACCGCGACAAGGGTGTAGGGGTGACCGTCTACCTTGATCATCGGCGCGGGCACGCCAGCACGTCGGACTTCACACCCAAAGCCCTGCGGGAAACGGTGGAAGCAGCACTCTCGATCGCCCGCTTCACCGCCAGCGACGAGGCGGCCGGACTCGCCGACGAGGCGTTACTGGCGCGCGGGACCGCGGACCTGGACCTGTACCACCCGTGGTCTTTGCCGGTGGAGAGTGCCATCGAGCTGGCGCGTGAGTGCGAAGCTGCGGCGCTAGCAGTAGATCCGCGCATCACGAACTCCGAGGGCGCTTCGCTTTCGACGCAGCAGTCGCACTTCGCCTATGGCAACACGCTGGGATTTCTGTCCGGATATCCCAGCTCGCGCCATACCGTCATGTGCTCGGTCATCGCCGGCGAGGGCGACGGCATGCAGCGCGACGACTGGTATGCCCAAGCGCGTGCAGCTGAGGATCTGGACGACGTCCGTATGGTGGGGCGACACGCGGGACAGCGCTGCGTGCGGCGCTTGGATGCACGCCGGCTCGCGACGATGCAGGTTCCGGTCTTGTTCGAGGCTCCGACTGCCTCCAGCCTGTTGGGCCACTTCGTCGGCGCGGTGAGCGGTGGCAGCTTGTACCGCAAGGCCTCGTTTCTGCTCGACAGCCTCGGCCAGACGATATTCTCGCCGCTGGTCCGCATCCGCGATCTCCCCGATCTCAAACGCGGCCTGGCGAGCAGTCCCTTCGACGACGAGGGGGTCGCCACCCGGCGTCGCGATATCGCCGAACAGGGCGTGCTGCAGGGATACTTTCTGGGCAGCTACTCCGCGCGCAAGCTGGGCATGGCGTCCACCGGTAACGCGGGCGGTAACCACAATCTGCTGCTGGACAGTACCGGTGAGGATTTTCCCGCCCTGCTGAAGAAGATGGGCCGCGGTCTGCTGGTCACGGAACTGCTCGGCATGGGTGTAAATCAGGTTACAGGCGACTACTCGCGTGGGGCAGCCGGTTTCTGGGTAGAAAACGGCGAGATTGCCTACCCGGTGCAAGAGATCACCATCGCCGGCAATCTCAAAGACATGTTCCGCGGCATCGCAGCCATCGGCACCGACGTGGTCGTGCGCGGGTCGCGCCAATGCGGCTCCATCCTGGTCGAGGATATGACAGTGGCGGGAGAGTAGCCGTGGCGACACGCATCCGTTTCCGCGCTCGGGTTAGCTGGCGCCAGTCGATCGCGTCAGTCTGACCTTGGGGCGGTCGATGAACTCTGCTGGCGCTGCCACCGCTGCCCTCGAGTTCACGCGCGTCAGTTGCAGCTTCCCCGACCGCGCGAGGCGGGGGCAGAACCATGCTGCGGTCCGGGAAACAAGCCTCAGGGTAGGCGATGGCGAGTTCGTTGCTCTGGTCGGCCCGACCGGCTGTGGCAAATCGACGCTGCTCAATGTAGCGGCCGGGCTACTCGCGCCAACGGAGGGCGAGATCCGCGCGTTCGGTGCACCGCTAGCCGGCATCAACCGCGATGCCGGCTATCTGTTCCAACCCGATTCACTGTTCCCGTGGCGCAACGCACTGGAGAACGTTGCCGCAGGGCTGGAGTTTCGCGGCACGCGCCGCAGCGACGCGCGCCAGCACGCGCAAGCCTGGCTGGCGCGAGTCGGGCTCGAGGCGCACGCAGCGAAATATCCTCACGAACTGTCGGGCGGGATGCGCAAACGCGTCGCCCTGGCGCAGATCTGGATCCTGCAACCGCGCGTTCTGCTGATGGACGAACCGTTCAGCGCGCTCGACGTCCAGACGCGGCAATTGATGGAAAACGAACTGCTGTCCCTATGGGCCGATAACCGGGCTTCGGTGTTGTTCGTGACGCACGATTTGGAGGAGGCGATTGCACTCGCGGATCGCGTGGTGGTGCTCGCAGCCGGCCCGGAGTCGCACCCGATAGCCGAGTTCATCGTGGATCTGCCGCGTCCGCGCGACGTGGCCGAGATTGGCCTCCAGCCGCGTTTCATCGATCTGCACCGGCAGATCTGGCAGACGCTCAAAGCCGAGGTGCTGGCTGCCCATGCGCGAGCGCGGATCTGACGTCGGCGCCCGGGTGCAACCCAGGCGGTTGATGTGGCCGTGGCACCTCGCGTTGCTGATCGCGGTGCTGGGCGCCTGGTATGGTCTGACGCGCTCGGGCGTGCTGCCGCCGTTCTTCTTCGGCGAACCATTGGTGGTGGTGCAGCGCATCGCCGAATGGTTTGCAAGCGGGAAGATCTTCCCGCACCTGGGCGTGACGCTGCTCGAAACGGTGCTGGCCTTCACGATCGGCACCGTCCTGGGCCTGGCGGTGGGCCTGTGGCTGGCGTTGAGTCCGTTCGCCTCGCGTTTGCTCAATCCCTACATCACGGCAATCAACTCGATGCCACGCGTTATCTTGGCGCCGATCTTCGCGGTGTGGTTCGGGCTGGGCATCGGCTCGAAGGTGATGCTGGGGGTTACGCTGGTGTTCTTTATCGTCTTCTTTAGCGTCTATAACGGCGTGCGCGAAGTGAGCCCCGTGGTGCTGAACAACGCCAGAATGCTGGGCGCAGGCGGACGCCAACTGTTGCGCCATGTCTATCTGCAAGGGCTATCCATTTAGCTCCACACGCTCAGGAAGGGCCTGGAGAGGCTGTTGATTGGGCAAAGTTGTCGCGTATATCGGTGTACGTTACGGGCCCGGCGACGACGGCTTGCTGGATCAACCGGTAGAACAGCATCCCTCGCGAACGCGAGGTGCGGCGGTTGAAGCGGAAGGTGAACTCGTCGAGGTAGTAGTCCACGTGCCGCGGATCCACGGCCCCGTGATGGGTGCCAAGCAACCAGCGTTTGAGCAAGGCGGCGACGCGATGTACCCCGGGCAGCGGCTGGTGAGCCAGCGCCTTGGAGCCCAACATGACGTGCGGATCGTGGTCGAAGCCTTCGTCTTGCAACGGGGCGTAGATCGGCGAGCCGTCGGTGCGCACCGTGGCACCTGGCCTAATGTGTTCACGCACGAACGGCAAGAGCGCATCGATGGTCGGGCTCACGATGCGACGCAAGCGAACACGTCCGAACCCCTTGGGTTGGAGCACTTCGACCGCCACCGCCACGGCAACCAAGTGACTGCGATCGTGGGCCTTCGAGCTGCGCGTAACCTTGCGGGTGACGCCGGTTCGCCGCCTCAATGCCACGTAAGTCTCGTCTACCTCCACGGCGCCGCTCAACAGGTCTCGATCCGGGCGCACCATCGCCCGCCGAAATCGGTGCAACATCGCCCATGCGGTCTGATAGCTGTTCAGGCCGAGCACGCGCTGCAAGCCCAAAGCACTCACGCCTTGCTTCTGGTTGGTGACGTACCACGCGGCGGCGAACCACACCCGAAGTGGTGTGCGGGTCTTGTCGAAGATGGTCCCCGCCGTCACGCTGCTCTGGTGGCGGCATGCTCGGCAAATCAGTCTCCCCCTTGTGGCGCGTCCCGGCATGTCCGCCACCCCACACGCCGGGCAGCAAAACCCGTTCGGCCACCTGAGTTGCTCCAAGTACGCCGCGCACACTTCGTCGCTGGCAAACCAGTCCTGGAACTCACTCCAGGTCCGAGGGTAGTCCTTGCCTGCAAGGGGCTTGGTCTCGTCCACTCCACCATTCTGAATCTTGTGGAGCTAAATGGATAGCCCTTGCATCCATCCAGTGTACTCTCTAACCAGTTCTGCGCGCTGGGCCATAGCACCTAGGCTGCTCGGCGCGCTAACAGTCAGCGGAGCGAATCACTACCAAACGGTGCGGCTCGGAGAGTTGCTGCGCAATCAGTCTGTCGGCGATGCGCTCAATGGCAGCGCGATTCCAGTCAAACGCCTGGAGTATCTGTTCCGACTGTCGTTGCTTGGCACCGTAATGGGCCACTAGGGCGTCGACTGTAATCGCGCATCCGAACGTTTCCGCGCCAACGATGGCGCTGAACCGTACGCCGGGAAGATCTTGATCGTATATCCGACCTATTGGAAATCGCGCCATGCGGTCAAGGAGTCACACCGGAATCGGCGAGTAGAAGATGGCTTGGCACACCTCGCAGCGCATCGGCTCCTTTCCAGCTTTTGCGGGGAGCGCCTTGAGAGGAGAACGCGAGCCATTGTGAGCGAAGCATAACGGGCATGGTAGCTGGTCGGCTGGTGTAATGGAGTCCCACAGTTGGCCGAATTTCTCAATAACAGCAGCATCGAAACCGCGCTTGCTCAGTGCGGTTGCGAGCGTGGGATAGATATGTGCGCGGTCCACGGGATTGTCTCCTTTAGTCTTCAGCCATACCTTAGGCCACTCGGCGCGCTAACAGTCAGCGGAGCGAATCACTACCATGCGGTGTGGCTCGGAGGGTTGCTGCGCAATCAATCTGTCGGCGATGTGCTCAATGGCAGCGCGATTCCGGTCAAACGCTTGGAGTATCTGTTCCGACTGTCGTTGCTTGGCACCGTAATGGGCCACTAGGGCTTCGACAGTAATCGCGCATCCGAACGTATCCGTGCC
>JBGPPC010000175.1:0-9145 GCA_041488355.1 Gammaproteobacteria bacterium
GGCCACGACGAAGACGGTGTACCATACCAACGAGTACGTCTTCGAGACGTTCTATACTCTGCAACTCTCGCCTACGAGCCAGCTCCAGCCCGATCTGCAAATCGTCTGGAATCCAGCATTCAACCCTGATCCGGGGCCTGCCGTGGTCTTTCAATTCCAGTTCCTGCTCAAATGGTGACAAACGTCCGGTTACGTACCGTGGATCGCAGGGGCCAGCTTACGGCGCGTCTCGACGAGAGCGAGCAGCAGTTTCTCAGGTTGGCCGACTCGGCGCCAGTCATGGTGTGGGTCTCGGGGCTCGACAAAGGATGCACGTACTTCAACCGGCGTTGGCTCGACTTCACAGGCCGCACGCTGGAGCAGGAACTCGGTAGCGGCTGGTCAACCGGAGTCCATCCTGATGACTTCGAGCGCTGTCTGAAGATCTACACTCAGGCGTTCGACGCGCGCCGCGAGTTCAGCATGGAATACAGGCTGCGCCATCACACGGGGGAGTACCGCTGGATTTCGGATACCGGCGCACCTGTGTTCGGTTCGCACGCGGCCTTCGAAGGTTATGTGGGATCTTGCGTAGACGTCAGCGAGCAGAAGAAAGCCGAAGAAGCTCTCCGGCAAAGCGAGAGCAAGTTCCGCGTGCTGTTCGAGTCGAATATGGTGCCGCTCGCATACTGGCACGCGGACGGCCGCATCGTGGATGCCAACGACGCGTACCTGAGCATGATCGACTTCAGCCGAGAGGAGCTCCGGGCGGGTCGGGTCCGCTGGGAGAGCCTGACGCCCGCCGAGTATCTCGACCTCGACCAGCGGGCTTTTGCTGAGCTCGCGTCGGGCCGGGACAGCGCGACGCCGTACGAGAAGGAATATGTGCTACGCAATGGAACGCGCGTACCCGTGTTCATGTCGAGGAGCCTGCTGCCGGGCCACAAGGACCGCGGAGTCGCGTTCGCCATCGATCTGACCGAGCGCAAACACGCAGAACAGCATCTGCGCGAGAGCAGGGAGATGGTGAGCTCGGTGGTCGCTTCGCTGTACGGGCACGTGGCGGTACTCGATCGCGATGGGAACATCATCGCGGTCAATGAAGCGTGGCTCCGATTCGTCCGGGACAATGGCGCCGATGAAGCTGCCGCGAGTGTGGGCGCGAGCTACCTGGAAGCCTGTCACAAAGCCGTGGGGCTGGGAGACGAGAACGCCGGGGCGGCGGTGGCCGCCATCGAAAGCGTACTCAACGGTTCTCGGGAGCACTTCTCAATGGACTACGCCTGCCCTTCTCAAGGCGTGGATCGATGGTGCGAGATGATCGTCAACCCGCTGCGCCGCCCGGAGGGCGGCGCGATCGTTTCGCATATCGACATTACTGCACGCCGTCGCGCCGAGGTCGAGGCCCAGCGCCTGCAGCAAGAGCTTTCCCACCTCGCACGCGTCAGCACGATGGGCGAGCTATCAGCCTCTCTAGCCCACGAGCTGAACCAGCCGCTGACCGCGATCTTGACCAACGCGCAGGTGGCTCAGCGGCTGATTGCCGGCGCGAATCCGGACATGGTCGAGCTCGGTGAAATTCTGGCGGACATCGTCGCGGACGACCAGCGGGCCGGCGAGGTGGTGCACCGCGTGCGAAGCCTTATCCACAAAGGAAACGTCGAGGTAAAGAGGCTCGACCTCAATGGGGTCGTCTGGGACGTCGTGCGCCTCGTGCGAAGCGAGGCGCTGATCAAGGATGTGAAGGTCATACTCGAGCTGAGTCCGTTGCCGGTGATGATCCGCGGCGACCGGATACAGATGCAGCAGGTGTTGCTGAACCTGATCATCAACGGGCTGGAGGCGATCAAGGAAGCCAGCTCAGGCGATGCCGCGCTCGTGGTCCGCACTCTGCTACCGGACGAACAATGGGTGCAGGTGGCCGTGGAGGATACCGGCGTCGGCATCGACGACAGCGCCCTGGAACGCATCTTCCAACCCTTCCATACGAGCAAGACCAAGGGGATGGGGATGGGACTTTCGATCTGCCGTTCCATCGTCCAGGCGCATGGCGGGCGCATCTGGGCCGAGCACGGCTCCGAACGCGGCGCTGAGTTCCATGTGTTGCTGCCTCTCGATTCGGATCTGCCATCGTGAGCGCCGCCGAGCCGACCGTTTACCTTGTGGATGATGACGCGGCGGTGTGCCGAAGCCTGGCACGGCTGATGAAGACGGTCGGATACCGCGCGCGGACATTCAACTCTCCCGATGAGTTTCTCCGGCACTACCGGGACGAGGGCCCTGCCTGTCTGGTGCTCGACATGCACCTGCCGGGCATGACCGGTCTCGAGCTGCAGCGGACGCTCGCGACCGCGCAAAGGTCTCTGCCGATTGTCTTCATCACCGGCCACGGCGACGTGCCCACAAGCGTGCAAGCCATGAAGGGCGGGGCGGTGGATTTCCTTCCCAAACCGTTCCTCGATGCGGATCTGTTGAAGGCGGTCGTCCAGGCACTCGACCGCAGCACACAGCAACATGCAACGCGGCTGGAGTTCGAGACAGTGCGGCAACGGCTGGACGGCCTAACGCAACGAGAGCATCAGGTCCTCGCTGGCGTGATCGAGGGCAAGCTCAACAAGCAGATCGCCGCCGAGCTCGGCACGACAGAGAAGACCGTCAAAGTCCATCGCGGCCGCGTGATGGAGAAAATGGAAGCGAGCTCCGTGGCGACGCTCGTTCGCGACCTCGAAAAACTGCGCGCCAGCGGCAGCGGCAGACCTTGACCGCGCCCTGCGCGGCGGACTGAGGGCTGATGCTGCCGTCTTGCAGCATCACGAATCCCGGTTCGAAGCGGAAACAAATCCTGCGGCATGGGACTAAGGTCCAATGGCCAACTCGCGTCGACCTGTTAGCCTTACGGTTTGGATGGTCGAAGGTCTAGCCGCGTGGGGACGGCATCCAGTGCCTGCAACCGGTGTACTCATCGCAGTAGTCGACGATGACGAGTCCGTCCGCCGAGCCACACGGCGCCTGCTGCGCACAGCCGGCTTCGAGGTCGACACTTACTCCTCTGGCACAGAGTTCCTGGATGCGGTCAAGCAGCGCAGGCCCGGTTGCGTCATCGTGGATCTTCACATGCCGGGTATGAGCGGCCTCGAGGTCCAGTCCACGCTGGCCGGGAGCGGGTTCCACATGCCGGTGCTCTTCATCACCGCCTACGACGACCCGGGCGCACGGGACCGCGCCCTGCAAGCGGGGGCGGTCAGCTACCTGCGCAAACCGTTCTCGGAGGAATCGCTGCTGGAAGCGATCGACAGCGCCATCTCGGGCGCTTCTGGGGAGCGTTGCAGCGCCTAGTCCGGGGGAGAAGGAAGTCGGATAGCTGCTGGCGGCAAGCTACGGGCTGCGCCGCGCAACCGCCGTCGAAAGTTCCGGTCTATCGCGATCCGTGGTTCGGGCCCTGTTGCGATCCCTGCCTCCCGCAGGCTCCCGCGGTTGTCTACCCGGCCCCCTACGGGGCCTCTATTCCATAGCCATACTGAACCGCCGATCCGGCAAGAATTTGCACCCTCTTTGCCATGGGGCAGGAAACCGCACTAGAATGAGCTCGGAGGCGGCTTTACGGGAGGCTGGATATGCGTGCCACACTAGTGATATTCGCGCTGCTGTTCGCATCGACGGGCGCACAGGCAGACAAGGTCTACAAGTGGGTCGACGCGCAAGGCAACGTGCTGTATACGGATCTGCCGCGCAAAGGGGCCCAGGAAATCAAGATAGCCAAGCAGCCAGTCAGCGTGCCTGTGGGGTCGTTCGCGGCGCGCGACGAAGACCGCTTCCGCTATTCGGCTGTGACGCTCGATGCGCCGACGAACGAAGGAACCATCCGAGACAACGAGGGGAACGTGAAGGTCGCGGTGAATGTCGTACCTCCCCTGCGTACCGACCGTGGCGATCAAATCAGACTGACCCTCGATGGCGGCGCGCTGAATGCAGATCCGAGCGCTTCCGAGGTCGTCCTGGCCGGACTGGATCAAGGCGCCCACACGCTGCAGGCGACGGTGACGGACAGGACGGGGAAGGTGCTCATCAGCAGCGATCCTGTCGAGTTCTACCTCAAGCACTGGTCGCTCGACGATCCGATCGGCCCAGGGAACTACCCGGCCACGTACCCGCCGCAGCCCTACACGCCGGTCTACCCGAAGCAGGTCTACACACCCGTCTACCCGCCACAGGGCGCTCCGAAGCCGAGCAAATAGATCGACATTGGGCCGCCCCCATCGACTGCGCAGCGAGCGGCATTCCTGTCTCGCTGCGCAGGCCCTCATCAGGCGCTCTGCCCGACAATCGATCGACGTCAGGGAAATAAGTCCTGGCGTGCGCCGTTAAGCGGACGTGCTACACACCCTGATCCTCTCCCGCGTCACCTGCCTGCTGTGTGTGGCGCTCGCTCTCGCTCCCACATTCGCCGCAGAGTCGGCTGACGGCACGCAGCAGCCGCATCGCCCGAAAATCGGACTCGTGCTGGGCGGCGGCGGAGCGCGCGGTATCAGCCATATCGGGGTCATCAAAGTGTTGGAAGAGCTGCGCATCCCGGTCGACTACGTCGCCGGCACCAGCATGGGCTCGCTGGTAGGCGGAGCGTATGCGTCGGGCATGTCGCCCGACGAGATGGCAAAGCTGGTCGAGGGGCTCGACTGGTCCAAAATATTCAGCGACCTGCCGCCGCGCAAGGACCGATCCTTTTATCTGAAACGGTTGGAGGATGAAAGTCTGTGGCCGTTGGTGCTCGGCATTGGACCCGGAGGTGTCTCGCTGCCGAGCGGCGCCATCGTGGGTCAGCAGCTCGGCTTCTTTCTGGACAAACTCGCGGCGCGCGGCGCCGGCGTCCAGTCCTTTGACAAGCTCGACATCCCATTCCGGGCGGTGGCCACCAACGCCGTGACCGGAAAAATGGTGGTGTTCGACAGCGGCTCTTTGGCCGATGCCATGCGCGCCAGCATGTCGGTTCCCGGCGCGTTCGCCCCCGCCGAGATCGGAGACCAGCTTTACCTCGACGGGGGCATCGTGCGCAACCTGCCAGTGGACGTGGTCCGTCGCATGGGCGCCGACGTCGTGATCGCGGTCAATCTGGAGTCGCCATTGGCAGGGCGCAACCAGCTGAAGAGCGCCCTTACCGTGACGCTCCAGATGATCGACATCCTCCTGCAGGGGAACGTCAACGAGCAGCTCGCGACGCTGAAGGACACTGACGTTTTGATCCTGCCGGATCTGCAGGGCTACAGCTCGGCCAGCTTTGACCAGGCCGCCAACCTCATTCCGGTGGGTGAGAAAGCTGCGCGCGCCATCGCCGACAAGCTCAAGCGCTACAGCCTGCCTGAGAACGAGTACCTGGCTCTGCGCGCGGAGCAGCATGCGCGCTACCGCCAGCCGGCACCGATACAGAAAATTCGAGTGGACACCGCAGCGCTGCGCTTCGTGAACCCGGAGTTTGTCGACGTGGGTTTGCGCCTGGGCAAGGATCAACCGGTCGATATCCAGGACATCTCGCGCAAGATCGACGTGCTGTACGGGACCGGCGACTTCGAGCGCATCTCGTATGGCTTCGAATACGAGAATGGCGAGCGCATCCTGGTCGTGCAACCGGTGGACAAGCTCGGAGGACCGAATTATCTGCGCTTTGGGCTCAGGGCCTCCACGGATTTCCAGGGGGACAACCAGTTCATGGTGCTGGGCAACTACACGATGACCTGGCTCAATCGCCTCGGTGCGCAGTGGCGGAACGATATAGGGCTCGGCAGCAGTTCCTTCCTTCGCAGCGAGTTCTATCAGCCTCTCGACGTCGCCGGGCCGTGGTTCGTGGCTCCGAACGTATTCGTAGGCAGGCAAGTGGTGAACTTCTTCGAGGGCGACGCGGTTGCGGCTCAAGCGCGCGAAACCAGAGCGACGGCGGCGTTGGATGTGGGCGCGACCCTCGGAACTTCCACCCAACTGCGCGCCGGCGTGTTCACCGGAACTCTGCATGAAACCCCGACTGTCCTCATCCCGGGCGTGTCCGAAGTCAACGCGGGACTCGGGGGTTACCAGTTCAGCGCCGTGTACGACAGCCGGGACAATGTAGGTTTTCCGCGGAGCGGCACGTTTGCACGCGCCGGGCTCACTTACTCGCGCACCAGCCTGGGCAGCGATCTCAACTATCAGCAGGCAGAGCTGAGCTGGCTTTCGGCCTGGAGCTTCGGGCGCAACACAGTTTCCGCTGCGCTGCGCGGCGCAAGCGGATTCAACGGCGACCTGCCTTTCTACGACCTGTACGCAATAGGCGGCTTTCTCAACCTGTCCGGCTACCGCGTGAACCAGCTTCAGGGCCAATCGGTAGCGTTGGGGCGGCTCATGTACTACTACCGCGCCGCGACTCTGAGCTTCATCGGCAGCGTATATGCGGGCGCGTCCCTGGAGGCGGGCAACGTATACGGCGCCTTCCCCGAGGCGACGTCAACCGGCACCGGCGTGAAATACGCGGGCTCGCTGTTTGTCGGCGCCGATACGATCATCGGCCCGGCGTACTTCGCCTACGGGCACGCGGACGCGGGTAACTCGGCGTTCTACCTCTATCTCGGCTACCCGTATCGGTAACGCCAGCGGCTACTTCTTAGTGACCGCCGTCTCGTATGCCTGCTTGTCGATCTCCAGAACCTCGGAGTTCTGCAGCGTGGTCACGCCACCGCTCTGAGCGTCTTTGAACTCCACGGCGGAGCCATTGCGCTTGACGTCCTCGGTGTAGAAGCTTTTTCCGGTAGCCGGATCCGTCACCTTGTAGTAGTGGGCACATGCGGCTAAGGAAACCGTCAACAGCAAGACAACCAGTGCTCTAAGCATAGACATCGTTCAACCCTCCTCTGTGATGCAAAGAAACAGCGCCTGATGCGGCGCCCCCCTGCCCTACTTCCGAATCATTTCCGCGGCCAAAGCCTGCGTGTAGCCCACCACGACGAGGTCGCCCACCTTGACTTCGTTCAAACGCTTGACCCGCTCGTCCACCACGAGTTTGACGCTGTTGCCTTCGGGACCGGTGAGCACCACGGTGCGATTCTCGTAGTCGATCGCATCCACCCGCGCCTGAACCTGTATCACCTCGGTGATGACCCCGCCGGGGTTGGCGCCCTTTTCCGCCATCTGCACGCTCGACGCCGCATCCGCGGATGGCGCGCCGCCCGCAGGACTTATGAACACAGCTACCGATTGCAGATAGCGCACGAGAAACCGCGCGCCGGGATAGACCTGATCGAGGTTCTGCGATTGCGGGGGCACGTGTATCGTGACCAACTCGCCATCCTGTCTTTCGACCGTCACGGTACGGGCCTGCTGATCCACTGCCGTGACCGTGACCACCGTTTCTGCGACCTCCGTCACAACGGCTCCCGGCGTATCCTCGGCGTAGGCGCCCGCCGCAGTAATGCCGAGACACATCGCTGCAACAACAAGAACAAAATACTTCATGGCCGGCCTCCCTATTGATTGTTGGATGTGATCTACACACACGGACCAGCGGCGGCGTTGCAGCCTGCTCCTCTGCCGTATTCTTCCAATGCAAACGATACGCCGATCAGGTGACCGATCCAAGTCAAAGCGCGCACTCTTCAGCCCACCATGACGTAGACTTGACTCCGGACGACGACGTGGCCGCCTCCGCGTCAGCTCACAAAAGCTCCGCGCAGCATGCCGCGGCACGGCCATCGGATCAATTGGACCAAGGTCCAATGGCGCGGGGCCCCTGTAGCGCGGACAATGGCGGACGCGGTACACTGGGGGTCAAGGTGGTAACCGCGAGCGAGAGGGGCCCACCGATCGGGACGCCAAATTCCAACTAAATCTCAGGAGGTATCATGCGCAGATTCTTTCCCGCCCTGGTAGCGGCGCTGTTCGCAGCGGTGACGTTCTCGGCCTACGCTATCGACCAAGGTACACAGGGCAATCCGCCCGCACCCACAAAGCAAGCCAAGAAAAAGAAAAAAGCCAAGGCACCCGCCGTGGGGCAGTCGGCCAATCCCATGGACAAATCGGGGCAAGGCGCCGCTCAATCCTCCGGCACCGGCGGCGTCAAAGCTGGCGGCGAGAGCGTGAGCCAGCCCGGGCGCGCCGATCCGACTCCCTCGAAGGGCGCCGGTGGTGTCACGAGCCCGACCCCGACAGGTGCGGGTCGCGCCAACAATCAATAGTCCGGCGAGTGTTTCAGGAGCGCGCGGGGGGCTCCCCTCCGCGCGCTCCGTTCATGTGTGACCGGAAATCGCATGCGCGAATCATCGCTGCGCTCCTAGTCGCTAGGTTCGCAGCCGTAACGTTCTCGGCCTACGCTGCGGACCAGACCACTCAGCCTCCCCCTCACAAGCACGGTCCAGGCCGCGCCGACAACCAGTAGTCGGGTGGGCATAAACGTTTTCGCGGCGGGCCTTCCGCCGGTAAAGCGTGCAGCCAGCCGAACCACCCGGTCGCTCCTATCGTCGAAGCTCGGGGCAAGCTTCGACGAATTCAGGCGCCAACTCGTCTGCAAGGGTTGGGAGAACCACTCCGCCGTCAGTACTTGCGCACAACCATGATCGCGAGAAACAGCATACCGCTTGCAATTGCGCTGGCCGTCCTGGCCGGTTGCGCACACAAAGCCAAAGAGGCGTCATCGGATGCCGCCGCCGCGGGCGCACCGCAGCCCACAGCAGCACAAGCAACTGCTGCGGCGGCTCCCCTGCCCCCACCCCCGGTCGATCAAGGCTGGCCACGCACCTACGCCAGCGGCGAGACTCCGACCAAGATCTATCAGCCGCAGCTCGAGTCCTGGGACGGCTTCACGCTGAAAGCCAGCGCAGCCGTGGAAGTCGATCCGGTGGCGGGCGAGCCCGTTTTTGGAATCGCGCAGATGACGGCGCGCACGACCGTGGATTACGCTGCGCGCACAGTCAAGCTCGATGACATCAAGGTCCCCGGCGCCCAATTCCCTTCCGCGCCGCAGAAGCACACAGAGTTTCTCGCGCTGGTGCGAGAAGCAGCGGCGAAGCAGGTGGGGTCGATCGCACTGGAGCGCCTCGAGGCGGACCTGGCGATTGTGCAGAAGCAAGAGGCGACCTCGGCGGTCCCGATCCGCAATCAACCACCCGCCATCGTGTTTTCTCTGCAGCCGGCCGTGCTGGTCTACATCTAC
>JBGPPC010000176.1:0-9091 GCA_041488355.1 Gammaproteobacteria bacterium
GACGTGAAGTATCACCTGGGCTTTTCCAGCGATTGCGTCAGCGCCCGCGGCAACGCCATCCATGTGTCGTTGACGGCCAACCCGAGCCATCTGGAAGCGGTCGACCCCGTGGTCGAGGGGCGAACCCGGGCCAAGCAGCACCTGTCGGCCTTCGCGGTCGCGGCGTCGGTGCTGGCGCGCGCGCACCGAGCCTTCGACCACCGGGTTTACGATCTCCAGGTGCGACGGGTTGAAGGCCAGCGTCAGGTGCATGGGGCCGCCCGGCGTGATGATGTCGGAGGAGAAGCCCATGTGGTACTTGACGTCGCCGGCTGGGAAGCTATCGGCGTGCTTGCCCTCGAACTCGGAGAACAGATCCTTGGGCATCTTGCCCATGATGTTCACCAGGACGTTCAGCCGCCCGCGATGGGCCATGCCGATCACCGTCTCCTGGATGCCCTTCTCGCCGGCGCGCTGGAGCAAAGTGTCGAGCAGCGGGATCAGGCTCTCGCCGCCCTCCAACGAGAAGCGCTTCTGTCCCACGTAGCGCGTGTGCAGATACTTTTCCAGGGTTTCGGCGGCGGTCACACGCTCCAGGATGTGGCGTTTATAGTCCGCCGGATAGCTCGGGGTCGAGCGCACGCCCTCGAAGCGCGACTGCACCCAGCGCTTCTGCGCGACGTCGCTCATGTACATGTATTCCACGCCGATGGAGCCGCAGTAGGTTTCGCGCAGTGCACGCAGGATCTCGCGCAGGGGCAGCTGCTCGGCACCGACCAGCGAACCGGTGTTGAACACGGAGTTCATGTCGGCTTCGGTCAATCCATAGTCCGCGGGATCCAGCTCGGGGACTTCCGGCTTGGGAAAGCGCTTGAGCGGGTCGACGTTGGCGTGCCTGAGCCCCAGGAACCGGTAGGCGTTGATCAGCTGCAGCACGGACACTTGCTTGCGCTCGACCGAGGCGACCGCAGCGGTAGGCACATGGCCCTCGCCGCCCGGCCGCCGATAGGCCAGCCGTACGAAGGCATCGCGGACCGGTTGGTGCGCGACGTCTCGCGCGCCCGGCTGCTGGATCTGGTCGAACCAGCGCCGCCACTCGAGCGCCACCGAGTCGGGGTTCTCCAGCCACGCCTCGTACAGTTCCTCGATGAACGGCGCGTTACCGCCGAACAGGTAGGACGTGCTCAGGAATTCCTTCATCTGTGCGGACATGTTTGCTCTCCAAGCGCTCCGAGACGATCTAGATGGGGATATCAACCCACTGGTTCAATCCTGGTCCGTGACGACGTGGCCCGAAGTCCGGTCACTGCCGCTTAAGCCCGCATGGAAATCGGCACGACATCGCGCTTCACGGAGCCCACGTAGAGCTGGCGCGGGCGGCCGATCTTCTGCTCGGGGTCCGCGACCATCTCGTTCCACTGCGCCACCCAGCCCACGGTGCGGGCCAGGGCGAAGACGGCGGTGAACATGCTGGTGGGTATGCCGATCGCGCGCTGCACGATACCGGAGTAGAAGTCGACGTTGGGGTAGAGCTTCTTGTCGACGAAGTACTCGTCCTCGAGCGCGATGCGCTCCAGCTCCATGGCCAGCTTGAACAGCCGGTCGTCGTGCAAGCCCAGCTCGCCCAGCACCTCGTGACAGGTTTCGCGCATGAGCCTGGCGCGCGGGTCGTAGTGCTTGTACACGCGATGGCCGAAGCCCATCAGCCGGAAGGAATCGTTCTTGTCCTTGGCGCGCTTGATGTACACGCCGATGCGGGACACGTCGCCGATCTCCTCCAGCATGTTCAGCACCGCTTCATTGGCGCCGCCGTGCGCCGGACCCCACAGGCAGGCGATGCCTGCCGCCATGCAGGCAAAGGGGTTGGCACCGGAAGAGCCGGCCAAGCGCACTGTGGAGGTGGAGGCGTTCTGCTCGTGGTCGGCGTGCAGGGTCAGGATCTGGTCGAACGCGCGCGTGAGCACCGCGTTCGGCTTGTACTCCTCGCACGGGGTCCCGAACATCATGTGCAGGAAGTTCTCCACGTAGCGCAAGCTGTTGCGCGGATACATGAACGGCTGCCCCATGTTGTACTTGTAGCACATGGCCGCGATGGTCGGGACCTTGGCCAGCAGGCGAACCGCCGAGATCTCGCGGTGCTCCGGGTTATTGATGTCGAGCGAATCGTGGTAGAAGGCAGACAGCGCGCCGACCACGCCCACCATGACCGCCATCGGATGCGCGTCGCGCCGGAAGCCGGAGAAGAACCGCACCAGCTGCTCGTGCACCATCGTGTGCCTGCTGATGTTGGCATCCCATTCACGCTGCTGGCCCAGAGTTGGAAGCTCGCCCTTGAGCAGCAGGTAGCACACCTCGAGGAAGTCGCACTTCTGCGCCAGCTGCTCGATCGGGTAGCCGCGGTACAGCAGGATCCCCTGGTCGCCATCGATATACGTGATGGCCGACCTGCAGCTCGCCGTCGACATGTAGCCGGGGTCATAGGTGAACTTCCCGGCCTGGTTGTACAGGTCGCGGATGTCGATGACCTCCGGCCCGACGGTGCCGGAGAGCACGGGAAAGTTCGCGGGCGGCGTGCCGTCGTCGAAAGTGAGCGTTACCGTTCGCTGCTGCGTGGTCGGAGTCTCCGGGCGGTTCATGGCTGGCTCGTGATTTCCGGGTTAAATCCTGTAATCGTACAAGAGTTTAGACGACTCTGACAGCGGTGTTGTGCGACTGCACATCAGGTCTCCCGGAGCAGCCTGACCACGGCCGCCGCATCCCCGGGCTCGGGCTGCAACCGGCCTGAGACCAAATCCCAGAGTTCGGTATCGGAACGATCCAGCAGCAGCTTGAAGGCCTCGCGCTGGTTTGGCGGCAGGTTCGCGAAGTGGCGCTCGAGAAACTGGGACAGTACCAGATCCAGCTCCAGTAGCCCGCGCCGGCAGTGCCACCGGATCCGATCCCACTCGCTCACAGCGGCGCGGCGTTCAGCGTGACACTCAGACGGCCCGGCGCACCAATAGCTCTTTGATGCGGCCGATGGCCGACGTGGGATTGAGACCCTTGGGACACACGTCCACGCAATTCATGATGGAGTGGCAGCGGAACAGCCGGTAGGGGTCCTCCAGGTTGTCCAGCCGCTCGCTGGTGGCCTGGTCGCGGCTGTCGGCCAGGAAGCGATAGGCCTGGAGCAGGCCGGCGGGACCGACGAACTTGTCAGGATTCCACCAGAAGGAAGGGCAAGCCGTGGTACAGCAGGCGCACAAGATGCACTCGTACAGGCCGTCCAGCGCGGCGCGCTCTTCAGGCGTTTGCAACCGCTCCTTCTCCGGCGCCGGGTCGTGGTTGACCAGGTACGGCTTGACCGAGTGGTACTGCTTGAAGAACTGGGACATGTCCACGATCAGGTCGCGGATCACCGGGAGTCCCGGCAGCGGCCTGATCTCCACCGGCTCCTTGAGCTCGGCCAGCCGGGTGATGCAGGCCAGGCCGTTCTTGCCGTTGATGTTCATGGCGTCCGAGCCGCAGACCCCCTCGCGGCAGGAGCGCCGCAGCGCCAAGCTATCGTCCTGCGCCTGGATGCGGATCAGCATGTCCAGCAACATGCTGTCGGAGGCCTCGGGCTTGACGTCGTAGTCCTGCATGTAGGGCTTGGCGTCTTTGTCCGGATCGTAGCGGTAGATGCGAAAGCGCATGTGACAGCCTCTTCATGAACCACAGAGACACAGAGGCACAGCGTGTTGCTCTCTATTCCTCTGTGTCTCTGTGCCTCTGTGGTTGATCAATACGTCCTCACTTTCGGTTCGAAGCCCTGCGCCGTCAACGGTTGCAAGTGCACCGGCTTGTATTCCAGCCGGTTGCCGTCCTTGTACCAGAGCGTGTGCTTGAGCCAATTCACGTCGTCTCGCTGGTGGTAATCCGCGCGGTCGTGTGCGCCACGGCTCTCCTTGCGCGCGTCGGCCGAAATCAAGCTGGCCTCGGCCACGTCCATCAAGTTGTCCAGTTCCAGCGCCTCGACCCGGGCGGTGTTGAACACCTTGCTCTTGTCCTTGATTTCGGTGCGGGCGGCGCGCTCGGCGATCTGTTTGATCTTGGTGACCCCTTCCGCCAGCAGCTCCGGAAAGCGGAACACGCCGCAGTGGGTCTGCATGGTGCGGCGCATATCGTTCGCGACCTCGTGCACCCTCTCGCCGTTGGTCTGACCGTCCAGCCGCGCCAGCCTCGCCAAGGGACGTCCGGCGGCATCCGTAGGCAGTTCCTTGTGGCCCGGATTCGCGCGCAGGAACTCGATCATGCGGTTGCCGCTGGCCTTGCCGAAGACCAGCAGGTCGGTAAGCGAGTTGGTCCCTAGCCGGTTGGCGCCGTGCACCGAAGCGCACGCGCACTCGCCCGCGGCGTAGAACCCGGGCACGACCGCCTCCGGGTCGCCACCCCGAGGCGCGACCACTTCGCCGTGATAGTTCGTGGGGATGCCTCCCATCTGATAGTGGACCGTCGGCACCACCGGAATCGGGTCCTTGATGGGGTCGACGTTGGCGAACTTCTTGGCGATCTCGCGGATGCCGGGTAGCTTGCTCTCGATCAGCTCTGCGCCGAGGTGGTCGAGCTTGAGCAGCAGGTAATCACCGTGCGGTCCGGCGCCGCGCCCCTCTTTGATCTCGGTGGCCATCGCGCGCGCGACCACGTCGCGGCTGGCCAGGTCTATTGCGCTCGGAGCGTAGCGTTCCATGAACCGCTCGCCGTTCTTGTTCAGGAGGTATCCCCCTTCCCCGCGCACGGCCTCGGTTATCAGCACACCGGAGGGGGCTAGGCAGGTCGGGTGAAACTGCCAGAACTCCATGTCTTCGAGCGGAATACCGGCGCGCGCCGCCATCCCCAGTCCGTCGCCCGTATTGATGAAAGCATTGGTGCTAGCGGCATAGACGCGCCCTGCTCCTCCGGTCGCAAACAGCGTGGCCCGAGCTTGCAGGATATAGGGTTCGCCTGTCTCGATCTCCAGCGCGACCACTCCCAGTACCTGGCCGCTGCCATCGCGGATGACATCCAACGCCATCCACTCGACCAGGAAGTGCGTGTTGGCCCGCACGTTGCGCTGATACAGCGTGTGCAGCATGGCGTGTCCGGTGCGGTCCGCTGCGCAGCAACTGCGCTGCACCGGTGGGCCGGCGCCCAAGTTCTGCATGTGCCCGCCAAAGGGCCGTTGGTAAACGGTCCCGTCGGGGTTGCGGTCGAAGGGCATGCCGAAGTGCTCCAGCTCGTACACCGCTTCGGGCGCCATGCGGCACATGAACTCGATGGTGTCTTGATCGCCCAGGTAGTCCGAGCCCTTGATGGTGTCGTACATGTGCCACAGCCAGTTGTCCTCGCCCATGTTGCCGAGCGCCGCGCCGATGCCGCCCTGCGCCGCCACCGTGTGAGAGCGCGTGGGGAAAACCTTGGACAGGACCGCCACCTTGAAGCCGGCCTCCGACAGCTGCAGGGCCGCACGCATCCCCGCGCCGCCTGCCCCCACGATCACTGCATCGAACTGCCGCTTCGGGATGCTCATCAAACGCTCCACAGGATCTGGACGGCCCAACCGGCCCAGGCGACCAGCAGCACCACTACTACGACCTGCAGCCCCAGCCGCACAGACAGTGGCTTGACGTAATCCATCAGGATGTCGCGCATGCCGACCCAGGCGTGCAGGAACAGGCTGATCAGGAACAGGAACGTGGCCAACTTCATGGCCTGCCCTCTGAACAGGCCCGTCCACGCCACATAGTCGGTCGGCCGGGCAGCCGCCAGCACCAGCACGAACAGCAGGGTGTACAGCGCCATGACGGCGGCGGAAACGCGCTGCACGAGCCAGTCGCGCAGCCCGTAGTGCGCTCCGACCACGATACGCTTCACCATAACCACACCCCCAGGATCACGGTCGGGACGATCGCCGTCACCAGGACTACCCAGCTAGTCGCACGCGCGGTCGGCAAGTCTGTGCCGTAGTGCAGGTCGAGAGCGAGGAAGCGCAGCCCGGCCAGCAAGTGGTGCAGGAACGCCCACAGCAGCCCGATCAGGATCAATTTGACCAGCGGGCTGGCGAATGCGGCACGATAGCGCACGTAGCTGTCCGGGGAGGCCAAACTGGATTGAAACAGCCAGAGCAGAAAAGGCAGGAACAGAAACAGCCCGAGCCCGCTTATGCGATGAAGGATCGACACCCAGCCCGGCACTGGAAGCCTGATCTTGAACGGGTCGAGGTATTTCGGGCGGCTCTCGCTCATCGTTGCTCGCTCCTGTGCTGCTGTGCCCGCGACCTGGATCAGCCCATGGTCCGATTACGGTAATGATGCGAGCGCGTGTCGTTCCAGCTGCGCCGCAGCTCCGCCGGGTCCTCTCCGTACGTGTACGCGACCCGCTCGATGTGGAGCACGGGGCTGCCAGACGGAAGGTCTAGCGCAGCCGCCACCTCGCGGGGGGCCGTTACCGCTTTCAGCTGCTCGTCGGCGTGCACAATGCGGACGCCGAACTGGGTCTCGTACATGCTGTACAGCATGCATTCGTGCTGCTCGATCACCGCCACAGAGAGCCCCTTGTAGCGGGCTGCAGGCAGGCGCACCTCCTCGTAGCAGATCTTGGTGCCCGCCAGCACAAGCACGCGCCGGATCAGGAACACGCTGGCGCCGGCGGGCAGCCGCAGCAGCCGGAACGCGTTAGCATCGGCGCGCAGCCGGCGGAAGTCGAGAAGCTCACCGGCGAGGCCGTTCAGCTCGCCGCGGTCCGGGGTGATGCGCAGGAACGGGAAGTTGTCGCGCTCGTCCGCGTGCGAGGCGACGAACGTCCCCTTCCCCTGATAGCGAATCAGCAGGTTCTCACCGGCCAGCTCGCCCACCGCCTTGCGCACGGTGCCCTGGCTGACGCTGAAACGGCTGGCCAGCTCCATCTCGCTCGGGATGGCGTCGCCTGGGCCCCACTCGCCGGACACGAGGCTCTGGGTGATGAGCGATTTGATCTGACGGTAGAGCGGCTGGAAGGCCGGTGACTCGCGAACGGATTTCGTGGTTGCGGCGGTTTTCATCTTGGCCTGGATTTTTAGCACAAACCGACAGCCAAGTCTAGAGGTCGTATATCTTATAAAAGATATAGGACTGGTTTGACACCGGGTTTGACGCTTGGATATGATGGGCGATCTTGCTTGGGCTCTCGCGCCGCCATCGCCGCCTGCCGGCGGCCCTGCCGTCGACCCGTGCCTGCGGCCGCGCCGAGTCCCAGCGCTTGCGTTGACGTTATCGCCCACTCCAGGAGCCTCCGATGAAAGCCCCCGTGCGCGTTGCGATCACCGGTGCCGCTGGACAGATCGGGTACAGCCTGCTGTTCCGGATCGCCAACGGCGACATGCTGGGTCCCGAGCAACCCGTCGCTCTCCAGTTGCTGGAGATCCCCAACGAGAAGGCCCAAAAGGCCTTGAGGGGCGTGATGATGGAGATCGACGACTGCGCCTTCCCGCTGCTCGCGGGCATGTTCGCCACCGACGATCCGAAGACCGCCTTTCGAGACTGCGACATCGCCTTGTTGGTGGGCGCGAAGCCGCGTGGCCCGGGCATGGAACGCAAAGACCTGCTGGCCGAAAACGCCAAGATTTTCATCGAACAGGGCCGCGCGCTCAACGAGGTAGCGAGGCCCCACGTGCGCGTCCTGGTGGTGGGTAACCCAGCCAATACCAACGCCTGGATCGCAATGAAGAACGCGCCGCGGCTGGGACCGGAGAACTTCACCGCCATGCTGAGGCTGGACCACAACCGCGCCGTGTCCCAGATCGCCGCGAAGCTTGGACAGCCGGTCGACGCGATACGCAAAGTCACCATCTGGGGCAACCATTCCGCTACCCAATATCCCGACCTGTTCCAGGCTGAGGCCGGCGCCCGGAACGTGTGGACGCTGATCAACGACCAGGCCTGGCTCGAGAAGACATTCATCCCCACCGTGCAGAAACGCGGCGCGGCTATCATCGAGGCGCGCGGCGCGTCCTCGGCGGCAAGTGCGGCCAACGCTGCCATCGCCCACGTTCACGACTGGGTGCTGGGCACCCCGGCGGGCGATTGGGTCTCGATGGGTATACCCTCGGATGGCAGCTACGGCATTGCGGAGGGGGTCATCTACGGCTTGCCGGTCACCTGCCGCAACGGGCAGTACGAACGCGTCAAGGGCATCGAGATCAGCGCCTTCAGCCGCGCGAGGATGGACGCCACGCATAAGGAGCTGCTGGAGGAGCGCGACGCCGTGAGGAGTCTTGTCGGTTGAGCGTGCGTTCTTCGATCAAGACCAACGTTGGGTACAAATAAACCATGAGCGTCGAGTCAGCGGGTGCGAAGTTCAGGACAGCCGTCAAAGACGAGAGACCGCTGCAGGTGGTTGGCACGATCAACGCCTACCATGCACGCCAGGCTGAGCGCTCCGGCTACCGTGCCATCTATCTGTCAGGCGGTGGCGTGGCCGCCGGATCGCTCGGCGTACCGGACTTAGGGATCAGCACGCTGGACGATGTGCTCACCGACGTGCGGCGCATCACCGACGCAGCCAGCCTGCCGTTACTGGTGGACGCGGATACCGGCTTCGGCAGCGCGTTCAACATCGCGCGCACAGTCAAGTCGCTGATCAAGTTCGGCGCGGGAGCCATGCATATCGAGGACCAGGTGCAGGCCAAGCGCTGCGGCCACCGCCCCGGCAAGGAGATCGTACCGCGCGAGGAGATGGTCGACCGCATCAAGGCGGCGGTGGATGCGCGCACCGATCCGGCCTTCGTCATCATGGCCCGCACCGACGCGCTCGCGGTCGAGGGATTGCAGGCGACCATCGACCGCGCCGGCGCTTGCGTGGAGGCCGGCGCGGACATGATATTCCCCGAGGCGATCACCGAGCTCGACATGTACCGCAAGTTCGCCGACGCGGTGAGCGTGCCGGTCCTGGCCAACATCACCGAGTTCGGGAGCACGCCGCTGTTCACGGTCGAGCAATTGCGCTCCGCCAATGTCAGCCTGGTGCTATATCCCCTGTCGGCCTTCCGCGCCATGAATCGGGCGGCGCTCGACGTCTACCGCGCGATCCGCCGCGACGGCACTCAACAGAACGTGCTCGACACCATGCAGACCCGCGC
>JBGPPC010000177.1:0-9053 GCA_041488355.1 Gammaproteobacteria bacterium
CAGAGCTGCGCCGCCCTCTGGGCATCTCCATTGTCGGCGGCCTGATCATGAGCCAGCTGCTGACGCTGTATACGACGCCCGTGGTGTACCTCTACCTGGATCGCCTCCGGCTCTGGGGCCGGAGCCTCTGGGCCGGGCGCGTCGGGCAGCCCAGATCCGATGCGGCTCCGTAAGGGCGGTCAGGCGCGACCGCGGCAGAAGATTGAGGTGACAAACAGCGACACCGTCACTCGCCCCTCGTCGGAGATGCGTGCGGGAAAGACATGGCCACACTTCCAGTGAAGATCCACTCGGGGATTGTGTCGCTATGGGGCACCGGCCATCCAGGTTTTGGTCGAACGGCGCTTTAGGCTCTAAAGACCGGCCCGTCGGCGCCGATCCTTGTCCATTCGGCCGCATCTCCCGCGGCCGGGAGCGAGCGAAAGCGACATGGCTCTGCGCATCCACTTCCCCTGGCAATTCCTTCTCACCGTGCTCGGCTTTGCCGCCGCGGGCGCCGGTGCTGCGTACTTTCTCGCGCAGGACTTTCATGGGCAGCTATACCACCAGTGCGCAATGCACGCGGCGGGTGCGGGGGTCCTAGGTACGTGCGGTTGGTTCATGAGCGAGCGCGTCTCTCACGCTACCAACCTGAACACGTCGCCGTTTCTCAGATTGGCCTTGGCGGGGGCCGCGGCGATATGTGTCGCGGCTGCGGTCGTTGCTCCGTTTACCGAGTTCACGGCGGGCTCAGGCATCCTGTGGATCTACCCCGCAGCCGTCAGTCTCTACGTCGTCGCCGGGATCCTGCCGATGGTGACTGGAGTGTCGCTGGTTGCGGTCGGCGAGGCCCTGCTCGCAGCACAGCGCGGTAACGCGGAGCTCAAGATTGCGTTGCGCCCGATCCTGCGCTACGCCGCTATCGGCATGTTAGCGGGCGGAGTGGTCGTGTACGGCGTGCTCGAGCTTCGCGGGCACATACGGGACATCGTGCTCGCATTGGTGCCGGAGCGCTCGCGCGCCTCGGGCTGGGTCGAGCGCCAGCAGTCGCTCTTCACGCAGGTACTCAGCGGGGACCAATGCGAAGTGCTCGTGGTGCCGTTCGAGACCGGCGAAGCAGCGGAAGCTCGACCCGCACACTCGCTCGATCGCCCGGCGCGCTCGCTGATCACGCGCCAGGTCGCCGCCGGCATTGCTACACGCACGGGCCGGTGCGTGGTCGATCCGACGCTGGTGGCTCGTGCGCTCGGCACCCGCGCCCGGAACTACGACTGGCGACAGATCTCGCGTCTGGCCCAAGTCTCCGGCGCGCAGTGGATCGTGCGCGGGAGCATCAAGCTAGACAGCGCGCAACAGGTCTACGACGTGGCCGTGCAGACGTACTCGCGCGAGCCGGGCGAGAAACCTCGTTGGAGCGCAGGCGAAGTGTCCGAGTGGGGACCGTTTGCATTCTCAGACGAGCTACCGCCCGAAGTTGCTTTCGAGCCAATGGTGCCGAGCGTGGTTGAGCATCTGGGACTGCCAGTGGACGCTCGCGCGCAGGATGCAGCCCCGGGTTCTCAGCCATCGGGCCTGCCGTCGGCGCCAAGCGAGCTCGTGAACGACCCCGGGTCGGCGTTTGCCCGCGCGGAGAGGTTGCAGCTGGTGGCGGCGACCTATCCGCCGTCGGACGTGAACGGCGAGCACCTTTGGGAGCGCTCTCTGATCGCGGTGGCGCATCTCCCTCCTCAGGACGAGGCAGCGCGGATGGTACGCGCGCGCGCGGCACTGCATCTGTACCGCCGGCCCTACGCGGCGGCTCTGCTGCGGGGATTGAATCGGCCGGAGGCTCGTGCCCTCTTTGCGCTGGCCCAGGGCAACCTGTTCGAAGCCGAATCGCTCGTCCCGCATATGACCGACCCGGTCGCGGCGCTCATCACCGAGGTGGAGCTCGAGGTCATGCGTGCACGTTATGCGCGCAGCGCCGGGTTCCGCGAAAGGCGTCGGGCCTTGCTCGACAAGCAGCCGGCCTACGCGGCGTTCCTGTACGTCGCGGTATCGAGCGACGACTGGTTTCAGGCGGCGCCGCACGAGCAGCTCTGGCGGGAGCTCACCGCGTTCGGCGTTCCGCTGGCGGAGGAGGCGCCGATGGCGATGATACGCAGAGTCGCCGCGCAGTTCACCCAGCAGATGATGTTTTCGAAGGACATCGTGCGCCTTCCGTTGGCCATCGAGCGCAGCTATGCGCCGCTGTGGCTTTCGCGCGCGCCGCAGTGGCGCGGTGCACGAGCCTTCGATCGTTTGGCACAATGGGACCTGTACGATGCGCTGTACGGAGCAAATCGCGCCGCCATCGCCGCTTCCGTGCGGTCCCTCAGCTCTCGACAGGCTCGCCCGGAAGATTTCCTCGCCTTCTCCAGCGCACTGGGACAGAGCTTCGCTGGATATCCTGCGCTGGAGGAGGGGTGCGCCTGGGCGCTTGGCCAACTGCGTTACGAGCACAAGACCTCTCCCGAACGGATGCTGGACGAACGGCAGCAGCGCTTGCTTCGGGACTTGGTGGTGTGGGGAGGCGGGGAAATCGAGACAGAGCGGACCCTGGCCTGGGCGTTGCCACCGGAATTGCGGCGCGCCTATCTCGACGAACCCCCTCGGGACTGGCGACTACCTCCGGCGCGATCACCCTCTCAACAGGCGTCGCGCGAGCCCAATAGAGCCGACCTGGAGAGCGATCTCGCGCACGAGCTCCGGGCTTTGAACTTTTCGCAATATGATTTCGCGCATGTCAGCGACGCCCAGTCGCTGCTGGAGCAACTCGGAAACAGACAGGCGGCCGAGCAGGTCACGGCGCAAGCGCGGGAACGCTTCATGGGCAACCCCGCGCGCGATGATTTCCTCCTCAAATTGGCGGAGCGCAAGCGCGACACCGCCGCCTACGCCTCGCTGGTCGAGCAGAAGGTCCGCGAGCAACCCGAAGAATGGCCGCTCTACTACCGTCTCGCACAGACCCAGTTGCAGGCACGCGAGCCGCGGCAGGCTCAGCGTACGCTGCTGGCCTATCCGCTCTGGCGGCGGGAAAGAGCAGATGCCGTCGCGCTCTCGAACCAAGCGCTGGAAAGCGGGATGCTGCTGCTGCGCGCCGGCGAGGGGGAGCTCGCACGTTCGCTGTTTCAGATCGGTGCGGCGTATGGGACCGGGTCCGGCGCGGAGCTCTGGAGCGGGCTATGGCTGGCTCGGCTCGACCACAACTGGCCCGAGATTCGCAACTTTGGTCGCCGGCTGCACCAGCAACACAGGGACGGGTGGGGTCTCTCCGATGCCGCCTACGCGTCGTTCCTGATTGGGGATCCCAACGAGGGCTGGCGCACGTTTTACGAAGCGTCCAAGCAAATCGAGGACGCGCGGCCCTGGGTTGCGGCGGTTGCCGGTCATCGCATCGCGGCGACTAGCGATGACGAGCTGATTGGCTTCGCGAAGCACTGGAAGAGCTTGTCCGGAGACGCCGCGGCTGAGGCAGCGCTCCGGCAGCAGTTTGTCTTCAGCGCGCTCATGCTCGACCGGGCGCCCGGCGACAAGACGTTTGCATATGTGGTCACGACCGCGGGGAATACAGCCGACCCGATCTATGCGCCGCTTGCGACCGGCTATCGCGCTTTCAAGCGCGGCGACTACGCCGGTGCCATCGAGCATCTCACCAAGCTGACCGAGGTTAGCATCCGCCAATCCCCGACCGCGCAGCAGCAGGGCGCCCTTGCAATGCCCTATCTCACTGCCAGCCTGGTGAAAGTGGGCCGGGGCCCAGAAGCGCGGGCTGTGCTGACGGATTTTCAAAAGCGGGCCGGACGCGACTTTTACTATCTGCTCGGATCGGCTTACCTGCAGGGCTTGAGCGGTGACACTCGCGCCGGGCTGGACAATCTTTGGCAGGCTCAGCTCAGCTGGCCTGATATGGGGAAGGTTTCAATCCCGCCGCCGTTCCAGCTTCTCGAGAGCGCCGAGAAGCTGTACGAGTTGACCGGCGACGCTCGTTACAAGGAAGCGCTGCTCGACATGGCGCGACGCCAACGCGTGATGTGGCCCTGGTGGTGGGCATACGCTTTCGAGGCCAAGTATGCGTCCGATCCACGGGATCGCGAAGCTGCGCTCGGGGTCGCTCTGTTCCTCGACCCGCAATCCGAGCATCTGGCGGGCTTCAACGAAGCGCAACGCAAGCGCGCGCAGCGTTGGTTCGCAGCGAATAATCCGTTCAAAAGGCCGTGATTCGTAAGAGGCCGTGACTCGTGACTCGTAACTAAAGAGCACGCGAGCCCGACGCCGCATTGGGCCGTGTAGGAGGCGCGGCGCCCTCGAACTGTACAGCGCTGACGCGGGCCTCATTGCGAATCACGAATCACGGCCTCTTACGAATCACGGCCCTTGTCCCCTTGCGGTAAGATCTCTCCATCACTCGGAAAAGCCCGCCCCATGAAAGAGATCGACCTGCGCAGCGACACCGTCACGCGCCCCTCGTTGGAGATGCGCGCCGCAATGGCGGAGGCTGACGTGGGCGACGATGTTTACGGTGAGGATCCCACTGTCAACCGTCTTGAGGCGCTCGCCGCTCAGATGCTGGGCAAGGAAGCAGCGCTGTTCGTCGTCAGCGGAACCCAGGGTAACTTGCTGGGCGTGATGTCGCATTGCGAGCGCGGCGACGAGTACCTGGTGGGGCAGCAAGGGCACACTTACAAGTACGAAGGCGGGGGCGCGGCGGTACTGGGCAGCATCCAGCCGCAGCCGCTCGACTTCGAGGCCGATGGAACGCTGGACCTCGCGCGAGTAGCCGCAGCCATCAAGCCCGACGACCCGCACTTCGCGCGCACCAGATTGCTCTGCCTGGAAAACACTCAAGCGGGTAGGGTGCTGCCGCTGGAATATCTGGCCGGCGCGCACAACTTCGCCCGCCAGCACAAGCTCTCGCTGCACTTGGACGGAGCGCGTGTGTTCAACGCCGCGGTGAAGCAGCGCGTCGATGTGGGCGAGATCAGCCGCTGGTTCGACACCGTCTCGATGTGCTTGTCGAAGGGACTGGGGGCACCGGTGGGCTCGATGCTGTGCGGCAACCGCGAGCTGATTGCCAAAGCGCGGCGCTGGCGCAAGGTGCTCGGCGGCGGAATGCGCCAGGCCGGGGTGCTGGCGGCGGCGGGAATCTATGCGCTGCAGAACAACGTAACTCGGCTCGAGCGGGATCACGAAAACGCTCGCGTGCTGGCCAGTGCGCTCGGCGGTATCGACGCGGTCAAGGTCGAATACGCGCCAGCCCAGACCAACATGGTCTACATGGGTGTCGAACCGACGCTGGCCGAGCCGCTGCGCCAGTTTCTGAAGCAGCGCGGCATCCTTATCGGTGGCGGCAACCCGATCCGGCTCGTTCTGCATATGGACGTCGCCCGTGAGGATGTGCAGACCGTCGCCGAAGCGGTGCAGGGCTTTTTCGAAAACAGCCGAGCGGCGCGTCGGCAGCCTGAGTGCGGCTCTGCAGCCCCCGCGCCTTCAGCGACCGCAACCCCCGCCTCGGGCTTGCGGTCGAGAGGTCAGCTATAATCAACAGCTGCGACGACTAGGCGCCCCTGTGCGCGACCCGGTCGTACGTTTAGGGAGCCTCCCATGTTCTTCACCCTCAAGCCGAAGATACGGCATCTTGCGCTGGCCCTGCCGGTCCTGCTGACCGCGCTGCCGGCTGCCCTTGGCGCAGACCAGGACAAGCTCGGCGCAGTGCTGCCGCCGCCCAGCTTGTATGACGTGCCGCCCACAGGCCAGCCGGCTTCGGCCGCGCCGCCCCCGCCGGTGTCGACACCGGCTACGGCAGCGCCAGCGGTGGCCCCGCCGACCGCTGCCAAGGCGCCCGACCCGGTGAAGGCCACGCCGTCCGCCACGCCGCAGGCCGTTGCAGTGGCCGAGCCGGCTAAGGCCGCGTCATCTGCTGCACCGCAGGCTGCGGCCGAACCGGCCGAGCCCTGGTACCGCAGCTTTGTCTACTGGTTGTTTGGGAGACCTGCGACGCAGGCCAAGGCTCAGCCCGCCCCGGCTCCGCAGCCCGTCGTCGCGCAGGTCAACGCGTCGGTGCCAGCAGGGGAGCCCCCCCGCCACTATGCTTCCGACGCATCCAACCGCACTATCCGCGCGGGAATGACGGGCGAGTGCGTGAAGATGGGCACGTGGACCTCAGACTCCGCCAACGCCGATTGTCATGCCCCCGTGGTTGCGAGCAAGCCCGCTCCTGTCAAGACCGCACCGGCGGTCACCGCGAAATCCGTGGCGGCAGGGTCGGCTACCATAGTTGCCTTAAACCAGCCCCCGAGAGCCGTACCCGCAGGGTCGGCACCTGCGCCAACCAGTGTGCGGGAGTATGCGCCCAGACTTGTGGAGCCCGTGGAGGTAGTACCTCTTCCGCCGGCGCCTCCCGCTGCGACCGAGGAACGCCCTCTCGAGCCGGAGCACGTGCAGAATGCGGAGGAAGAACCGCTCACGGCCCTGGCGGCCATGACGCCGATGGTGTCGGAGCCCGAGTTCGACAAGCTGTCGCTGACAGCCGGCGGATTGTTCGCGCTCTCCAGCAACAAGATCAAGCCCTCGGGGCAGGATAAGCTCGACGAGATGGTCGAGCACCTCAAGGGCATGCAGTATGACACCGTCCTGGTCGTGGGACATACCGACCCGACCGGACCGAAGGCGATGAACGATAAGCTGTCCAGGCAGCGTGCCGAGTCGGTCAAGCAATACCTGGTAGCCAAGGGCGTCGACCCGAAACGGATCAAGACCGAAGGCAAGGGTGGGGCGGAACCGGTGGCGAAGACGCAGAACTGCGACTCGTTGCCGCGGGCGGAGAAGATCGCCTGCTACGCACCCGACCGGCGGGTCGATATCGAAGTGGTCGGCGGCTCCCCGCACGCCTGAACGCCGCTTGCCTCCTCAGGCCGGGCGTGCGCGCCGGGCCGCACTCACACTATGGCTTCTTCCGGCGAAACGCATAACATGGCGCTGTTCTGTGACTTCGAGAACGTGGCGCTGGGCGTGCGCGACGCCAAATACGAAAAGTTCGACATCGCCAAGGTGCTCGAGCGATTGCTGGTGAAGGGCAGCATCGTGGTCAAGAAGGCGTATTGCGACTGGGAACGCTACAAGGAGTTCAAGGCCGCGATGCACGAAGCGGCCTTCGAGCTGATCGAGATTCCGCACGTGCGCCAGTCTGGCAAGAACTCCGCCGATATCCGCATGGTGGTGGACGCGCTCGACCTGTGCTACACCAAGTCGCACGTCGATACCTTCGTCATCATCAGCGGCGACTCCGACTTCTCTCCACTGGTGTCCAAGCTGCGCGAGAACAACAAGGCGGTGATCGGCGTGGGCGTCAAGCAGTCCTCTTCCGATTTGCTCATCTCCAACTGCGACGAGTTCATCTACTACGACGACCTCGTACGCGAGGAGAGGGCCAAGGTAAAGCGCGCGCCCCGCAAGAAAGCGCCCCCCAAGACGGCATCCTCTACGAAAGCCGCCACCGCTGCTGAGCCCGAAGACAAGCCCGAGCACGAGGACAAGACCGCCCAGGCACTGGACCTCGTGATGAGCACGCTGGATGCGCTGGTGGCCGAGCGCGGCGAGGATGAGAAGATCTGGGGCTCGATGATCAAACAAACCCTCAAGCGCCGCCATCCCGGCTTCAACGAGTCCTACTACGGCTTCAAAAGCTTCAACGACCTGCTGGAAGAGGCCGCTATCCGCGGACTGCTCGATCTCAAGCGCGATGAGAAGTCCGGTGGTTACATCGTGCGGGGTGTCGCCAACGAAGCCGGCCTCGAGGCCTGAGCACTGAACCCTAAGCGCGGGGCCCGCCCGTACGCCGCCGCCCGCAGGTTCAAGAATTGATCAGGGCAGAGCGAACACTTTCAAGATACCAGCGTCTTTAGGCATGCTGGCCCACGGCTCGCCAAACCACTTGCCGTAGCTATCACCCACCAGGCTGCCCCAGCCAGTCATGACCGCAACGTACTGCTTGCCCTTGGCGATGTAGGTGATGATGCCGCCGTTGTGGCCTATGCCGTTATTGTGGGTCCACAGCTGCTTGCCGTTGGATGCGTCGTAGGCGTGCAGAATACCGGCTGCATCGGGCACGAACAGGAGGTTTCCGCCAGTGGTCAGCAGGCTAGCATGCGGCGGAACGTCGAAGTGGATGCTAAAGGATACCTTGCCACTAATCGGGTCGCGTGCGTCCACGTGCCCGTACATTCGGTCTTCGCCCCTAGCCGGAACGAACTTGAAGTCCGCGCCAATGTTTAGCTGTGTCATCTGCTCCACGGGGGTAGTCTCAGTTACATCCAGGTCGTTGCACCACTCGTAACCCACCTTGTAGAACAGCCGGGTCTTTGGGTTGTAGGAGCCTGCATTCCAGCTAATCCCCCCGGCGTTGGCTGGGCACAGGTTCTCCTGCTTGCCTCCCTTCAGGTCGCGCCGCCCCACCAGCGTGCCGTCGTCATTAATGGTCTGAACGAAGTTGATGTTCTTGACCAGAGGCCAGACCTTTTGAGGCCTGGCTTGGCGGTCATATACGAACACGAAACCACCTTTGTTCGGGTGCACTACATATTTCTTGCCGCCCTGCTCGATGAACATAAACTCCCCGGGCGAGCTGTCGAAGTCCCACGCATCGTGCGGCAGCTCCTGCCAGTAGTCCTTGAGCTTGCCGGTGTCGGGATCCAACAGAACGACCGAGGTCGTGTAGAGGTTGGTACCGGGACGCGCGCCGTTGGTTTCCCAGTCCGAGCCGGCCCCGTCGTACAGGGGAGCGGGATTTCCGGTT
The DNA here is from genome assembly GCA_041488355.1 of Gammaproteobacteria bacterium. Classification (GTDB taxonomy): domain Bacteria; phylum Pseudomonadota; class Gammaproteobacteria; order Burkholderiales; family SHXO01; genus SHXO01. Next base: position 8,792 of record JBGPPC010000177.1, read on the forward strand.
CCCCACCACACTGCATTGGTTTCCGGATCGTAGGCTCCGGCCATCCAGCCTCCGCCACCGCCGGTCTTCCACGAGTCACCGCCCCAGGTGTTGCGCGCGTCCCCGTTGCCCTCGTTACCGCCCACCGTGAAGAAATGCCATACTTCCTCGCCGGTCTTGGCGTTGACCCCAAAGATCGGACCGCGGTAGGGCCACTCGCCGCCCTGTGAACCAATGATGACTTTGTCTTTGACAACTAGCGGCGCACCCGTGAAGCCTACCG
>JBGPPC010000178.1:0-9015 GCA_041488355.1 Gammaproteobacteria bacterium
CCTCACGAGTATAGAAAGGGCAGGGGACCGCGACAAGCCACCAAACCGCCGGCAGTCGGCGCGTTGCAGCGCGCAACCGAGCGATCCGGGCTGGCTCGATACGGCGCCACGCGAGCTTCGTGGTGCCGTTACCGATCAAGGCAGTACTTTGATCTCCCTCACAAACTGAAGCGTATAGGCCTTGCGATAGTCCACGTCAGACTTCGTCAGCGCGGCGCCGACCATGAAATCGAATGTCTGTTTCCAGCGCCTGTCGGTCATGGTCAGGATGCCGAGCGTCTTGGCGTCGCCGCCGGTCACTAGTCCGTAGTCCCTCATCTTAGCGACGCCAAACGTCATCAGCTCTTCGGTCATCTCCGGGTTCGCCTTCTTGATCAGCGCGTTGCCTGGCGTAGGGTCGCTCAAATAGCTCTTCCACCCCTCCGCCGAGGCGCGCACGAAGCGCGCGATCATGTCCGGTTTGTCCTTCAGGGTTTTCGTGGTGACAACGATCGTCTCCGCGTAGGGCGGGTACCCGCTGTCCGCGAGCAAGAACACCACCGGCTTGATGCCGGCTTTCTCAATGGTGTAGGGCTCCGAGGTGAGGTATCCCTGCTGCGCGACGTTCGTATCGACCAGAAATTGCTGCACGCTGAATGCGTAGGGCCGCTTCAGTGCATCGGTGAAACCATACTTGGCCTTCAACCAGGGCCAGAAAGTGGTCTCGCTCGCCTGGCCGATGAGCAGGGTGCGGTTCCTGAGATCCGGCAGGGCCGCTACCCCTGGGTGCGCGATCAGCACAGCCGGATCCTTCTGAAAGGTGGCGGCAACGGTCGTCACCGGTAACCCCTGCTCGATCGCCTTGATGGTCTGGAGGTCGTAGCCCATGACCAGGTCTCCCTGGCCCGCGAGCAATAATTGCAGCACATTGATCTGCGGGCCGCCCATCCTGACCTCGACGTCGAGGCCGTGGCGTGCGTAGATGCCCTCGGCGACCGCTTGATAAAAGCCGCCGTGCTCGGCTTCCGCATACCAGTTGGTGTAGAACACGACCTTGGTCGACTGCTGCGCCGACACGAAACCCGTCGTCAGCGCTAACGCAAATGCCGCCATCCACCTGCATCCTTTCCCAATCATGCTTGCCTCCCGAGGCACACCCGATCAACTGCGAAGACATCAAGAGTACTTCGAATTCAATGTATCAACGCTCGGGCGAGAGCTCGCTCTCGTGCCACTGCCGGAGCGTGAGCTGGGCTGCCAGCGACACCAGCAGGAAAATGGCCACGCCCGCCAAAGTGATCAGCAGCAGAGCCGCGAACAGGCGCGGGATGTTGAGCTGCAGACCAGCCTGCAGGATCTGGTAGGCCAGGCCCGAGGACGTCCCGCCGGTGCCGGCCACAAACTCGGCCACCACCGCACCGATCAGCGCCAGTCCTCCCGATACTCTAAGCCCGGCGAAGAAGTAAGGCAAAGCGCTGGGGATGCGCAGCCTCACCAGCGTCTGCCAACGGCGCGCGCCGTACAAGCGGAACAGGTCGGCCAGGCCCGGGTCGACACTGCGAAGGCCGAGCGTCGTATTGGAGATCACTGGGAAGATCGCCACGATGGTCGCGCAGATGACCAGCGCCGCCAGCGGGTCCTTGACCCAGATGATGATGAGCGGCGCAATGGCCACGATGGGTGTGACCTGAAGCAGAACAACATACGGGAACAGACTCCTCTCCAGCACGCGGTTCTGCACGAACAGGAACGCTACACCCACGCCGAGCACTACCGCCAGCAGCAGAGCCATCGCCGTGATCTTCAGGGTGACCAGCAGTGAGCCGAGCAGCAGCGGTGCGTCCCGCGCGAGCGTGCTCAGAACAAGAAACGGTGATGGCACAAGGTAGAAGGGAACGTCGAAGGCTCTGACCAGGCCCTCCCACAGCAACACGAAAGCGACCCCGACCGCCGCGGGAGCGACGAAACTCGCGGCGCGTGCGTTCATGCGGATAGGGGCCGAACGCCGCCCCCTTCGTCGCTGCCAGCGACGAGCATCTCGGACAGCTGCTTACACCAGCGCGCATAGCGTTCGGAGACTCGAAACGCGTCGGTGCGGGGGTGTGGCTCGTTGATGTCGAGCTCGCCGACGATTCGCCCGGGCCGAGCCGACATGACCAGCACACGGGTGGACAGGTACACCGCCTCGTAAATGCTGTGGGTGACGAAAACGACGGTGAGCGAGCGCCGCGCCCACAGGTCGCGGATTTCTCGATCGAGGCGGTTGCGCGTGATCTCATCGAGCGCGCCGAACGGCTCGTCCATCAACAGCAGACGCGGTTCAGTCACGAGCGCCCGCGCGATGGACGTGCGCATTTGCATCCCGCCGGACAGCTCGCGCGGATAGACACCGGCGAAATCGTCCAACCCCACCAACCGCAGAGCGGCGTCCACCTTGGGTGCGCTGCCGTCGGCTTCGCCGGCCAGATCGAGGGGCAATCGCACGTTGCTCTCGACGCTCGCCCAGGGCATCAGCGTAGGGTTCTGGAACACGAATGCGAGGCGCGGCTTCCGACGCCTGGGGCCTGGCGCCTGTTGCCCGGCATCTGCCGCGCCGGAAACACCGGAGGCTGCTGCTTCGGTTGCTGAGCCAGGACCCAGGACCACGCTACCTGTTGTCGGCGTGCTCAACCCTCCGATCATCCGCAGCAAGGTGCTCTTGCCGCAACCGGACGGGCCGAGCAGCGTGGCGAAGTCACCTTCGCGCACGTCGACATCGATCGGCTCCAGTGCGCGCAATGCATTGGGATAGGTCTTGCCTGCGCCGCGCACCGCAACGGCCAGACCCGCTCCGCGCTCTGGTGCCGTTTCCGCAGCCCGCAGAACGGCGGTTGATCCTTGCTCGGCGCGAGGGTCCGACATTGAGATGCTCGATCCGTGACTCGTGACCGGTGATTTCATCCTGCCAAAGCGACTTTGAAGCGTACCGCGAAAACACGAATCACGAGTGACGAATCACGAGTCGCGGTCGCTCAACAGCACTCCGTCCTTCATAACCGCCAACAGGCGGCGTTTGTCCTGCAGGATCCGGACATCCGCGAGTGGATCGCCGCGCATCAATAGAAGGTCCGCGAGATACCCGGTTCGCACCTGACCGAGCTCCCGGTCCATCATCATCATCTCGCCACCGAGCTTGGTGGCTGACAGAATCGCTTCCATGGGCGAGAACCCGAGCAGGCTCACAAAGTGCTCCAGGTCACGGGCGTTGCTCCCATTCGGGTTCCAAGCAAAACCGTAGTCGCCGCCCGGCAGCACGCGCACGCCGCGCCGCTTGAGCTCGCGCATGGTCTCGATCGTAGCCTCGAGCTCGGCCTCGAGAATCGCTCGTTCTTCTGGCTCACGCGCGCGGCCGAATTCGGGACCGCGTTCGAGCATTGCCACAGTCCAACCTATGGTCGGGGCGACGAACACCTCGTCCTTGTGCGCCTCCAGCAGGTCGCACGCTTCCTCGTCCGCAAGATTGGCGTGATAGATAATTTGCACGCCGTGCCGCAGACACAGCTTCACCGACTCGGCGCTGCGAGCGTGGGCCGCGACGCGGCGTCCGTGCGCGCTGGCCACGGAACACACCGCTGCCACCTCGCCTTCGGTCATCACGGTTTGTCTGGAACGCGCTCGCGGCAGCAGCGTATCCCCAGAGGGGTTGATCTTGAGGGTGTCAACACCCTCGCGACACATCTCGCGCGCGTAGCGGCGGAACCCCTCCGGCCCGTCTTGAACAACCGCGAACGACTCCTGATAGATATGGCTTAGCCGCGCGTCGCCAAGGCCACTGGTTACTGTCAGCTCCGGGCTCGCCGTCAGCAGTCTGGGGCCGGGAATGTCGCCGACGTCGATCGCCGCTCGCACTGCAACGTCCAACCGCGGCTTGGCGGAAGCCGCGCTCACGCAGCTGGTAAAACCGTGCTCCAGGAGGATGCGGGCGTAGGCGCTGGTGCGCAGGGTATGCTCTTCGGGCGGTGTGTTACCAAGATCGGTACCAACCCTAATGTCAGTGAAGGACAGGTGGGCATGCGACTCGATCAGGCCCGGCATGAGTGTCCCACCTTGGCCGTCAATGACCCGCGCTCCGTCCGTGGCTAGCGCGACGCCCTCCGGCGCGACGGCGGCGATGCGATTGCCGTCCACCAGCACCTGCGCGGGGAAGGGTAACGCACCGCTGCCGTCGAGGACCTCGACGTTCTTGAAGACGACCTTTGGCATTCGAGCGGTTGCCCGGCAGCGTTCAGTGGAGCACGCCGTTGAAGTTGTACCACGGCGCGCGCGCGACCCGGGTTAGGTACAACAACGGCGTCTTGTCCGGAGTCAGCTCGCCGCCATTCGCCTTGACGGTCTCGGCCTCCTGACGGTATTCGACGCATACCAGGTATTCGCTGTAAGCGATGTCCCCCACACGCAGACGGTCCTCGGACTGCGTGCGCGCACAAGGGCCAACGCGGCCGATTTGATCGAGGTCGGCGCGCAGCTTGGCGTCATCCAGATTCAAGGTTTCGGTCTTCTTGCCGGTGTTGGCCGCAGTCTTGCGCGCTTCGGCGACCAGCGCCTTGCGGAAGGCCTCCGCCTCCTTCCTGTCGAAGCGTGGCTGGATGGTGCCAGCGCGGTACTTCGACGGTTGCCGGGAGACGGTGATCTGCAGGATCAGCGCATCGTTGCGCACGCGCACCTGACGCGGCTGCTTGCTTTTCGGGTCAACGTAGACAAAGCGGAAGGGCTGGTCGAAGGTGAGAGGCTCTGCCTTGAGCTGATCGTTGGCAGTCGGCCGCAGCCGCACGATCGTGTTGCCGGGCGCAAGCCCTTTGCCCGTGTCATCGATCTGCTCGCCGTTGCGTTGCAGTATGCTGATGGTATCGGGACTCCATTTCACGCTGACCACTTCGTCGAGCCAGATCAGCCCGTGATTGGGCGTCTTAAGCGCGTAGAAGTCCGGCCCCGACAAGCGTCCGAAGCGGATCACGTCGAAACTCTGGCCCGAGGACAGCAGCACACCGCCGCCGATGCCGTTGCCGGACAGAGTATCGATCACGCGGCGGTAGTCGGCCAGTTGCGCTTCGTTCAGGCGCGACATCCAGGCCGCCGATTCACCGGTGAACTGCAGCGTCCCTTGCTGCTCCGGCGACGAGTGGAATACCTGCACCGAGAGCCGCGCAACGGCCGTTCCGTCCTGTGCCACACAAGTGAGCCACGGCGGGTCCTGTACGATCTTGCCACCGCTCTGAGCGCAGAACTCCTCGTTGCCGGAGATCAATTTCTCGGCCGCCCGGTCGGCCGTCTTGTCCCCGGCAGAGAACGCGTAGCGGACGATGTCGGCGGAGTCGATCTCGGGCGCCGCATCCTGAAACCAGTTCTTGAGAAAGGCGATGTAGTCGTTGGCATTGGACTGTAGCGCGGGCCTGTAGTCGGGAACCAGAGCGGTGGCCTCTGCAGCAGAATTGTCCGGTGTAGCCTGCCTGCTCGGCGCGTCCCGACAGGCGGCCAGCATGACCAGAACCATGGCTATCGCCAGTGATGGAAACAGATATAACCGATGCATGATTTTCCTGCTTGAGCGCCAGACTACTAACAGCGCGGCGAGTATAGACCACGCATGCCGTGGGTTCACCGGACGCGCGATTGGCTGGGGTGGTTGCAAGTGGCCAATGCGCGGATCGCTCCGATTCTATGCAACGCTATCGGCCTTGATCAGCCCTTTGGCAAGCAGCGTCTGGAACGCCTCGTAGGTGCCTCTGATTCCAGTCTCGAGCGGAACCGATCCATAGTTGCCGAGGTACGCGCGCACCGGCTCGTCCGACAGGTCCATCGGAAAGGGCAGTGCGTCGCCGGACCAGCTCACCTGCATGGTCGGCGCGACCTTCTTGAGCACCTCCAGCGAGCGCTCCACCGTCGTGCTCACTCCGTTGATGTCGAATACTGGCGCGCCGCTGCGCTCCTTCGCGACGGCGCGGATGAACGCGCTTGCCACCTCGCCCGCGTGTAGCCACGAGATCGGCCCCCGGAAGGGCATGGTGTAGGGTCTGTTCGCGGCCGCGGCCAAAATGGCGACTGTGGTCTTGGAAGTGAGCCCCTGGTCGCGGCCTACGCCGTATACCACGCCGGGGCGCAGACCCACGCTGTGCACGCCCCAGTCTTGAGAGTAGACCTTCGCGGTCTGCTCGTTGCAGTGCTTGAACGCGCCATACAACGTTGGCAACGTGCCATGGCTTTGGCCCGTGCCTTGAGCCGACTGGCTTTCGATGGCCCCATGCGCAGCGATTGAGCTGGCGTATGCCACACGCTTGATTCCGAGCTTGCGCGCCGCTTCGAGCACGTTGACGGTCCCTACCACATTGACCTTGGCCCCTGCCACGGGATCTGCTTTGCAGAACGGCACCTGCAACGCGGCGAGATGGATGATGGCGCGCGCATCGCTGGTTCGCGCCGCCTTGGCCACCGCGTCTGCATCGGTGATGTCGCCGCTTAACCATTGGACTTTCGACAGCTCCGCGCCCGACATCAGCAGTGCCGGTCTGCGCATGTCGTCGCTCAGATCGAACGCAGACACGGGCACGCCAGCACGCGTGAGCAGAGTCAGCGCCCAACTGCCGATACAGCCGCCGGCGCCGGTTACGAGCACGCGGCCGTCAAAGTCGGACCTGCTGATCGGGAAAAAGTCAAACATTGTTCCTCTCGCGAATGGGTGATAGGCCAGTCCGATTTCGGCGTCGAGCCGGCGCTGCGGGCGCAGTTGGGCGGATGGTAACACTTCGCTGCCGCAACGGTGGTTGCGCCAGCTCGTCAGGCGCTGAGCAAAGCGCTCTAACACTTCGGTGGCTGGCGCTTTTTTCTCGATGTGACAGACAGCGCAAGAGTGCAAACCAATGGCACGAATACTGCAGACCATGAGGGCGATACGAAGGCCCAAAAAAAAAGAGTGCCGAGAAGAGTCCGTATCGACGGGTACACCAGGCGGGTGCCCGGCCACCAGCCGAGCGCTTAGATCGCCGCTGCGCGCTGACTTCAAGAGGGGAATCTCAGATGAACAAATTCGCGTTTGTTGCCGTGCCGGTGGCGATTCTCGCCGCCGCGGCCTGCGCGTTGCCCTGGTATCTGGGCATGCAGACGGAGCAAGCGATGCGCGCCGAGGTGAGCAAGATGGCGGGCAGCGCGCAGTTCCCGCTAAACGTGGCCTTCATGCGCTATGACCGCGGTTGGCTTTCGTCTACCGCGGTGACGAGGCTGACGCTAAAGGCGGAGCCCAGCATTTACTTGGATGTGCGGCATGAAATCTCGCAGCTACCCCGTCCTAGAGCCGGATGGGTACACGTACGCTCGGTGCCGCAATGGAATGGAGAGATCAAGACGAACCTGGATCACTACTTCGCAGGCCAACCTGCATTGACCGTCGACAGCGTCGTCGGATTCGATGGCAGCCGCAAGACTACGTTCAGCTCGCCGGCTTTCAGTCAGCCACTACATGAAGTGCCCGGTGCGAAGCTCACTTGGGGCGGCATGGAGGGAACGATTTCTGTAGGTCCTGACAAGAGAATGGTGGCTAGCGCTACTGCTCCGCATCTGACGCTGCAAGGGGGCGAAACTCAGGCTGGTCTCAAGAGCCTGAAGTTCGACGCGAGCTGGGAAATGCATGGACCCGCGGCGGACTGGCAAGGGGAGACCCGGGTTGCGCTCGCCGAACTCCGTTTTTCCGGACCGCGCGATCAAGTCGCGATGAAGGATCTGTCGGGTGCGGCGTATCAACGCAGCAAGGGTGACAGCGTCTTGCTGGGCTATGCGCTGCGCGTAGGGGCCGGCAGCTCAGCCAAGGCTGGCGAGGCGGAGAACAGCTTTTCCAACGCTGTGCTGGACCTGGAATTCGATCAAATCAACAAGAAAGCACTGGCCAAGTATCTCGATGACGTTGGCGCGGGTGAGCAACTCGCCGCCGCGCCGCAGAGTACGTTTGCTACCCAGACTAGGATCGATCTCGCAGCCGAGTTGCTGCGCGGCTCGCCGGTCATCCATCTCAAGAAACTGGGCTTGGAGACGCCTTCCGGAGCGGTGTCGGCGCAAGCGACCGTGAGCTTCGACGGCAGCAACCTCGCAGAGATCCGTTTCTCGCCAGAGCTACTGAGCCGGTTGCAGGCCAAGGGTAACGTGGAGATTGCAGCCAGCTTGCTGCGTTCGCAACTGCAACGCAAAGTGCGCCCGCAGGTCGAGGTCGCGTTGGTGCAACAGGGGGCGCAGAGCACGGAGGAAAATATCAAGGCCGTGTCGGAGAAGCTCACCGACGCGCAGCTCAAGAGTCTGACCGACACTGGGATCTTGCGGCCAAGCGGAACCAACTTCACCGTCGAAGCAGAGTTCGCTGCTGGGCAAGTGCTAGTCAACGGCCAGCCGGCCAGCCGGCTGTTCGGCGCGATCCTGGCGCCTCCGCCGGCGTTGGAGCGGCGAGCCCGGCCCCCACGTCCGGAATTGCAAGCCGGAGTCATCCCGTCGCACCCGGTATCGCTGGCTCAACGCAGCACACCGTCGCCCCTGGTGCCGTCGGCTCGCTGATCTCGTCTTCCCCCAAAGGTTGGACGCGCTGCCCTGACCGGCGACTGGTGCCGCGCCAGACGGCTCGAAGGCGTCGGCGCGCGCCGCTTGTGCGCGGCAAAACCTGCCGTGTGCGCCAGCGGCAGCCCAATTTTCTCACTGAACGGCTCTGATAGACTCTCGGCGCCGGGCTGACGGCGAGTGTGTCGCGCGTCGACCCGCAAAACCGGCAGATCTGGAGAACAAAACCGTGAAGAATGATGCCGCTTACTACGAATCCGCCTACAACCCCCGCCTGGTTGTTCCTCAGTACGCTGATCACTTCGAGCGCTGGCGCAAGAAATCAGCGGCAGCTCGCGTTGCTCTGTCCGGATATCTGGACGTGCCCTATGGCTCCCATCCGATGGAGAAACTGGACATCTTTCGCGCCAAAGGCCAGAGCCGAGCGCTGCTGGCGTCCATCCACGGTGGCTACTGGCGCGCGCTGGA
>JBGPPC010000179.1:0-8977 GCA_041488355.1 Gammaproteobacteria bacterium
CCCTTCCCTTTGCGCGTAACCACGTGCAGAAACTGCGGGCCTTCCAGCTGCCGCAGATTGATTAGAGTAGGCACCAGCACATCCAGATCGTGCCCGTCGATCGGGCCGATGTAGTTGAAGCCGAACTCCTCGAACAGCGTGCCCGGCGTGACCATCCCTTTCACGTGCTCCTCGGCACGGCGCGCGAAATCCAGGACAGGCGGCAGGGCCCGCAGCACTTTCTCGCCGGCCTTGCGTGCGGCGGTGTAAACGCGCCCGGACATGAGCCGCGCCAGGTAGTTGTTGAGCGCGCCCACGTTCTCCGAGATCGACATGTCGTTGTCGTTGAGGATCACCAGCAGGTTGGCGTCCATCGCACCGGCATTGTTCAATGCCTCGAATGCCATGCCCGCGGTCATCGCGCCGTCGCCGATGATCGCTACCACGCGCCGGTCCTCGCCGGCGCGAGCCGCAGCCACTGCCATGCCCAGCGCAGCGCTGATCGACGTGCTGGAGTGGGCTGTGCCGAAGGTATCGTACCGGCTCTCTTCGCGGCCTGGGAACCCCCCGATGCCGCCGTACATCCGCAGCTTGGCCATGGCGTTGCGGCGCCCGGTCAGGATCTTGTGCGCGTACGTCTGGTGGCCCACATCCCATACCAGGCGGTCGTAGGGGGTGTTGAACACGTAATGCAGCGCGATGGTCAGCTCCACGGTGCCCAGATTCGAGGCCAGATGCCCACCCGTGTGCGCCACCGATTCGAGCATGAACTGACGGAGCTCCGCGGCTAGCCGCGGGAGCGTCTTGCGTTCGAGCCCGCGCAGTGTCTCAGGGTCGCTGATGGTATCGAGCAACGAGTCCATGTTGTTTCGGAAAGCCTGCGATCGGGTTTCGCGTGACCACGGCCGCGACGATCTCGCGCCGAGAGTCTGGCTAATGCGACCGCACGACGATAAAGCCGGTCACCTCGCGCAGCCGTCGGGCTTGCGGACCGAGCGGCTCGAGCGCAGCGAGCGCCTCGCTGCGCAACTCTTCTGCCAGCTCTCGCGAGCGTGCCACTCCAAGGACAGACACGTAGGTCGGCTTGTTCTGCACCGCGTCCTTGCCCGCCGTCTTGCCCAGTGTCGCGGTGCTCGCCTGCACATCCAAAAGGTCATCTACCACTTGGAACGCGAGCCCCGAGAATTTGGCGAACCGGTCCAGGCGCGCGTGATCATCTTGATCCAATCCGGTTCCGCAGGCGGCACCCAGCAACACGGCGGCTCGTATCAGCGCTCCGGTCTTGTGAATGTGCATGAATTCGAGCTCGGGCAGGCTCAGCTCTACACCGACACTGGCGAGGTCGATGGCCTGCCCGCCCGCCATGCCGCGAGAACCCGCGGCCGCGGCGAGGATGCGCACCATCTCCAGTTGCCGTCCGGAATCGGACGCCCATGGCTGCTGACTCAGAACCTGGAAAGCCAGGCTCTGCAAGCTGTCGCCGACCAGCAGCGCAGTGGCCTCGTCGAACGCGACATGACATGTGGCCTTGCCTCGTCGCAACAAGTCGTCGTCCATGCAAGGCAGGTCATCGTGTACGAGGGAGTAAGCGTGGATCAGTTCCACCGCCGCTGCCGGGATGGCAACCGACTCGGGCCGTGCGCGCGCAACTTCGCCGGCGGCGAAGGCCAGCAGTGGACGCACGCGTTTCCCGCCGCCCAGCACGGCATAGCGCATCGCCTCGTGCAGTCGGGCCGGCGCGATCGTCGCCGCTGGCAACATCTGCTCGAGGACCTCCTCCGCGCGGAGTTGGTGCACGCGCATCCAGTCCCGGAACTCGGCGGACTCGGTCACGATCCCGACGCAAGAACCGGCCGCACGCAAGCGCCCCGGTGGTAAGGACCGGAAACGTGCGTCTGCGCGCCGCTCGCTGTTAACCGCAGCTTCGAGTCGAACATCACTCTACTGGCCGTCGTCGTCGGCACCCGGCAAGTCACGCAGCACGCCGGATTCCAGCACCTTCACCTGCTGCTGCGCATCCTTGAGCGCCAACTGGCAGTACTGAAGTAGTGCCGCGCCCCGCTTATACGCGGTCAGCGATTGCTCCAGCGTCAACTCGCCCGATTCCATGCGCGCGACGATCGTCTCGAGCTCCGCCAGCGCCTGCTCGAAACCGACAGGCGCCGAATCGGTGGTGGCTTCAGGTTTGGACATGCGGCGAGTGTGTGAAAGTTAGGTGGAACGAAAACGTGCAAAAATAGCGCATCAGGATGGGGCGGGTCAATGTGAGACCGCGGTCGGCGAAGGGTTTTAAGGGTAAAATTCCCGCCGCGCTGGCGCACGAGTGTCTGCCGCCGCCCGCCGGCGGTTTTTTTTTGGGCGTGCACAACAGGATACGTATGACAGACCTGGCCAACATGACGACGCTCACTCGGAGGCCGACACAGCTACCGGTGAGTTGGTACTTCGACCCCGCCATCGCCCAGATAGAGCAACGCACATTGTTCGCCAAGGGGCCCGGTTACCTCGGGCACGAGCTGATGGTGCCGAACGTCGGCGACTACTACGCACTCGAGTGGATGGGCAACAGCAAGGCCTTGGTGCGCGGAGACTCCGGCGTGGAAGCGCTGTCCAACGTATGCCGCCATCGACAGGCGATCCTGCTCAAGGGTCGAGGCAATACACGCAATGTCGTTTGCCCGGTCCACCGCTGGACCTACGATCTTCAGGGCAAGTTGCTGGGCGCACCCGAGTTTCCGGACAATCCTTGCCTGGATCTGCCGCGCACGCCGATTTCAGGCTGGAAGGGCCTGCTGTTTGCCGGCCCGCGGGATCCGGCCAAGGACCTCGCCTGCTTCAGCTTGGCTGACGACTATAATTTCAGCGGGCGCGTGCTCGAGCGCGTGGATATGACCGAGTACAACTACAACTGGAAAGCGTTCATGGAAGTGTACCTGGAACTGTATCATGTCGGCCCGTTCCACCCCGGCCTCGGGAAGTTCGTGGACCCCGCTGTGTACCGCTGGGAGTTCGGCGAGCGGTGGAGCATCCAGGAGATGGGCATCTATCAGAACCTGACCAGAGCAGGCTCACCAGTCTATGCGCGGTACATCGAGGCGCTGCTGCGCTTCACCAATGGCGAGATGCCAAAGTACGGCACGGTTTGGTCCTGCTACTACCCGAACGTCATGCTCGAGTGGTACCCGTTTTGCCTGGTCGTCAGCACCGTCCACCCGCGTGGACCGGAAAAGTGCGTAAACGTCGTCGAGTTCTACTACCCGGAGGAAGTAGCGCTCTTCGAGCGCGAGCTGGTCGAACTGCACCTGAAGGCATACCTGGAGAGTGCTCAGGAGGACGGTGAAATCTGCCAGCTCATGCACGATGGTCGACGCGCACTGTATCGAGACGGGATCGATACCCACGGACCGTATCAGTCCCCGTCGGAGGACGGGCTGATTCACTTCCACGAGTACCTCCGGCGCCACATCGAGCCGGAGCTCGAGGCGGCTCGCTGACCGGCCCCATGCTTACTGGGTTCGCCGCTGATTCCGAAGACCCACGTTGACGCCGTCGCTAGATGATCTCAGTCCAATTCGAAGACAAGCTGATAGTCGTCGGCGTGTTCGGTGAGTTGACGCTGGCCGACTATCAGCGCTTCGAACGCGAAGTCGTCGCGCAGCTAGGAAGCCACGGGCGTGTAAACTTGCTGATCGATTTGCGCGACATGCTCGGATATACGGTCGACGTAGTCTGGGAGGACATCAAGTTCACCCGCGAGCACAATCACGACGTTGGGCGCATCGCGCTGCTGAGCACCGCTCAGTGGGTGGCCTGGAGTGCCTGGCTGTCCCAGCTGTTTGTCGACGCCGAGATCCGCGTGTTCGACGATGAAGCTCCCGCCCGCGCGTGGTTGGGCGGCTTCCAATCCTGACCGACTGGCTGGACTCTTCGAATGGACTATCGCACGATCGTTTCCGCCCGGGATTTGCAGGCAAGCCTAGCCGATCCGGACCTGGTGATTTTCGACTGCCGGCACGAGCTGATGAACCCAGAAGCCGGCGCTCGCGCCTACGCGCAGTCGCATCTGCCCGGCGCACGGTTCGCGCACAGCGAAACCCATCTCGCAGGTCCCAAGACCGGGTGCAATGGCCGTCATCCGCTTCCTGACCCTCAGGTTTTCATGAGCTGGCTCGGCCGCAATGGCGTAGACGCCGGCAAACAAGTGGTCGCGTACGATTTCGCAGCGGGCTCCTCCGCGGCGCGTTTGTGGTGGATGCTGCGCTGGGTCGGTCATGAACGCGTGGCGGTGTTGGATGGGGGCTGGGAGGACTGGGTGAAAGCCAGCCTGCCGACCACGGCCGAGCACCCGCGCATCAGGGCAACCACGCTTACAGGGGAGCCGCGACCGATATCGGTCGACGTCGGGTTCGTCAGCTCCCACCTGGGTGACCCGTCCGTGGTCGTGCTCGATGCGCGTACCCCGGAACGATTCCAAGGTCTCACAGAGCCGATCGATCCTGTCGCGGGCCATATTCCCGGAGCGCGTAACCGGCTGTTCAAGGACAACCTCACAGCCGATGGTCGTTTCAGGCCGCCGCAGGAGCTCAGGCAGGCCTTTATGGACGTTTTGGGCACAGCCAAGCCCGAGCAGGTAGTCCACCAGTGCGGCTCCGGCGTAAGCGCCTGCAGCAACCTTCTGGCGATGGAAATTGCAGGACTGAGAGGGTCGCGGCTGTATCCTGGCTCCTGGAGCGAGTGGGTCGCGGATCCTTCCCGGCCCGTCGCGAAGGGGTAGACACCCGGCTCAGCCATGGGATGGCTGGCCGATCTGATACTGGCCCTGCACGTCGCCTACGTTCTGTTCGTCATCGGCGGTTTAGCGCTGATCTGGCTCGGCATCGCGCGCGGCTGGCGCTGGGTGCGCAACCTCTGGTTCCGCCTTCTGCATCTCGCTGCCATCGGCCTGGTAGCGGCAGAAGCATTGATCGGGCTGGCCTGCCCGCTTACCGTGCTCGAAGACTGGTTGCGATCAGCGGACTATGCGGGAAGCGGTTTCCTCGAACGCTGGGTGCATCGGATTCTGTTCTGGGATTTTCCGTCTTGGGTGTTCGCGCTGGTATACCTGATCTTCGCGTTCTTGGCCGTGCTGACTTGGCGGCGATGGCCCCCGCGCCATGCGGCAAAGTTGCTGGCCTGAGTTAGGGGTAGAACGGGAATGAAAAACGGGCAGGTTGCCCTGCCCGTTGGACGGTCTTTGACACCTTCGACTCAGGAAGCGACGCTGACCTCCGGCGTTTCTTCCAGCGGACCAAACTCGAGGTGGGCTTTCCCGTCCTTGTCTACATCCACCGTGATCTTTCCGCCCGTGGCTAGCTTCCCGAACAGCAGCTCGTCGGCGAGCGCCCGGCGAATCATGTCCTGGATCAGGCGTGCCATCGGACGGGCACCCATCTGCGGGTCGAACCCATGCTTGGCGAGATAGTCCTTTAGCGCCTGAGTGAAGCTCACCTCGACCTTCTTCTCGTGCAGCTGGTCCTCGAGCTGCATGAGGAACTTGTCCACCACCCGTAAAATCACCTCGTGGCTCAGCGCAGCGAAGGAAATGGTAGCGTCGAGCCGGTTGCGGAACTCCGGCGTGAACATGCGCTTGATGTCCTGCAGCTCGTCACCCGGCGCCTGCGACGGCGTGAAACCCATCGAAGATTTGGTAAGCGACTCTGCTCCCGCGTTGGTCGTCATGACCAGAACCACGTTGCGAAAATCGGCCTTGCGCCCGTTGTTGTCGGTCAAGGTGCCATGGTCCATGACTTGCAGCAGGATGTTGAAGATGTCCGGGTGCGCTTTCTCGATCTCGTCTAACAGCAGCACCGAGTACGGATGCTTCGTGATGGCTTCGGTTAGCAGCCCACCCTGGTCGAACCCGACGTAGCCGGGAGGCGCTCCGATCATGCGCGACACGGCGTGCCGCTCCATGTACTCGGACATATCGAAGCGGATCAGTTCCACGCCCATGATGTAAGCCAGCTGGCGTGCGACTTCGGTCTTGCCCACACCGGTGGGGCCTGAGAACAGGAAGCAGCCTATCGGTTTCTGCGGGTTGCCCAGGCCGCTGCGCGCCATCTTGATCGACGCCGAAAGCGCGTCGATTGCCCGGTCCTGACCGAACACCACGGACTTCAGATCGCGATCCAGGTTCTTGAGCTTGCTGCGATCGTTGGACGACACGTTGTGCGGCGGAATCCGCGCGATCTTAGCGATGATCTCTTCGATCTCGTGCTTGGTGATCACACGGCGCTGCCGCGACTTGGGCAGAATGCGTTGCGCCGCGCCGGCCTCGTCGATCACGTCGATGGCCTTGTCCGGCAGATGACGATCGTTGATATAGCGCGCCGACAACTCGGCTGCGGAGGTCATGGCCGAGGCCGTGTAGCGAACGCCGTGGTGCGCCTCGAACCGGCTCTTCAGGCCGCGCAAGATCTCAACCGTCTCCTGCACGCTGGGCTCGACCACGTCGATCTTCTGGAAGCGCCGCGACAAAGCGTGGTCCTTTTCGAAGATTCCGCGGTACTCGGTGTAAGTGGTTGCCCCGATGCACTTGAGTTGCCCGGTCGACAGCGCCGGCTTGAGCAGGTTGGAGGCATCCAGGGTTCCTCCCGAGGCCGCACCCGCACCGATCAGCGTGTGAATTTCGTCGATGAACAAGATGGCATTGGGGTTATCCAGCAACTGCTTCAGCACGGCCTTGAGCCGCTGCTCGAAGTCGCCACGGTACTTGGTGCCGGCGAGCAGGGCGCCCATATCCAGCGCATAGACCTGACAACGCGCCAGAATCTCAGGAACGCTACCTTCGATGATTCGGCGTGCCAAGCCCTCCGCAATCGCGGTCTTGCCCACGCCCGCCTCGCCCACCAACAGCGGATTGTTCTTGCGCCGGCGGCACAGAGTCTGCACCACCCGCTCCAGCTCGCGCTCGCGCCCGATCAACGGGTCGATCTTGCCTGACAAGGCAAGCGCGTTCAGGTTCATGGTATAGGTTTCGAGTGCACCGCCCTGAGCCTGCTCCTGGTCGCCCTCGGTCTCGCTCTCCTGCTGCTTGGATGGCCCAGTCTGCGGCACCTTGCTGATCCCGTGCGAGATGTAGTTGACGACGTCCAGGCGCGTGACCCCTTTCTGGTGCAGAAAGTACACGGCGTGCGAATCCTTTTCACCAAAGATGGCCACTAGAACGTTAGCTCCGGTGACCTCCTTCTTGCCGGAGGACTGCACGTGCAAGATCGCGCGCTGGATCACGCGCTGGAAGCCCAGGGTCGGCTGCGTATCGACCTCATCGCCGGTGACGATAGGCGTGTGCTCGTTAATGAACTCGGTGAGCAGCTTGCGCAGCTCCTCGATGTTCGCGGCACACGCGCGCAAGACCTCGGAGGCCGACGGATTGTCCAACAGTGCGAGCAGTAGATGCTCCACTGTGATGAACTCGTGGCGCTTTTGCCGAGCGTCCATGAAGGCCATGTGCAGGCTGACTTCGAGCTCCTGCGCGATCATACGACTCCTTTTGACTTATCCATGCAAATTGACTTGTCCATGCAAACTTCTGTGACTTCTACTTTGGCTTCTATTCTGGGGCCGCAGGCCTCAGATTTCTTCCATCACGCATTGGAGCGGATGCTCGTGCTTGCGCGAAAACGAGATGACCTGCTCCACCTTGGTCGCGGCAATGTCTTTTGGATACACGCCGCAGACTCCCATCCCTTCCCTGTGCACTTTCAACATGATCTGCTTGGCCTGCTCGTAGCTCATCGTGAAGATAGTCTGCAGCACCGAGACGACGAAATCCATCGGAGTGTAGTCGTCGTTGAGCAGCACCACTTGGTACATCGGCGGCGGCTTAACTTTGCTCTTCTGAGTTTCGAGAAGAGCCCCGTCGCGGTTTCCACTAGCCATGGACACTTTCAAAACGCCGTGCCGGACCGAAGGTTCCCGTACCGCTAATTTTGCGCATAACCGGGAAATTTACAAGTGCACGGGCAAGCATTTTGCGTACCGATCGCCGACCACGCCTAATTTCTTGACTTCGGCATCACAATAGCCTAAAAAGAGGATCGGCGTTTGTTTTCAAGCCGGTTTCAGCTGTGCAGTCGCTACGCCGGTGCGCCGCGAACGGTCTTGAAACTCAAACAGTCGGCGGGTTTCCAGCCCGTAGTCTTTTACGAGGAAAGGGTGTTATGGCGACTGGTACAGTAAAGTGGTTTAACGACTCCAAGGGCTATGGCTTCATCACTCCTGATGATGGGGGTGAAGATCTGTTTGCCCATTTTTCTGCCATCAACATGAGCGGCTTTAAGACCCTCAAAGAAGGTCAGAAGGTCTCGTTCGAGGTAACGCAAGGCCCGAAGGGCAAGCAAGCCTCGAACATCCAGGCCGCCTAGCAAACACTCCCGACCGATTCGGTCTTCCACCAGGAACTGTCAGTCAGGGAAATTAGAGGTAGCATTAGGATTTGCCGGCGCAGCGTGAACCCGCTGCCCCTCACAAGAATAATCCGAACCCGCCCATAAGGCGGGTTTTTGTTTCTGGGCGCGAAGGGCTTCTTGGTTCACTGCTTGCTGTTCCAATTGCTGTTCCAAGCATCGCCTGACGGGCGCTTCTGAACCAGTTGGACAACCGGATTGTGGTTTGCGTTCGGCGCTACGGCTTCTTCATCCGCTCGATCATTGCGTTGCCGAATCCGGAGCTTGACACTTGCGTCGCGCCCTCCATGAGGCGAGCGAAATCGTAGGTGACCACGCGATCCAGAATGGTTTTCTCCATGGACGAGACGATCAAGTCGGCGGCCTCGACCCAACCCATATGGCGCAGCATCATCTCGGCGGAGAGGATCAGCGAGCCGGGGTTGACGTAGTCTTTGCCGGCGTACTTGGGTGCAGTGCCGTGGGTCGCTTCGAACATCGCCACCGAGTCGCTGGCGTTCGCACCCGGCGCGATGCCGATCCCACCTACCTGCGCCGCCAACGCGTCGGAG
>JBGPPC010000180.1:0-8948 GCA_041488355.1 Gammaproteobacteria bacterium
CGGCACCGCGCGATACCGGTTTCCCCTTGAGCGAGGAAGCCAGACGCTACTACAAGTCCGGCGCACCGCTGTTGCAGCGCTACTTGCCCTTCTGGGCCGCCAACCTCGTCGACCGGCTGTGGGTAGTGCTGGTGCCGATACTGGCGATCTCGCTGCCGCTGGTGCGACTGGTACCGCCCGTGTATCGCTGGCGCGTGCGCTCGCGCATCTACCGCCGGTACGCGCGGCTCAAGGAGATCGAGCTGCAGCTGGACGAGAGCCCGGGCACGGTCAAGCTGGAGGACATGCTGGAACGACTCGAGACAATCGAGCGTTCGGTGAACCGCATTCCCACGCCGCTGGCCTACTCCGAGAATCTGTACGCCTTCAGGGGACATATCGACCTCGTTCGTCAACGCGTCGTGCAGCGGCTTGCGCGGACCGTCGGCACAAGCTGATCGCTCGCTTGCGCCCGTCCCTACACGGAACTTCTCCGGCCTGTGCGGAAGAACGCGAGCACGTCGTCCAGAGATCGGGTCCGCGGCATCGGCGGCAGACTCTGCCATATGCGTCGCCCATAGGGTTTGCTCACCATGCGTGTGTCGCAGATCATCAGCACGCCGCGGTCGGTCTCGTCGCGGATCAAGCGGCCGGCGCCCTGCTTCAGCGTGATCACCGCTTGCGGCACCTGATACTCCATGAACGCGTTGTGCCCGTCCGCGTTCATCTTGTCGATACGCGCTGCCAGCACGGGGTCGTCGGGCGGCTGGAACGGCAGCCGGTCGATCATCACCAGCGACAAAGCCTCGCCGCGGACGTCCACCCCCTCCCAGAAGGAATGGCTGGCCACCAGCACAGCATTGCCCAGACGGCGAAAACGTTCCAGCAGCTCGCTGCGCGGACCCTCGCCTTGCAGCAGCAATGGGAACGCATGGCCACGTTGCTCGAAGCCCTCCTGCAGAAGCTGATGCGCCTCGCGCATCGCGCGCAGACTGGTGAACAGCAGAAAGGCGCGCCCGCCGCTGGCGCCGATGACCGGCAGCACCGCCTCCACCACCGCGCGCGTGTAATTCTCGCTGTTGGGGTCCGGCATCTGCTCCGGTACGTACAGCAGGGCCTGGCTCTGAAAGTCGAACGGGCTGTCCCAAGTAGCCGTACTTGCGCTGTCCAGCCCCATCTCCGATTGATAGTGGGAGAAGTCCCCGCGCACCGAGAGCGTAGCCGACGTAAAGACCCAGGCCCGGGCACTGCCGGCGACCTGCTTGCGAACGATGTCGGCAATGGAAAGCGGCGTGGCATTCAATTGCAGGGTGCCTTGGAACACCTCGACCCAACGCACTGTCTCGCCTTCCGCCGCCTCCCGCCACTGGCCGATGCGCGCGGCCAGCTCCCGCGTGCGGCGATGACAATTGTCCAGCCCCTCGCTGCGGTCGGCCTGGAACTCGAGCAGCGAGGCTAGCGCGCCCAGCTTCTCCGCGAGCTTGTCCAACGCCTCCCGGAACGACTCGCGCCCGTCCACCGCCTTCGCGGGCTGCCGACCGGTCTCCTCCCCTGCCGCCAGGCGCAGATCGCGCGCTGCCCGGTCCACGGCTACCGCCGCCTCCGGCAGTGCCGCGAAATCCTTGGCTGCGGCCGCCGCTTCCACCCGCGTATCGCGCGCCAGTTCGATCAGCTGGGCAGTCGAGACGCTCTGCCCGAAGAACAGGCTTGCTGTCTCCGGAAGCTGATGCGCCTCGTCGAAAATCACCGTGTTACAGGCGGGCAGGAGCTCGGCGACGCCCTCGTCGCGCAGCATCAGGTCGGCGAAGAACAGGTGATGATTGACAACCACCACGTCGGCGGCCAGCGCCTGCTTGCGTGCCTCCATCACGAAGCAGTCCTTGTAGCGCGGGCACTCGCCGCCCAGACAATTGTCGCGGGTCGAGGTGACGAGAGGCCAGATCGCGGCGTCCTCCGGCACCTCGCTCAGCCCGCTTCGATCGCCGGTCTTAGATGTGCGTGCATAGCGCTGTACCGCATGCAGATAGGCGACCTCGGAGCGGCTGACGAAGCGACCGTCGGCTGCCTGGTGCTCCAGGTGGTAGTGACAGACGTAGTTGGCGCGGCCTTTGAGCAAAGCGACGGTCACCGGCACGCGCAGAGCGCCACGCACCGTGGGGATGTCGCGCCCAAAGAGCTGGTCCTGCAGCGTCTTGGTACCGGTGGAGATGATGACCTTCCCGCCCGACAGCAAAGCCGGCACCAGATAGGCGAAGGTCTTGCCGGTGCCCGTGCCGGCCTCTGCGATGAGCAGGCCACGGGAGTCGATGATTCCGGCGACGGCTTTCGCCATCTCCACTTGCTGGGGGCGCAGCTTGTAGCCGGGGATCGCGCGGGCCAGCGGCCCCGACTCGGCGAACAGGGCCTCGAGTTGGTTCATGGACCGGATTTTACCGGTCCAGCGGGCTCACGACGCCGCGCCCTCCGCGATTGAGGACATGCGTGTAGATCATCGTCGTGCTCACGTCCTTGTGGCCCAACAGCTCCTGCACGGTGCGAATGTCATAGCCCGACTGCAAGAGATGCGTTGCGAAGGAGTGGCGCCTATGCCGATGTCGGCATAGTCGACACTATGCCGCGTCCGGGACTATGCCGAGCATCGGCGTCCGGGTTGTTTGAGTTGCTCCATTGATGCGAGTGCACTCGGCATAGTTTGATCTCCTTCCGGGGCATCACGTCCCCATGGAAGGAGATCATCATGGAACAGCTGTACAAGGATCCGCGCACGCCGCTGCGCATGCGTGAAGGCCCGTTGGACGCGTATGTCGATGCTTTCGCCCAGCAGTTGAGCGATGAAGGATACGCCAAGGCTTCGGCCCGCTATGCGCTGCAGGTGGTGGCCGATCTTGCTCGTTGGCTACGTCGGCGCAGAATCACTGCGCCGCAACTTACCGCAGAACACCTCGGACGTTATCTGGAACACCGATCCGGTCAACGCCGCCGCCGCTCCGGTGATGCGGCGATTGTGCGGCGGCTATTCAACCTGCTCCTGGACAAGGGCGTCGTTACGCAGAGCAGGCCGATCGAGAGTACGCCAGCCGAGCGACTGGAAGAAGAATTCCGGCTGTACCTGGAACGAGAACGCAGGCTCGCCCCGGCGACGGTGTTCCATTATCTGGTGTTCGCCCGGCGCTTTCTCGCGCAGTGCTTGGGCGATGGAGAGCTGCGGTTCGATGGTTTGCGTGCGGCCGATGTGGTGGGCTTTGTCCAGCGGGAGGCGGCTCGGCTTCATTGTCCCAAGCGCTCCAAGCTGATGACCACGGCGCTGCGCTCATTTTTGCAATACGCGCATTACCGCGGCGTCATCGGCGTCGATTTGCGATTAAGTGTTCCAACGGTAGCGAGTTGGTCGATGGCCTCGCTTCCCAGGGCGCTGTCCTCAGAGGAAGTCCAACGCCTGCTGGCCCACTGCGATCGGCACACGGCAGTGGGCCGCCGCAATTGGGCGATTCTGCTGTTGCTCGCCCGGTTGGGGTTGCGGGCCGGTGAAGTCGTCGGCTTGGCGCTCGAGGATCTCGATTGGGGGCGGGAGAACTGTGCATTCGGGCACACGGCGGAAACTCGGATCGACTGCCGATACCCCAGGATGTCGGAGCCGCCTTGGCCGATTATCTGCGTCATTCGCGTCCGGCCTGCTCCTCGAGGCGGGTGTTCGTGCGCGTGAGAGCCCCGCACCGCGGATTCGCGAGTTCAGTGGCAATTTGCTCCATCGTTCGCCGCGCACTTGAGCGCGCAGGGCTGAATCCGGCCCACAAAGGCGCGCACCTGCTGCGCCACTCCGTGGCCACCCAAATGCTACGGCAAGGCGCCTCGTTGGCCGAGATCGGTGAGCTGCTGCGCCACCGCAGCGCGCAGACCACGATGATCTACGCAAAGGTCGATCTGGATGTGCTGCGCCCCTTGGCACTGCCGTGGCCGAGAGGTGAGCAATGAACCCGTTCGCTCATGCCATTCAAGACTACCTGGCCTTGCGGCGCAGCTTGGGATTCAAACTGCGCGATGCTGGCATTTGCCTGTCGAAGTTCGCCGCATTTCTAGAGGCCCGAGGTGCCACACACATCACCACACAGCTCGCCCTGGAATGGGCTCAGCAGAGCCAATCGGCTCAGCTTTCAACCTGGGCACAGCGCCTTGGCTATGTCCGTGGCTTCGCGCGCCATCATGCAGCCAGCGACCCGCAAACCGAGATTCCGCCGCCGGGCGTGCTGCCGTTTCGCCCGCGCCGAGCGCGACCGTACCTGTATTCAAACGAGGAAATCGAGCGTTTGCTTGAGTGCGCTCTGGAGCTTCCTCGCAGCGGTCGCTTGCGCCCGTGGACCTATCACTGTCTGCTCGGGTTGCTCACTGTGGCCGGCTTGAGAATCGGTGAGGCGATCCGCTTGAGGCTCGAGGATGTCGATCTCCAGGAGGGTTTGCTGACCATTCGCGGCACCAAGTTCGGCAAATCTCGTCTCGTACCGATACATCCCTCGACTCAACAGGTGCTCGCGCAGTATCGAGCGCGGCGGGAGCGCTTCCTTGCAGGCCGCAGCGCATCCCCGTCCTTCTTCATCACAAATCGAGGCAATCGCCTGGACATCGGCGATATCCATCGAACCTTCTACAAGCTCTCGCGCCGCATCGGTCTGCGCAGTGCCACGGCCAGTCACGGTCCGCGCCTACACGACTTTCGTCATCGATTTGCGGTCCACACGCTGTTGCAATGGTACCGCTCGGGCGAGGATGTTGAGCGACGCCTGCCGGTGCTGTCGACCTACCTGGGACATGTCCACGTGGCCGACACCTACTGGTATCTCAGTGGCTGTCCAGAACTGATGGGGCAGGCGGTTGCGCGGCTTGAACAACACTGGGGAGAGCGACCATGAGCACGACGCTCAGTTTCCCGACACTGTTGCAGCGTTTCTTTACCCAGCGATTGATGCAGCAGCGCCGGGCAAGCCCGCATACGATCGGTTCGTACCGGGACACCTTTCGACTGCTGTTGCACTTTGCGCAGGCGCGACTGGGCAAGCCCCCGAGTCAATTGACATTCGAGCAGATCGACGCCCCGTTCATTGCCGCGTTCTTGGAGGACCTGGAGAACGGGCGCGGCATTGCGGCCCGCACTCGCAACCTGCGACTCACCGCCATCCGCTCCTTCTTTCGCTACGCCGCCTTTGAGGCACCGGCCCACGCAGCCCAGATTCAGCGAGTGCTGGCCATACCCAGCCAGCGATTTATGCGTGCTCAGGTCGGCTTCCTGACAAGACCGGAAGTCGAGGCCCTGCTCGCTGCACCCGATCAGTACACTTGGTCCGGACGCCGTGATCACGCCATGCTCCTGCTCGCCGTTCAAAGCGGACTTCGCCTGTCCGAACTCACCGGAGTCCGCCGTGACGCCGTGATCTTGGGCGTGGGCGCCCATGTCCGAGTGGTTGGAAAGGGCCGCAAGGAACGCGCTACCCCACTGACCAAGCAGACCGTAGCCGTTCTGAGGGCTTGGTTGCGGGAGATCCCCGACCAGGCTGAGGCGACAGTGTTTCCAAATTCTCGGGGCGGCTCCCTGAGCGCCGACGGCGTGCAATACCTGCTCAACAAACACCTGGTGGTGGCCTCCAAGAGATGCCCGTCTTTGCAGCAGAGGCGGGTAACGCCACATATGCTTCGTCACACCACAGCAATGGAGTTGTTGCTGGCAGGGATGGATCGTGCGCTGATCGCGTTGTGGCTTGGGCACGAATCGGTGGAGACAACGCAGATCTATCTCGACGCTCTAACCTTGCCATGAAAGAGCAGGCTCTGGCTAAGACCGCTCCACCCGAGGGTAAGCCCGGTCGCTATCGGCCCGATGACCGGCTGATGGCTTTCCTCAAGGCCTTGTAGTGTAGAAGAACCTATGCCGAGTACAGACGGTCAATCTCGACGCCCCTCCAAGAGCACATGCCGTCTTGCTCGGCATAGTCCCGGACGCGGCATAGTGGCGCAGCGTGTGCGGGGTCGCGGGCTTGTGGATTCCCGCCGCGCGCAGAGCTAACTGCAGCGCGCGCTGGATCGGCTTCTCGTCGGCATGGTGCCGCCTGACGGCGTCCGACCGCGGATCCCGCGAAAGCCGGTAGACGGGAAGACGTACTGCCACATCCACTCCTTGCTCGCGTTCGTGTACTTGCGCTCCAGCGCGTATGGCAGATACACCGACCCGAAGCCGGCGGTCAAGTCTTCGGCGTGTAGCTCCCGCACTCGCTGCAGATGCCGCTGAAGCGGTTTGACCAGGCTTTGCGGCAGCATCGTCACCCGGTCCTTGGCCCCTTTGCCGTCCCGCACCAGGGTCTCGTGACGGGTGAAGTCAATGTCCTTCACGCGTAGTCTCAGGCCCTCCAGGATCCTCAACCCCGAGCCGTATAACAGCCGTGCGACCAAGCCGGAGGTGCCTCGCATGCGTCCCAGCACCGCCTCGACCTCCTCGAGCGACAGCACGACGGGTAGTCTCTGCGACGTCCGCGCATGCGATACACGCCGCCTGGCGTGCGCGGCGTTAGCGCAAGATCAAGGCTGGTGGCATGACCCAGCGCCGGCCTTGGCTCACCCGGTCGGGTTCGTCGCCACGCACGAGCTGTCCACGACTCCTCCTTGTGTCCACGTTCGGCCCTTCACCGGGTCGGCCTCTCGTGGAAGCTCCCCGGCTAATACGGCCTCTGCTGACTTCTGTCCGATCACGCCCGCACATTGCTGCGCGGCGCGCTGCATGCGCTGTCGCTCCTCTGCCTGATTCGCTCGCACAAGGCGGCAGTTCCCCGTGCGCCTGGACCTTGTCAACCAGTGGGCCCTGCTGGTGATCGCGCGACGGCCCACACCGCCACGTCGGACAGATCTCCCCGAATAAGAACATGAGCTTTCCGTGCACAACCGCCGCATTTACCCTGTCCGCTGGATCCCTTGGGCTTCGTTGTGTGGTGCCAACTCGCCCGCAGACTGAGCCTTCTATGCGATTTCTGTTCGTCGGCTCGCACCTTTGCACTTGGGCTTCCTTCAGACCAGTCCTCGCGGACTTGCCCTTGCCCTCGGCTAGTGGTTATCCTGATGACATCGGGTCCTCCCACAGGGGACTTTCACCCCATAGACTCATGCCCATGTCGGGCGTACACCCACGCTTCGACACGGACCCTTCACAGCGTCGCTTCGCGCCGCTGTTTCGGGCCGGTCAAGCGGAACGTTGAGGCTGTAGAAAAAGTCCAAAGTCAGTTGCCTGAAAATTTAAACGCGATATGAGCCGAGCTTCGATAAGATTGGTCATCGATGATCGACTGCACTGCGATCTCCTCGCAGAACGCATCGTAGAGCGCGGCAGCCGCAACATTCCGGGGTGCCAACAAAATCGCAGTCGTTTCGTCGAACCATGCCGCGCTGGTGTTTTCGGCCTTCTTCTACAGCCTCGTTAGGGCTTTTAGCGACGCCATGAGCATAACGGCTACGGAAGCCAAGCGAATTGCGAGTTTGGTCGCACCCATCTATGACGTTCATTTGGAGAAGTACAGCTTTAAGAAGTATCCCGCGGCAGACTATATTCGGTTCAAGAACGCATATTCCGCACTGCGGCAACCCAACAACGAGATTCATGATTCCCTCGTGTGGAAGTGGGGACACGTTGGTAAACTCGACTTCCCGCCAAAGCAGAAGGCCCTAATCACTAAAGTTGAAACGTCATGGCCGGACTATGTGGAGTTCAGACAGAAAAGGAAGCCAGAGAAGTTTTCGTCTGTTGATACCTTTCGGTGGTGGAAAGAAAAACTTCCTTCCACCGCATACATAACCGTAGCGTACATAACGCATTTAGTTCATCACGCGGAACCTCTTCCGATAATCGATCAGCACAACTTCAGAGCGATGAACAAACTTCTGAAGGATGTTCGGCTAGGACACGCGGCAAATAGCCTGCCCAGAACTTGGGCTGACATCACGGAGCTAAAGGCATTCATGACAAAAGTTCTGGAGTATCTTCCCAGGAAAAGCTTTTTTGAGGAGTTTGACCGGTTCCTCATGATGTATGGGAAGAGCATTAAGCCACGCAAACCTAGGAAACCGAGGAAGGCCAGAAAGCCCTAACCCGGTCGTTAGCCGTCGAGGAGGTGCATCCCATCGACATCGTGGCGCACCAACTGTTTCGTGCTTTTTCTTCGGGGAGGAGGACAACGAATGGATCGTACCAGGCGTGAGTTCATCGTACAGAGCATCGCGGTTGGAACTGCCCTTGCCGCCCTGGGTACTCGGCAGGCACAGGGGCAGGACACGCAGCGCGCGATGCCAGGGTCGAACCAAGGCACGAAAACCTTGATGTCCTTGTTCGATTTGAAGTACCCGATTTTTCAAGCCCCCACTGCTACTGTCGCCGGCGCCGATGTGACCATTGCTGTTTCTAGCGTAGGCGCGCTGGGTGGAATTGGCCTGACCTGGACTCCTCCCGACATAGCGCGCGGCATGGTTACGAAGATCAAGGCGGCTACAAACCGGCCGTTCGCTGTCAACTACGTGTTGGTCTTTGAGCCCGCGTCGTTACCGGCCGTGCTAGAGGCGGGAGCACCGATCATCCAGTTCTCGTGGGGCATGCCAAACAAGCAACTCGTCTCCGCTGTGCGGACGAGCGGTGCGCGACTGGGCGTTCAAGTTACGAGCGCTGGAAGCGCACGACAGGCACTCGATCTCGGCGCCGACTACCTTGTTTGCCAAGGCACTGAGGCGGGTGGACATGTACAAGCGCATCGGCCACTTCTCGAAGCACTTGCCGAGGTGCTTGCCGAGGCGAAGCAAACGCCCGTGGTCGCGTCGGGCGGAATAGGTAACGGCGAAGGGATCAAGAAAGTTCTTATGGCTGGTGCTTCGAGTGCGATGCTTGGCACCCGCTTCATTGCTACTCAGGAAAGCTGGGCCCGGGCCGACTACAAGGCAGCCCTTATCCA
>JBGPPC010000181.1:0-8941 GCA_041488355.1 Gammaproteobacteria bacterium
CATATCCCAGGCAACAAAAACCCCGCCACGCGGGCGGGGTCAGTCAGGACTCTGGTTTCGTCTTTGTCCTGTTTTCTTGTCGCTTTGTCGTCAGTTCAGCTTGCGCCGTCTCGCCAAGCCCAACCCAGCCAAGGCAACACTGAGAAGCGCGAGCGTGGCGGGTTCGGGGACCGGCTGAAACCCGCCGCCGCCAATGGTGACTTTGCCGGCTAGGGTCGTAGCCTGCGGAGCCGTCGGGTTACTGTCTAGATCGAGAGGAGTCAATCCGCCGATCAATCCGAACGAGTTGTGCGTCGGATCGTTGATATCTCCGTTCGTCAGGTTAAACGGAGCCGCGGCTCCGGCGGCAGTGACGTTAAACGGTGCAGTCGGCAAGATTGATGACACCGTTACGGGCAAAAACCCATAAGGATCGGGCGGCGTAGCCCCGGTGAGAAGATCGTCTAGACACGCCCCGCTAGCCGGGAAACATTCCGCGAGCGCCATCAGTCCGCCTCCAGCGTTGATGTAATTTGTGATATCGGTTTTCCGAGCGATCAACTCGTCCAATTCGGCGCGGCCCAGGAGACCGCCAAAGGAGGATGCAACAACGATGGCTGTATAGTTTGAAAAGTTGACCGACGCCAGGTCAGCTGCATTGGCACGGTCGTAATTTGTTCCGAGTGTCAGACCGATTGCCGCGAGTCCGTTCTCACCAATGAGATGACCTGATGGAGGCGAAATACGGGACTCGACCCAGAGGAATTTCTCGGTTGGACCCGCATTGTAAGTTCCGCCAGTCACGAAACTAAGACCGGACTTCAGCAGATTCTGTGCGCCCACGGAGCCCTGCGCATGAAAATCGGGATCGTGTCCCGTCAGAAAAATTGCGCCGGCAAAAGCCTGCGTCGCGGCGAGCGCGGAGACGAGCGCAACCGTGAGTGCACTTGCGAATGGCCTTCCAAACATGTTGTCCTCCCTCTCGTCTTATCGAAACCGAATAGCCCTTATGCATAATCCGTACGCGGGCAGGAATACCGTGCAGACTCATATGATTAGCGAAAACGTGGCATCTGTCGACGGATGGGCTGTAAAGCGGCCCGACGTGCGGCCCTATCCCGTGCGGTCAGAGACGGCTCGCCATGTTCGCCGTGGGCGGGACTTGGGATTGGACGCGGGAATATCTGAAGTTCTTCGAGTTGGACTAGCGAGGCGCTTCGCGGCTTGACGGCAAGCACTGGTGGTGCAGGACGCGATGACAGCTCCTGCGCAATGTCGACGCCGCTTACACATCCCTCATGAGCCTCGCCTCCCGTTCGAGCCACCGAGGGCCTAATCACCTGAAGGCTAACGCTTTGCGGTTCTGCGGCACGACATATGCGTGCAGCATGCCCCGCTCTTAAAAAGAACTACATTCCCAAAGGTTTTCGCTCTCCTGGCGAGCGGGTCGGGACAAACTCTAGTCCCGGCTCGTAACTTTCCCGTCTGTAGCGTTTGTGGCGCAGTGCCCCCCGGCTGGTTATCGGTCAAGCATTCCGCCGTAGCCAGTTAGTCGCTATGAGAGGCTGACGCCACTCGATCGTTTCCACGTCGTTACGCGCCGCTTTTTGCTGCGAATCATCCGTACCGGGAGGGGTATGACATGGATGCAGAATCTACCGTTTTCGCGGCCACGACCGGCTCACACGAACCCGAGTCCATTGAGCGCGCTGTCCGGACCTTGTTTGGCATGCTTCAGGCGCCTCTTCGGACGCTTCTCAAGAAGGGGGGCCGTGTCTTGGTGAAGGTGAATATGGGATGTTCAGGTGCGCGGGCACCGGACGACCGCTACACGACTCACCCCGTCCTGGCGGAGTATGTCATTCGAGCACTTCAGGAGCTGGGAGCAAGTGTCTCCTTCGGTGATGACGTGGCTCGTTCGGGCAATCATTGCGAAAAGATATGGCGTGTCACGGGAATGCAGAGAGTCGCGGATCGGACTGGTGCTCGGCTGCTTGACTTTGCCGCGTCTGGGGCACGAGAGGTTCGTGGCTCGCTGCTCTACCCCCGGAACTACTTTATTTCCAAGGCCTATTTCGAGGCAGATGTGGTCATCAACTTGGCCAATCTTCGCTCGCACGGTGATGTCATCTTGAGTGGCGCGATCAAGAACATGTTTGGGATGGTGGTTGGGAAGCGCAAGGCGCTAATGCACCACCTCTTTAGCGTCTCCCGGAGGCCGGCGATGCGGTAGTCGTAGCGCCAGGACTTGGCACCGGTAGGAGAGACGTACAGATAGAGCCCGTCCTCGTCGGCGAGCTTGTACGGCTTGGCTTTCTTCTTCGCCTGCTTGACCCTGGTGTCGGTGAGCATGCCGATCCTGACGGTATTGGAGCCTCATCGACCCCTGATACCGTCAGCGGAAGCAGGATGGCAATGGACTGTTTCGGACTTCTTTGATGCTATTTTCCCTCTGAAGAGAGGGATGGGGCAGAAACGAACGGACCTAGCTGGACGCCGTCAGAAGCCGTTCAAGGTAGCGCGCAAGCAGGTCAACTTCTAGATTGACCGACGTGCCCGGGCGCAGTACCCCGAGATTAGTCGCGGCGAGCGTGTGCGGGATGAGGTTGACCTCAAAGCGGTCGACCTCAACGCGGTTTACCGTCAGGCTCACACCATCGACGGTGATCGAACCCTTGCGCGCGATATACTTCAGGAGTCCGGCGGCGGGTCGGATTTCGAGCAAACAACTTTCGCCTACCTGATCCTTGCGCGTAACTTCACCACGCCCATCGACGTGGCCGCTGACCAGATGGCCATCCAGACGGTCGGACAGCCGAAGCGCTTTCTCCAGGTTCACCCCTGCACCCGCCTCGAAGCCAGTGGTGCACTCCAGGGTCTCCTGCGACACATCCACGCGAAACGCTGCCGGCTCCAGCTCGACCACCGTGAGGCAGCAGCCGTTGACCGCGATGCTGTCGCCGATCCTCACGTCCGACAAATCTAGATGCCTGGCGTCGATCATCACGCGCGCGCCCCGATTTCCCGGGACGACCGAGCGAACCCCGCCTGTCGCCTGCACGATGCCCGTGAACATGTCAGCTCTCTCGGATCAGTCTGCCGACGATGCGCAGGTCGCCACCGATCCGGCGCACATCGCGGATTGTCAACTCGATCCGCTGGTCAAGTGCGGTCAACTCACCCAAGTCAAACATACCCCGCGCGGTATCGCCGAGCAACTGCGGCGCGAGATACACAACCAGCTCGTCGACCGCATCCGCCCGCAGCAGTGCGCCGTTGAGTCGGCTGCCCGACTCTACCAGCACCTCATTCAGCTCGCGCCGCGCGAGCTCGCGCATCAGCGCGGCGAGATCGACTTTGCCTTCGCGGTTCGGCAGCCGCACGACCTGTGCACCGAGCTGCTCCAGCTGCCGCACTTTTTCCGGTTGGTCCTGGGCGGTGACGATCAGCGCGTTGCCGCCTTCGAGGACCCGGGCGTCGAGCGGGATCTCGAGCTGGCGGTCGACCACGATGCGCAGCGGCTGGCGAGTGGTCTTGATCTCGCGCACCGTGAGGCGGGGATTGTCCGTCAGCAGCGTCCCGACCCCGACCATCACGGCGCAGGAGCGGGCGCGCCAGCGATGGCCATCGCGCCTGGCGGCCGCGCCCGTGATCCACTGACTCTGACCGTTGCGCAGCGCTGTTCTGCCGTCCAGGCTGGCCGCGGTCTTGATGCGCAGCCATGGGCGTGCCCGAGTCATGCGCGCGACGAATCCGATGTTGAGCTCGCGCGCCTGCGCCTCATAGAGGCCGCATTCAACCGCGATGCGGGCGGCTCGCAGCCGTTGCAAGCCCTCGCCTGCAACCTGCGGGTTTGGGTCCTGCATCGCTGCGACAACGCGGGAGACGCCCGCCTCCACCAGAGCATCAGCGCAGGGCGGAGTGCGTCCGTGATGGCTGCACGGCTCCAGCGTGACGTAGACGGTCGCACCGCGTGCCTTCGCTCCGGCGCGCCGCAATGCATGAATCTCCGCGTGCGCCTCTCCGGCGCGCTCATGGAAACCCTCGCCTACGATCTCATCGCCGCGCGCGATCACGCAACCGACACGTGGGTTGGGGGTCGTGGTGTACAGCCCGCGCTCGGCGAGGCGCAGCGCGCGCCCCATGTGGGCATGGTCGGTGGGAGTGAACATGGGACTACTCGTGAGATGCCGTGACTCGTGAAAGGCCGTGACTCGTGAACGGCCGTGATTCGTGACTCGTATGGGGCCGTGATTCGTGTTTCCCGGCTCGTTAGCGCTTCCTAGAACGCAGCGCATCGGGCCGGTAACGTCCCGCCCATGGCTCGCATCTCCAAACAACAGCTACGAATCACGAGTCACGAATCACGGCATCTCACGAATCACGGCTTTCTGCGTCTCGCAGCGGGCCTCGCAACCTCTTTGAGCACGTCGCGGAAATCTGCTACGTCCTGGAAGTCCTTGTACACGGAGGCGAAGCGGATGTAGGCCACCTTGTCCAGTTTGTACAACTCGCGCATGACCATCTCGCCGACGCGGCGCGACGGGATCTCGCGTTCGCCCAGGCTCAGCAATTTTTGCGTGATGCGCTCGACCGCGGCATCCACGTACTCGGTGGGCACCGGCCGCTTGTGCAGGGCGCGCAGAAAACCGGTGCGCAACTTCTCCTCGTCGTACTCCTCGCGCGTGCCGTTGGTCTTGACCATCTGCGGCATGCGCAGTTCCACGGTCTCGTAGGTGGTGAAGCGTTTGTCGCAGGCCGGGCAGCGCCGCCGGCGACGGATGCGGTCCCCCTCCTCGCTCACGCGCGAGTCCACTACCTGGCTGTCGTCCGTTCCGCAGAAGGGGCACTTCATGAAGGCCGTGATTCGTGACTCGTGAGAAGCCGTGATTCGTGAACGGCCGCGATTCGTGCTTCGTGGCTCGTTAGCGCGTTGCAGAACGCAGCGCATCGCGCGGCCGGTAACGTCCCGCCCATAGCTCGCATCTCCAAACCGCAGTTACGGATCACGAGTCACGGCCGTTCACGGATCACGGCCTTTCACGCGCCGGCCAGCTCGCCGGCGTAGACCGGAAATCTCCGGCACAGCGCGGTGACGTCTGCCGCCACCCTCGCAATCACCTTGTCGTCGCCGGGCGCGTCGAGCACGTCGGCGATGAGGTCCGCGAGCTGTTCGACCTGCGGCACGGAGAAGCCGCGAGTCGTTACGGCAGGCGTTCCGATGCGGATCCCGCTGGTCACGAACGGGGTCTGCGGATCCTTGGGTATGGCGTTCTTGTTCACCGTGATATGGGCGCGGCCCAGGACGGCTTCGGCTTCCTTACCGGTGACCTTCTTGGCGCGCAGGTCCACCAGGAACATATGGCTCTCGGTGCCGCCAGACACGATGCGCAGGTCCCGCCTCTGCAGCGCCTTTGCCATCGCCCGGGCGTTCTCCATCACCATCTGCTGGTAGCGCTTGAACTCCACGCTCATGGCTTCTTTGAAGCAGACCGCCTTGGCAGCGATCACATGCATCAGCGGGCCACCCTGCCCGCCCGGAAAGATCGACGCGTTGAGTAGCTTCTCGTGCTCGGCGCCCGACAGGATCAGCCCTCCGCGGGGGCCGCGCAGCGTCTTGTGCGTAGTGCTCGTGGTGAAATGGGCGTGCTCAATCGGGCTGGGATACAGCCCGGCTGCCACCAAGCCCGCATAGTGGGCCATATCCACCATGAGTCGGGCACCGACGCTGTCGGCGACCTCGCGAAAGCGCCTCCAATCGATCACCAGGGAATAGGCCGACGCACCGGCGATGATCAGCTTCGGTTTGTGAGCGTGTGCCAGACGCTCCATCTGCGCGTAGTCGATGACTTCGTCCGCGTCGAGCCCGTAGCTGACCACGTTGTACAGCTTGCCGCTGAAGTTCACCGGCGAGCCGTGGGTCAAGTGGCCGCCATCCGCCAGTGACATCCCCAGGAATGAGTCACCGGGGTTGAGGGTGGCCATGTATACGGCTTGGTTGGCCTGGCTGCCCGAGTGCGGCTGGACGTTTGCGTAGCCGCACTGAAAGAGCTGCCTGGCGCGGTCGATGGCGAGGCGTTCGGCGATGTCTACGTATTCGCAGCCACCGTAGTAACGCTTGCCCGGGTAGCCCTCGGCGTACTTGTTGGTGAGCACCGAGCCCTGGGCCTCGAGCACGCGCGGACTGGCGTAGTTTTCCGAGGCGATCAGCTCCACGTGGTCGTCCTGCCGGCGCTTCTCGGCAGCCATAGCGCGCCCGAGCTCGGGGTCGAACTCGGCGATACTATCGTGGGGGTCGTACATGAGGGGTAGTTGAGCGCGAAAGGCGTGGATTTTACCTGAAGGCGCCAGCGTGCGCCCCGGGATGTCGCTGTTATCATTGCGGGCGTCGCTCGACGGGGCCGTTAGAGCCAGAGCAGCTCGGACGGTCGACACAACCAAATCGGGAGAGGGTAGAGATGAACAGCAAGGTGATCGGCAAGCTGATCTGGCTCGGGATTGCCGCGGTCGGCGCGTGGGCGCTGGGCAGTATCGCCACGCATCGCGGAGAGACCATCAATGCCATCTGGTTTGTGATGGCCGCCGCCTGTGTTTATCTCGTCGCCTTCCGATTTTACAGCGCCTGGATCGCCGCCAAGGTGCTGACGCTGGACCCCACGCGTGCGACGCCCGCCGAGCGCTTCAACAATGGGCGCGATTTCGTCCCCACCAACAAGTGGGTCGTGTTCGGCCACCACTTTGCCGCGATCGCGGGTCCCGGCCCCCTGATCGGTCCGACCCTGGCGATGCAGTTCGGCTATCTCCCGGGCACCATCTGGATCCTCGTGGGCGCCGTCCTGGGCGGCTGCGTACAGGACATGGTGATCATGTTCTGCTCGACCCGCCGCGACGGGCGCAGCCTGGGGCAGATGGCGCGCGACGAGCTGGGTCCCGTGGGGGGCTGGGCAGCAATGGCCGGGACCATGATGATCATGATCGTCCTCATCGCCGTCCTGGGCCTGGTGATCGTCAACGCCATGTACAAGAGCCCATGGGCAACCGCGACCGTTCTCGGCACCATTCCGGTGGCCATGCTCATCGGCATCTACATGCGCGGCATCCGCCCTGGCCGAGTGCTGGAAGGATCGCTGATAGGTATCGCCTTGCTGATCGTATGCGTGGTGGGCGGCGGCTGGGTGGACCACAACGAGGCCATCCGCGGCTGGTTCGACTGGGACAAGATGAGCGTCGCCTGGTTCGTGATGATCTACGGCTTCGCCGCGGCGACTCTGCCGGTCTGGTTGCTGCTTGCACCGCGCGACTACCTCTCCACGTTCCTCAAGCTGGGAGTCGTCTTCTTGCTGGCGATTGCGATCGTCTACATCCGCCCGGATATGAAGATGCCGGCCTTGACTCAGTTCATCGACGGCACCGGGCCGATCTTCAAAGGCAGCCTGTTCCCGTTCGTGTTCATCACCATCGCCTGTGGCGCGATCTCGGGCTTCCACTCGTTGGTGTCGTCCGGCACCACGCCAAAGCTGCTGGCCAATGAAAAAGAGATCCGCATGATCGGCTACGGCAGCATGGCGCTGGAGTCTTTCGTCGCCATCATGGCGGTGATCGCCGCCTGCGTGCTCGACCCGGGCGTCTATTTCGCGATCAACAGCCCGGCCGGCGTGGTCGGCAAGATTGCCGCAGATGCAGTGGCGAAGATCTCATCCTGGGGCTTCCCGGTTACGGCCGAGCACATGGAGGCGCTGGCCACGGAGATGGGCGAGAAGACGCTGTTCGCGCGCACCGGCGGCGCGCCCTCACTGGCGGTAGGCATGGCCACTATTTTCAGCAAGACCTTCGGCGGGACGCTTCTGGCGGTGTGGTATCACTTCGCCATCATGTTCGAGGTGCTGTTCATCCTGACCGTCCTGGATGCCGGGACCCGCGTCGGACGCTTCATGCTGCAGGACATCCTCAAGCACGTCTGGAAGCCGATCGGCAATGTCTCGTCCTATCCGGCGACGGTCCTTGCCAGCCTGATCTTCGTGGCGGCATGGGGATACTTCCTGGTCCAGGGCGTAAGAGACCCGCTGGGGGGCGTGAACATCCTGTGGCCGCTGTTCGGCATATCCAATCAATTGTTGGCCGGAATAGCGCTATCGGTCGCCACTGGCATCATCGTGAAGATGGGCAAGGCTCGGTACGCCTGGGTGACCGGGCTGCCGCTGACCTGGCTTGCAATCGTGTGCACCACCGCCGCGCTGGAGAAGGTGTTCAGCCCCAACCCTGGCATCGGCTTCCTGGCTGCTGCGAACGACTTATCGGCTCAACTGGCGGCCGGCACTCTCCCGCCAGAGCGGCTCGCATCGGCGCCACAGTTGATCCTCGGGCAGCGCATCGACGCGGTGCTTGCGCTCCTGTTCGCAACGCTCCTATGGGTGGTGATCATCGACATGTTGCGGGTCGCGTTCCGCTTCGTCAGAGGTCGAGCCGTGCTGCCGCTTGCCGAATCCCGACACGTCGTGACCCGGCTCGAGGTGAGCATCGCGACTGCCTCGCTGCGTGCCTGACGCGATGGCAACCTTATGACTACGCGGACGCAACCTCAGCCGCGCGAAGACCGCGCTGACACGGCTCTCTCGCCGGCCTCGTGCACGGGGGCACACGGCAAGCAACTCGGCCGGGGAGCGGCAAATGCCGCGTGGCGTTTGCTGCGCTCAGCGTGGTACTTCGTGCGCCAGGTCTCGGGAGATGACGCCTACGAGCGCTACCGCGAGCACATGCTGGAGGCTCATGCAGACCAGTCCGCGATGACCCGTAGCGAGCACTATCGGGTGCGCACCGAGCAGAAGTGGAACCGCATCACGCGTTGCTGTTGAGACAAGGCTGCTAGCGAACCCGCTGACCCGGGACGCTGCTGCGGTGACGACCCGGCACTGCTGCGCTGATTCTTGCCGGCGAGAGTTAGAATCGCGGCCGCTCTAGAACG
>JBGPPC010000182.1:0-8935 GCA_041488355.1 Gammaproteobacteria bacterium
ATATCGCTGCGCAGCACCGCATAGGCCATCACGTCCTCGAAGCGCCCCCACTTCCGTACGCGCTGTCTCAGGACTCCCTCGCGCTGCATTCCGAGCTTCTGCAGGACTTTGCCGGACGCAGCGTTGCGCGCCATGTGGAAGGCGTAGATCCGGTTGAGCCCGAGCGCCTCGAAGCCGAACCGCACGACTGCCGAGCCCGCCTCGGAGGCGTAACCGTGGCCCCAGAACGGCTTGCCGATCCAGAAGCCCATTTCCGCCTGCGCATGCTCCTGGTTCAGGTCACGCAGCTCGACGCATCCGACAAGCCGCGCGGAATCCGGTTGGATGATCGCGAACCGAAATCCAAGACCACGCTGCCGCGCACGCCGATGTCCCGCGATCCAGTCGATCGCGACCTGGAGCGAATACGGATGCGAGATCGAGATTGTGGTGTCGGCGATCTCGAACGCACCAGCGAGCTCCGTTACGACGCCCGCATCAGCACGCGCGAATGGGCGCAGCAACAAGCGCGCAGTTCGAATGGTCGGCGTTGCTGACACGGCTGTGCTGGAATCCTGGCTTTAGCCCCGCTACCTGTGCGAGCCAGCGTCCACCACGGCGAGTGCGGTCATGTTGACCAACCGGCGCACAGTCGCAGTAGGCGTGAGGATGTGGCACGTCTTCGCTGCGCCAAGCAGGATGGGCCCGACGGTGATGCCCTCGCCGGCGATGACCTTGAGCAGGTTGAAGGAGATGTTCGCCGCATCCAGGGTGGGCATGATCAGGAGGTTGGCCTCGTCCTTTAGCCGCGAGTTCGGGAACACCTGCAGCCGGATCTCGGGCGACAGCGCCGCGTCGCCATGCATCTCGCCATCGACTTCCAGCTGCGGCGCGAGTTGCTCGAGCAGCTCGCGCACGCGGCTCATCTTCTGCGCCGACTGAGTGCGCGCGCTGCCGAAGTTGGAATGGGACAGGAGCGCCACCTTCGGCACAAGCCCGAAGCGGCGTACCTCCTCCGCGGCGAGCATCGTGATCTCGGCGAGCTGCTCGGCGGTCGGGTCTGGGTTGACGTAGGTGTCGCAGATGAACAGCGTGCGCTCGTCGAGCAGCAGCAGGTTCATCGCTGCGAACTGCTTCACCCCCGGCCTGAGCCCGATCACATTGGCGATGTAGTTGAGGTGCGTGCTGTGCTCACCGTAGGTGCCGCAGAGCATGGCGTCGGCCTCGTTCTGCTTCACCATCAGCGCGCCGATCAACGTGGGCCGTCTGATTACTTCGCGCTTCGCGACTTCCACCGACACGCCCCTGCGCTGCGCGAGGTCGTGATAGAGCTGCCAGTACTCGGCGAAGCGCGGGTCGTGGTTCGGATTGACCAGCTCGAAGTCCCGGCCGGGGCGCACGCGCAGGCCCAGCTTCTCCAGCCTCGAGCTCACGACCTCGGGACGGCCGATCACGATCGGCCGCGCGAAACCCTCGTCGACCACCGTCTGCACGGCGTGCAGGACGCGCTCATCCTCGCCCTCGCAGTACACCACGCGCTTCGGTCTGCTTTTGGCCGCGTCGAACACGGGCTTCATGATCAAGCCGGAGTGGTAGACGAACTGAACGAGCTGATCCCGGTACGCGTTGAGATCGGCGATCGGCCGCGTGGCTACGCCGCTGTCCATCGCTGCCTTGGCGACCGCGGGCGCAATCTTGACGATCAGGCGCGGATCGAAGGGCTTGGGTATCAGGTACTCGGGCCCGAAGGACAGGTTGGCGTCGCGGTACGCCAACGCCACGACATCCGATTGCTCCTGCTGGGCCAGCTCGGCGATGGCGTGCGTGGAAGCCAGCTTCATGGCTTCGTTGATGATGGTCGCGCCGGCATCCAAGGCTCCCCGGAAGATAAACGGGAAACACAGAACGTTGTTGACCTGGTTCGGATAGTCCGAGCGCCCGGTAGCGATGATGCAATCGGGGCGAACGGCTTTGGCGTCCTCCGGCATGATCTCGGGGTTCGGGTTCGCCAGCGCGAGGATGAGCGGACGCTGCGCCATTTTCGCGACCATCTCGGGCTTGAGTACGCCGCCGGCCGACAAACCGAGGAAGATATCAGCGCCGGCCACGATCTCGGCCAGCGTTCGCGCTTTGGTGTCTTTCGCGTAGCGGGCCTTGTAGTCATCCATCTCCTCCACGCGGCCCTTGTAGACGACGCCCTTGATGTCCGCGACGGTGATGTTGTCCACCGACAAGCCGAGACCCACGAGCAGGTCGAGGCAAGACAACGCAGCCGCCCCCGCGCCCGAGCACACCAGCTTGACCTTGCCGATATCCTTGCCCACGACCTTGAGGCCGTTGAGCACCGCCGCGCCGACGATGATGGCGGTGCCATGCTGATCGTCGTGGAACACCGGAATCTTCAGGCGTTCGCGCAGCTTGCGCTCGATGTGGAAGCACTCGGGGGCCTTGATGTCCTCGAGGTTGATGCCACCGAACGTGGGCTCCAGGCTGGCGATGATGTCGACCAGCTTCTCCGGATCCCGCTCGTTGATCTCGATGTCGAATACGTCGATGCCTGCGAACTTCTTGAACAGCACCCCCTTGCCTTCCATCACCGGCTTGGCCGCTTCCGGGCCGATCGCCCCTAGCCCGAGCACCGCTGTGCCGTTGGTGATCACGCCGATGAGGTTGCCGCGGGCGGTGTAGTCACGTGTCCGGGCAGGATCGGCGACGATCTCTTCGCAGGCCGCAGCGACGCCGGGGGAATAGGCCAACGCCAGATCGTGCTGCGTGATGAGGTTCTTGGTGGGTGTGACCGAAATCTTCCCCGGCTTGGGTAGCCGGTGGTAGTCGAGTGCTGCCTTTCTAAATGAATCTTCCATTGCGTCCTGGTTCCGAGCTGGCCAAACGTGAATTCTACGCCGTGCCCGCGGCGCCCCGCACCCAGCGTGCGCGGCGCCTCTGTTAGACTGCTTGCATCCACATGGCGATAGACATGCTGCTCTTCGCATCCATTCTGAGAAAGCTCGCGCGCCGGGTTCTAACCGGCGCCTTCATTGCGCTTCCCGCGCTCGCCGCGCAGGCTCAGAATGGCAGCACTCCACTCATCTGGGAGGCGCGCTCGCCGAGCAACACGGTGTATCTGTTCGGCACCGTCCACGTCGGCGCGCGCAAGCTCTATCCACTCAGTCCGGCGGTGGAGCGGGCCTACTCGGCGTCGCACGTGCTGGCGCTCGAAGCGGACCCAACCGACCAATCCGCGGTGCTCGCGGCCACGAGAGGCATGAGCTACACCCCGCCCGACAACCTCAAGCATCACATCTCGCCCGAGTTGCTGGACGAGCTGAAGAAGGCGCTGCCCGCTGTCGGCCTGCCGGTCGAGTATGCAGAGGTGATGCGGCCAGAGCTGCTGGCGATGACGCTGGCCATGATGGAGGTCGGGCGGCAGGGGTACGACCCCAACCTCGGCCTCGATATCCACTTCGCACGGCGCGCCAAGCAGGACGGCAAGCGCATCGTCGAGCTCGAGTCCATCGCGGGACAGCTCGCGCTGCTCAGCGGCTTCTCGCCCGAGCTGCAGGAAGGGATGCTGCGCTCAGCAGTGGACGGTGTCAGCAATGGCAGCCTGAGCGCTGACATTCGCGACCTGGTGTCGGCATGGAGGACGGGCGACGAAAAGCGTCTATGGGAGCTGGTGAACAAAGAAGTCGACGAATTGCCGGCGGCGCAAGCAGAGGAATTGCGTGAACAGCTCTACGACGCGCGCAACCGGGAAATGACTGGGAAGATCGTCGCGATGTTGGCCGGCAACGAACCGACGCTGGTGGCGGTGGGGGTGGGACACCTGCTCGGGGTCAACGGCATCGTGGAGCTGTTGCGCAAGAAGGGCTACACCGTGAGAAAGCTGTAGCATCAAGCACGCGCGTATCCACAGCGCGGTCGACAAAGTGAACGACATCTCTCGCACGCCCCGTATCGAGCTTTACCCGGAGATCGAACCGTTCGAATCCGGCATGCTCCCCGTCGACGCGCGCCACACTCTGTACTGGGAGCAGTCCGGTAATCTTCGCGGTGTTGCCGTGGTGTTCCTGCACGGCGGGCCTGGAGCGGGCAGCAGCCCAGGCCAGCGGCGCTTCTTCGATCCGGCGTTCTATCGCATCGTGTTGTTTGATCAGCGCGGCGCAGGCCGCTCCATCCCGCATGGCGAGCTGACGGACAACACGACACCGCATCTGCTTGCGGACCTGGAGAAACTGCGCGCGCACCTGGGTATCGACCGCTGGCTTGTATTCGGCGGCTCCTGGGGCAGCACCTTGTCGCTAGCATATGCAGAGACACATCCCGAGCGGTGCCTGGCGCTCGTGCTGCGTGGGATATTTCTGTGCCGCGACCACGAGGTGAGCTGGTTCCTCTATGGACTGCGCAGCGTCTTTCCCGAGGCGTGGCGCGAGTTCGTTGCGCCGATCCCAGAACCCGAACGACACGACCTGCTGACAGCGTATGCCAGCCGGCTGAACCACTCCGACACGGCGATCCACATGCCGGCGGCGCGAGCGTGGAGCGTGTATGAAGGTCGCTGCTCGACTCTGCTTCCCAACGCGGAAGCCTTGGCCTATTTCTCCAGCGATCACGTGGCGCTGGGGCTGGCCCGCATCGAAGCGCACTACTTCCGCCACCACCTGTTTCTCGCCGAGAACGCGCTGCTGAACAATGTACACCAACTGCGCAAGATCCCGGGGGTGATCGTGCAGGGGCGGTACGACATGGTGTGCCCCGCGGTGACGGCAGACGATTTGCACCGTGCCTGGCCCGAAGCCGAGTACATCGTCGTCCCCGACGCCGGACACTCGGCGTGGGAGCCGGGGGTCCGCGCGCAGCTCGTGGCGGCGATGGAGCGGCTTAAAGCACTGCCCCTCGGCGATGCCAGCTCGGCATAGCTCGCACATGCGCGCCCTGGCGTTCCGCGCCTCGACCAGCGCACTGCCGATGTCATCCAGATCCCAGATGAGTGACAAACCTCAGCTCGTCATTCCGGGGCCGCGTAGCACAAGGGACGTCACCCCGGACTCGATCCGGGGCCGGAATCCAGAATATCGCGGTCCAGAATCTGGATTCCGGGTTCTGCCCTCGTGGGCAGCCCCGGAATGACGGGGTGTGGCGCGCCGCCCGATCGTTGGCTGCGCTTCGTCACCGATCAGATTCGGAGTTGTGAGGTCAGCGGGTGAAGCGCTACGGTGCCCTCCTTGTGATGCTCGGCCTGCTGCTGGGGCCAACCTACTACATCTTCTGCGAGTACCTGAGCGGCGAGAACGGCGAGACGTTCGTCCTCACCGAGCGCGCTACACGCTGGACGTTGCCTGATGGAACCATCCTGCACGTGTCCAACGGCAAAGCCTTCCGGCCGGTGACGCTCAAGCTCGATCCAGACATGAACCAGATCGCCTTTCACCTCACATTCGAGTCGGCGCCCGGACGTCCGGACGCAGCCAAGTCAACCGACGAATATCAGATCACGCTTCTGCAGTCGGATCAGCCGATTTTCGAGCGCGCGCTGGTAATCAAGCTGGCGCCGGGCGGAAAGGCGAGCGTTGAAGCGGGCAGACTCGCGGTCTACTACCCCGGAGCCTACGAGTTCCTGCTGCAGGAAACCGGCGCGCCTCGTGTCCCAGTTTCTCAGGTCACGCTAGAGGTGCGGAAAAACATCGAGACTGTGTTGCTGCCGCTGATGTGGGGCGGCTTCGCGATGCTGGTTGCCGGTCTTGCGATAGCGCTTGAACCGTATCTGCCGCGCAATCGCTTGCGCTGAACGCGGCCATCAAGAGTCGCCGGAACGCACTCCTAGGTTCTACGGCGCCCCGTGGTGAGCGCGTAGCGCACGGTATCGAGCAGCACGGGGAGACGAAAGGGCTTGACCAGCAGAAGTCGAATCCCCAGCTCGAGGGCACACTCGCGCGCCCGTGGCGTGAGCTCCTCGTGGAGCGTACCGATCACCGGAACGCGCGGATGGCGTCCACTAAGCCCGGAACAGCACCGTAAGCTCCTCGGCGCTCGCCAGGCTAACGTCGAACACGACCAGATCGTAGCGCCCGGATGCCAGCTCCACGACGGCTGCGCTGTGGTTTGCGGCCTCGCGCACCGTATAGTCGTTGGCCCGTAGCCACGCGGAGGCGGCTTCCCTCAAAGACGCGTCGCGCTCCACCAGCAGGATTTCCGCACACGGCCGCGCATTGTTTTTTTCCACGAAGTCTCCGCGTTTCACCGGTTGCAATGGCGAGTGAAACTGCGGCCGCGTTGCATCGGCCTGTGGCCCCCGCTCCACCGAAAGATCGCGCATTTGACAGGGGCGGCGTTTCGAAGCCATTACGGCGGGGCGCGCAGGCGTTACAAGTGGAACCGACAACGATGAAAAAGGCGCTCGAGGACGCCCGACTGACTGCCTACGCAGAGCGCGGGCGGTTGCGCAAGAGGCGGATTTGCACCGATACTTCGCTCGAAGCGCCTGCCTATTGGAGCGCGCACAGCGGTGCCGGGCGCGCATCCCAGCAGCGGCCTGCCCGGGCCCAGATTCAGATCAGACGGAGATCAGCATGCAAAGTTGGAAACACATCGCGTTGGCTGTCCTACTCACATCTGCCACTTGGGCGAGCGCAGCGGAACCCGAGCCCGAAGGAGGGGGCCATTGCGCCATGAGCGCGGCAAACGGCAGCTCACTCCCCACCAGTTGCTCGGTGGTCTGGATCTCGCCGCAGGACAAGCTGTACTGCTTCAGTAGCGAAGGGGCCAAGCGGGTTTTCCTCCAAGACCCGGAACTGAACGAGCACAGGGCGCAGGCGTTCTTCAAGAACCCGTCGCTATGGGAGAAGCTGAAGAAAGAAGAGACCGGCGGCTAGGCTCCTACGCGTCGACGTCACGTCCATGCCCGCGATCCCACCCGTTCTACTGATTTACATCGAAGGCCTCAAGGCCCACGACGTGCCGGCCATCGGGGAAACGGTCGCCGACGACCTTGCGTTCGTCTCGGCCAATCGGACCCTCGACAAGTCCGAGTTCCTGAAGATGTTGAACGCGCTCTATACCGGCTTTCCCGACTGGCACTACGACTACGATCCGCCGCACTGGCAGGGGGACCTGATCGCCGTGAAGTGGCGCCAAGGCGGCACCCACAAGGGCGTGTTCGCGATGCCGGGGCTCGACCCTGTCGCCCCGACTGGACGGACAGTGAAGATCCCCGAACACTACTTTTTTTATCGGGTCGCCGGCGAGCGGATCGTCATGATCCGCCCCGAAGTGGTCCCGGGCGGCGCGCCGCGCGGCATCCTGGAGCAGATCGGCGTCCCGCTACCACCGTTGTGACGGCGAAGCCGCTGGACGCGGTCTACTCCGGCGTCGTATTTCCGTCGGCAGGGGGCTGGGCCGGGTTCTCCTGCGGCTCAACGCCGCCTTTGTTCAGCTTGCGTTGCCGCTTCTCTTCCTGTTTCTTCTTTTTCGCCAGGTCTTTCTGGCGCTTTTCGTACTGATAGTTGGGTTTGGCCAAGTTGTCATCCTTCGAAATGGGGACGGGGCCTGCGCCCCTCGTCGCGGGCCGGCCAGGCTCCATCATAAACCTCTCCGCACCCGGCCTGCCGGCCATCGCTCCCCGGCTCACTAGAACGCGTACTGGAAGACGATGGTCCGGAAGGTCAATCCATTGTTGGGCTCCTTGATATCGTCGTTGGAGGTGTGCTGCACGCGCAACGCGAGCTCATACTGGCCACGCTCCCCGAAGCGCACGCCGGGCCCGATCAGTTCGTTGAACTGGAAGGCGGTGCTGAGCACGCGATGAGCATTGATGCGCGTATGCGAGATCAAGCTGACGCCGATCCCTGCATCGAGGAAGGGGGTCACGCCAGTTCGGTCCGCGGGCTGCAAGCGCAACACGGGGGTGGCGCTGACGTCCCACAAATCGGCGACCACGGCGCCCGTCTCCACGCCGTGCCAGTGATCGACACGGCCGAGAATGGAGACG
The DNA here is from genome assembly GCA_041488355.1 of Gammaproteobacteria bacterium. Classification (GTDB taxonomy): domain Bacteria; phylum Pseudomonadota; class Gammaproteobacteria; order Burkholderiales; family SHXO01; genus SHXO01. The sequence goes on from JBGPPC010000182.1 coordinate 7,967, forward strand.
CCGATGTCGACATCTCGAGGCAGGTGCCATGTATGCAGATCGGCCCAGCGCAGCCCCAGGCCCCAGATGTCGACAGACTCGCCTCTGCCGGCCTCCACCGAGATGCCAACGTCGGCACACACCTGGGCACAAGGCCCGAGCAGCCCGGCGCAAACAAGTATCGGCAGCGACCAACAACCCGCTCGGCGCTGTCGTAGATTCTTCACTAGCCGCTAGCGCGTGCGGGGGCGCCGCGCGCCGACGCGCGATTTCGCCGCCCGCTTCTCGACCGCGCCCGGCAGCGGCAGCGCAGTCTGGTATTTCACCTGCTTGAGCGCGAAGCTCGACTTGATGTTGCCCACGCCCGGCACGCGCGAGAGGAAGTTCAGGATGAAATGCTCGAGCGCCTGTAGATCCGGCACGACCACGCGCAACAGATAGTCCGCGTCGCCGGTCATGAGGTAGCACTCCATCACCTCCGGGCGATCGCGTATCGCGCGCTCGAACGTATCGAGCGCCGGCTCGATCTGTTTCTCCAGCGTGACCTGAATGAACACACTTACCTTGAGACCAACCTGAAGCGCATCCAGGAGCGATACGTAGCGGCTGATGTAGCCGCCTTTCTCCAGCGCCCGCACGCGATTCAGGCACGGCGAGGGCGACAGCCCCACCTGCCGCGAGAGGTCCACATTGGAAATGCGGGCGTTGAACTGGAGCAGGTCCAGGATCTTCCAATCTGTTGCGTCGAGTTCCATTTTGAGTACTTTCTGCTGAAATTTATGCTTTCCACGGCAGTACGTATCGAGCAAGCCGATTTCTACTAGGATAAACGAAACCATGTGCTACGCGAATCCGGGTACGATCTCGTTTGCCGATACCCGACTGTATGCTGGCGTTCGGACTACCCGCCAAGCACGAATTCCCAATCACGCCCACGAGCCACGAATCACGAGTAACGAATCACGGAACTCACATGACCGACCTTTCCGA
>JBGPPC010000183.1:0-8921 GCA_041488355.1 Gammaproteobacteria bacterium
AATCGGCTCCACCTTCCGTGTCGCGATCCCCGAAGCGTTGCGGACGACACATGAGGAGCATTTTGCCGCCGTTCTCGACCAGTTCCTCGCCTACGTCGACCGCAGGCAATGGCCCGACAACCTGGGGCCGGACCTGGTGACCAAGTACACGCTGCTGGCCCGTGCCGCTGAGCTCTCCCGCTCCAGCCCGTAAGCCCTAGCGGCTTCGGGTCCGGCTTTTGCTCAAGGTCGCCTGGTTGACCGCCGATAACCGCTTGTGAAAATTGGCCAAATTTGACTCCAGCCCCGCAGCGACCCGCCCAACGCAGCATGACGACCTGGTGGAAAGCGACAGGGGACAGCACGCGCCACGTTGTGGTCTCGCACACCGCTGAACTCAGCTTACCGAACCGCCATTGCGTACCGGCCTTCGCGGGCGCGCTCGGATGCCAAACGAGGACGCCCAGGCGGCGTGCGGTTTCGTTCCCCCCACCAGCCATTGCGGGGTTTACGTTCACGGAGCTGATTGTGGTCTTGCTTGTAATCGGGATCCTGGCAGCCGTTGCGATTGCCAAACTCTCGAACATCAACGTCATCCAGCAACGTACCGAGTACGACAAAGTCGTCTCTGCGCTCCAATATGCACGCAAGTCCGCGGTCGCCCAGCGCCGCTACGCTTGTGTTGGCGTCACCGCCACTGCGGTCTCCCTGACACTCGACCCCAATCCCCCGGAGTCGACCGCTACTCCCTTCGGCGGAAGTTGCCCTTTCGCAACCGCCCTCGCACTGCCGTCGCCAGACCCAACACCTTCGTGCGCTTCCAATCAGACCTGCGTCAAGAACACATCGATTGCATCGACGTCGAGCAGTTTTCAGTTTGATCCGCGCGGCCGGGCATCAGCACAGGTCGTCATCACCGTCTCAGGCTTTCCAGCAATCACGGTGGAAGGGGAGACCGGATATGTGCACTAGGCTGCTTTCGGCTTCTCGCGAGCGGGGCCTGAGCTTCATTGAGCTATTGATGTTCATCATCATCGTCAGTGTGTGCCTTGCAGGGGTCTTGGTGGCGATCAACATGGGGGCCCAGCACAGCTCGGACCCGATGGTGCGCAAGCAGGCGCTGGCAGCCGCAGAGTCGCTGCTCGAGGAGATCGAGCTGCAACCTTTCACGTACTGCGATCCGACGGACCCGTCCGCTGCGACGGCGGTGAGCTCGGCGGTTGGTCCGACCGGCTGCAGTGCTGCGAGCTTCTCAATGGACAACACCGCAAACTGGGGTGTCGGCGAAACGCGTTACGGCCCAGTCTTCTTCGACAACGTCGCCGACTACAACAATTTCTCCATGGCAGGGACGCTTAACGACATCTTCCAACAGGCCAGCTCCAGTCTCGCCGGGTACAGCGCGAGCGCTAAAGTGACTCAAGTGGGGGCCGGGTTCGGGCTTGCCAATACCGACGTCCTGCGCATCGATGTCACCGTGGCCGGTAGCGGCAATACCGTGACCTTGACGGGATTCCGCTTCCGGCATTCGCCCAACCTCACCAATTGAGCATGATCACGCGATCAGCGAGCGGGTTCAGTCTGATCGAGGCGATCGCCGTCATGGTCATCACCGGCATCATCGTGGGCATGGTCGCGATTTTCATCCAGCGGCCGATCGAGGGTTACTTCAGCAGCACGAATCGTGCGGCCATGGCCGACACCGCAGATACCGCGTTGCGCCGCATCGGCAGAGATGTGCATCTTGCGCTGCCTAACACGGTTAGGGTCGCAGGGAGCGGCCTGTTCCTCGAATTCATACCGATCAAAACCGGCGGTCGTTACCAGCAGAACGACGCCTGCTTTTCCTCTGGCTGCACCAGCTTGTCCACGTTCGGTGACATGTTGACCAACGTTCAGGTCACGACCGGATCGGACCTCGTCGCGATTTACAATCAGTACAACAACAGCGGCGCGGATTGCGCCCCGACCACGGCGGGACTCTACAGCGCCTACTGCGGGCAAGGCATTACGACTTTGACCTCGGCCAGTGGCGCGGGGACCACGACCAACGCCCTCGGCTTCGCGAGCACCGTTTTCCTTCCGCCGGGCGGATCGCCAAGCCGCAGAGTGTTCATCATCGCGGCGTCTCCGGTGACCTACGCTTGCGACGCAACGACCAACACCTTGTGGCGGATTTCGGGCTACGCGCGCCAGGCGGCACAACCAACCAGCCTCGTCGCAGCCCCACTGTCTGCTGCGACGAGTAAGGTTCCGCTCGCGACCAACGTTACCTGCCCAGCGATAGTTGCCGGCAGCGTGCCTCCGCGCTTCTCATATTCCACCGGCGCCTCCGAGCGCTATAGCCTGTTGTCGGCATGGATTACGCTTCAGATGAGCGGGGAGACGGTCAATCTCCTGCACCAGATTCATGTTGACAATACTCCATAATTCTCGCGATCAACGCGGCTTTGCGCTCGCCAGCGCGATCTTTATTATCGTCGTCCTGGCTGCGCTGGCGCTCGGCATCACTCTGCTGACTACGCAAACGGAAACCGGCCATGCCCGCGACATCTCGGGATCGCGCGCATACCAGGCGGCACGCGCCGGGATCGACTGGGGCGCGTACCAGGTGTTAGATCCGTCAAATACGACCGCCACCTCCGGGGCGGCGCCTCTGCCCAACTGTCCGGGTGCTGGCGGCAATACGTGCCCTACTGCAGCCGCACCGACCTCCTCGACCCTGCCGACTGGGCCGTTTGGGTCGAGCGTTCTCGCCGGTTACGCGGTCACGCTCCAGTGCTCGTGTGCGGATTTCGTCGAGGGCGGGAGAAACATCCGCGTGTATCAGCTGCAGTCGACAGCCACCTATGGAGCGGGGGTCGGTCAGGTCGAGCGGCAACTCTCTGCACGAGTTTCCTATTGCCGCGATCCCAGCGGCAACCCGGCGACCCAGCCGCCGTACGGGTGCAGCTGATGCGCGGGAAGCTTCTCCTGGCTTTAATGCTCTGCGTGGCCGCGCGTTCGGCCTTCGGCGGATCATGTACGTCGATCGTTGCGGCCGGCAATTGGAGTGCAACCACCACCTGGGGAGCCGGATGTACCGGGGCCGGGGGAATTCCCGCGGCGATCGACAACGTCACTATCGCCAACGGCGATACAGTGACGGTCACTGCGAGCACATCCATCGCCTCTGTCACTATGGCGGGCGGCACGGCGAATAACGTGTTTCTCAACGTCAACAGCGGAGTCACGTTGACTGTGACAGGGAACGTCACATACACCGCCTCGACTTCCAATAACAGAACCCGACGGATCACAGTCGCGTCGACCGGCCAGCTTCTGATCGGCGGCGGCCTCACGATAAACACGGGTGCCGTTACTGGCAGCGTCGCCGATGTTGCCATCGCGACTGGGGCTGCAGTATCGGTCTCTGGTTCTATCAGCTACACCGGAACAGTCGCCCCGAGCATCACCGTAACCGGAACCGGCGCACTGACGGTTGGGGGCGACTTCATCAACGGTATGACCTTCACGCCGGCCAACGGCACAGTCACTTACAACGGTGGCGGCGCGCAGAACCTCGGCACCTATGCCTACAACAACCTGGTGATCAACAAGAGCGGCGGCGTTGCTACGGCTACGGCGAGCGCCTCCGCAGCGCAGCTGCAATTCACCGCGTCCAACGCGGGCATCGTGACTGTCTCGAGTGGAACGCTGACGGTGACCGGCGCGTGCCCGGCCAACGTCGTCCAAAGCGGTACGGGCTGGGTGAACGGAAATCTGCGGCTTACCTTTGCCGCCGGCCCCCAGACCTGCACCTTCCCGCTCGGTGACGCGACGAACTACAGTCCGATCTCGATCACGACAACCGGCGGTGGCGCCGGAACGCTGACCGCGGATGTTTCGAACGTGATCCATCCCCAAAATGCCACGTGGCCGTTGAGCACGACAAACTATGTCAGACGGTACTGGACGCTGGGCGCCGCCACGGACACGCTCACGGTCACCAGTTATACCGCGACGATGAACTGGGTGGCCGGCGACATTCAAGGCGGCGCGAACTACCAGAATTTTATCGTCGGACAATACCAGGGTTCGTGGCTGGTACCCAATCCAGCCGTCTCTGCCAACACGGCGACCTCAATCCTAGCCAGTGGCATCACAACCGCGTTCACCACGGCGACGGATCTGGTGGTCGGCGAAGCCGCTGCTTGCCTTCCGCCAGTCAACGCGCCGGCGGGTCTGCCCCTGGTCTGTCAGTGCGACAACTTCAATCGCCCCAACTTGAATCTTTCCCCGATCTTCAACGGCACCAATTGGCTGCTATCCACCAGCAGCGGCAGCTTTGGTATCCCGAAGATCGTCACTCAGGGTCTGCTACGCCTCACGGATAACACAGGCAACAATGCCACGGCTGCCACGGTGCCCGGCATCTTTCCGGCGGCGGGAAACTATATTTCTGTGGAGTTCAAGCAGTATGCCTACAACGGCAGTGGCGCCGACGGAATCGCGATGACGCTCTCCGACTACTCGATCGCTCCTACGCCCGGCGCGTACGGCGGGTCGCTCGGCTACGCGCAGAAGACCGGCATCAATGGGTTCGCCGGCGGATGGGTCGGGGTTGCGCTGGACGAATATGGCAACTACGAAAACAATACCGAAGGGCGGGTGGGCACAGTGGGGGGTGCCGGCCTGTATCCGGACTCGGTGGGAGTCCGTGGTTCGGGCACCGGAACGACCGGCTATCCCTGGCTCGCCGGCAATACCACAGCCGGCGGCATCGACGCGCCCGGCGCGACAGCCAATCCGGGCAACATGTACCAGATCATCGTCGACGCTCGCAACTATACGCCCGCCACCAAAACCGCTTTGGTTTCAGTGAATCGAGACACCACAACGAAGACAGGCGCGAACTACACGTCGATCGTAGCCCCGTTCGATGCCTACGTCGCCAACCCGGCACAGGCAGCGGTGCCAGTGAACTGGCAGATTTCATTCACTGGCTCGACCGGTGGTGCCACCAATATCCACGAGATCGGGAACCTTAGGGTCTGCGCCCAGACTTTCATCCCACCCACAGCCAGCAACACGGCGTCGGGCTTCAACGCGATCGACAGCGCTCTCCCGAACACCAAGCAAAACGCGCTGTTCGGGCATATCTACATGAAGGTGGCGAACGTGCCGTTCACGCTCAACGTCGCTGCGCTGCTGCCCCTGGTCGGGGGTGTATCCCAGGGTGTAAATACCGTCTACGTCACGAGCGGCAGCAAGAACGTTACGGTGAATCTCATCGACGATAGCCAGGCAGGCACTTCTTGTAACTCCTCCGCCAGCGCGTGCACGAATTGCTCGAAGACGGTAGTCACCTCTCAGGTCGTCAACTTCACCGTCGCCGATGCTGGCTTCAAAACCAGCCCGGCCTTCAATGTGCCGAACGGCTACAAGCGTGTCATTGCACAGGTTGTTGACAGCACAACTACCCCTGCTGTCATCGGATGCTCTACCGACGCCTTCTCTGTGCGCCCGGCCTACTACACGCTTTCGACCACAACCGTTCCGCCGACGACGACGAAGGCAGGCGCCTCGTTCACGATCACAGCCACGCCCAAGAACCCGAGCAACACCACGATCACCGGCGCTACTGGTTCGCCTGTTCTCGATAACACCAAGGCACCGGCGGCGGGTGGCAACCAGACGCTGCTCATGCAGTCGTGGAATGCGGGGGCCCTGTTCGGGACTTTCATCTACAACGACGTCGGCAGCTTCACCTTGGCTGCAAACGCGATATACGATGCCCAGTTCGGCAATGCAGCCGCCGAGGCCCAGGACAGGACCAACGGCGACTGCAATCCGGGAACAGGAGCATCGCCCTACGTGCCCAACATCTGCTACGGCTATTCCGGCGCGGCTTGCACCAACGCCACGCCGTGGAGCCCGGATTCCAGCGGCAAATATTCCTGTGACATCGGCAGCGCGGCGTCGCCCAGCATCGGCCGCTTCTACCCGGATCATTACGAGGCCTCGGTGGCCATGACCCAAGGGTGTTCCACCGACGCTTTCACGTACATGGGGCAGCCGTTCTCAATGACTTCGACGAGCGCTGGCGCCATCCAGATCAAGGCACTTGCCGCGGGTCAGACCTTCGCAACCGCGCCTGGCCTGCCGTCGTATACGGGCGCGTATACGCCGCGAGCGAACATCTGGTTCGGGGCGCAGGATCCAATACTTCGTCCGGGAGTCGATGTGATCGGCTGCGTTGCCTCGAGCCCGAACGCGACTGCCAATCGGTGTACTGTGGGCGCGAACACGCCACCCTATAAGGCTGCTCCGTCTAACGCCTGGACCGCAGGCGTCTATACCGCGTCGACGACAACGTTTTATTTCGATCCCCCGAAGGATGCGACGACCACGCCCGATGTCACGTGGGGAGCGTACGACAACCTTTACGTGGGCCTCACCGTCTCTGATTCCGATGGCTCGACGCTGACGATTCCGGGCGGTCAATCCTTCGTGCTGAATACTGACACCTATCAGAGCATAAACGGAGCGACGCCCGTCAAAGAGCGTTACGGGCGGATGCGAATCCAGAACGCTGCGGGGTCGGAACAGGTGCCGCTTGCGGTCCCGGTTTTCGTGGAATACTGGAGCGGAACCGGCTGGACGCCGAATGCACTGGATGCGACATGCACGCGCCTGGTTACCACGCCGACCGCCTACGCCGGCAATACGGCGGTTGCTTCCTGCTTCGGCACCGGGTGCACTGCAGTGTCTACTGGCACTGTTGGCAGCATCTACACTTCACGCGTCAAGACCGTTGGCGCCAACGCTGTCGGGCCTCTATCCTATTCGTCTCCGCAGTTCTCCTTTGGGCAGAGGAACGTGGTGCTGTCGGCGCCCAAGGCAAGCGGAACGGTCAGCATGTCGGTGGAGGCGCCCTCCTGGTTAAAGCTCGGGCCGAACGACCCAACTGGCATCAACCCGTCTGCGACCATCCGCTTCGGCACCTACAACAGCCGCTTCATTTTCCTGCGGGAAAACTATTAGGCTAACGCGTCGCCTGGAGTAAGCTGCGCAGGGCCTGACGATCGATTTTGCCAGTCCCCGTCTTCGGCAACGTCTCGAGGTACTCCACAGCGCGGGGATACTTGTAAGGCAGGAGACGCTGCTTGACGAACTCCTGCAGTGCGCGTGTTGTGTCCGCGTCGGCAACGGTTCCCGGGCGCAATGCCACCCAGGCTTTCAGGCTCATCAGCCGGTTCGCATCTTCCACACCAAGCACCGCACATTCAGCGACCGCGGGGTGCTCCGCCAGGCAGCGCTCGACTTCGAGGGGATGGATCCACTGGCCGCTGACCTTGATCAGGTCATCGGCGCGTCCTTCGAAATAGTAGTAGCTGTCACCGTCCTCGTGAAAGCGATCGCCGGTCCAGATCCAGCCTCCGCGCATCGTCTCCTGCGTCTTGTCCGGGCGGTTCCAGTACATCGGCGCGGTGGAATCGCCTCGCACCCACATCAACCCGGACTCGCCACGCGGCACAGCATGGCCATCCTTGTCAGTGAGCTTGATTTCATAGCCTGGGACTCGGGCCCCGCTGGCGCCGGGTTTCGGCTTGTCGATCCGGTTCGAGAGATACATGTGCAGCACTTCGGTGGAGCCCAGTCCCTCGATGATTGACAGTCCGTACCGCCGCTGCCACTCGCGGAACATTTCGCGGGACAGCACCTCGGCCGCGGAGATGCACAGCCTCAGGCTCGACAGATTGCGCTTCTCGGAGCCGGGGTGCGACAGCAGCGCACTGTACAAAGTCGGCAGCCCGAACAGAATCGTCGGTCGATCGCGCTCGATGAGCGACAGCACTGACTCCGCGTCCGGCCGGCCCGGGTGCAACACTGCGGTCGCCCCCACCGAAAAGGGGAAGGTCAACGAGTTGCCGAAGCCATAGGCGAAAAAAATCTTGGGCGGCGAGAACACGACGTCGTGTTCTCTTATCTCGAGCACGCCCCGGCCATAGCTCTGGAACGTGTAGGCAGCGTCGTGCTGCAGATGCACCACACCCTTCGGCCGCCCAGTAGAGCCCGAGCTGTACATCCAGAACGCCATCTCGTCGCGATGTGTGTCTGCCGCCGTCATCTCGCGGGGTTGTGCCTCCAACCACTCGTCCCACGCGCACACCCCGAATGGGTGCGGCGGAAGTTCTTCTCCCGCAACCCCCGCCAGCACCAGGTGTCGCAGCCTGCTCGCCCGCACTTCTTGGTGACCCAGGAGTTTGACCAAATCACCGCTCACAATCGCGACTTCGGCGCCGCTGTCCTGCAGATAGTAGGCAACCAATTCGGGCGGCGAGAGCGTGTTGACCAGCACCGGCACGAAGCCGATGCGGATCGCACCGAAGATGGCGGCCGCAAGTTGCGGCGTGTCATGCATCAACAGCAGCACGCGCTGGCCGCGTACCAACCCGAATGCGTTCAGCCCGTGACCGACCTGTGCAGCCATCGCGCACAGCTCGCGATAAGTCGTGGAGCGGCCTTCGCAAGCGATAGCGCTCTTGTCGCCGCGCCCAGCATCGAGGTTGTCGAACAGAATACGCGAGGCGTTGTACCGTTCCGGGACGCAGAACCCGATTTCCCGTGCCCCCGGCGCATCGAGCGGAACGACGTCGGCAACACGCCCCTCTCGCCTCGCCTGTGCGCCAGGGTCGGCGCCGCGGCGGTTTTCAACCATCGACATAAAGGCGGGCGCTGTTTCCCGCAACCGCTCATCGCTCATGCGCCCGCTGCGGGTCATGTAGTCGTAGGCGAGCTCCCAGGGCTCGAGCTCCATTTTGTCGGCGAAGCGTTCATACCAGAACGAACTCTTGTTTGCCGCAGCCACCAGTTTGTCGACCAACGGCCGCCGCTCGCGTTCGAACCGCTTCAGGGCTTCGGCTACACTGTCGTCCAACGCCAGCGCACGCTCCAGC
>JBGPPC010000184.1:0-8920 GCA_041488355.1 Gammaproteobacteria bacterium
CCTGCTCAAAAACGATCCTAAACACCCCTCGCTTCAGTTTAAACGCCTGGGCGATCTTTGGTCGGTTCGGGTTGGAGCACACTACCGAGCGCTGGGTACTGAGGTCGCGGACGGCATCTTGTGGGTGTGGATCGGAACCCACAGTGAATACGACAAGATCGTCGGCTAACACGGTTGGAGGCGACGCGCGGAGAGCGGGCGAGTGCTTTGCTAGCATCCCGGCCTCGCGCGCCTCAACCGCATCGTTGAGGCTGTACAAAAAACCCCTGATACCTGTCCGGCAATCCTACGCGTCCGAAAGACCGTCGGTTGGATCGGAGTCGTCTTTTTACGGTCATCAACGCGACTCCCTGATCTCGACCAGATAGTCTTGATAGTGAGCGTAGCGGCCTCCGCCGCGCATCAGCTCTGAGTGCGTCCCGCGCTCGACGATGCGTCCTCGCTCGAGGACGAGGATTTCGTCGACGCGATTGTGTAAAACGCCCAGCTTGTGGGTAATGAGGAGCACAGTGCGACCCGCCATGAGGCGGTCGATCGCCTCGAGCACGGCTTGCTCGGTCTGCGGGTCGAGGTTCTCGGTCGGCTCGTCGAGCAGCAGAATGGGCGCGTCTTTTAGCAGCGCACGCGCAATGGCGATGCGCCGTGCCTGACCCGCCGAAAGGCGGACGCCCGCCTCCCCGACGTAGGTCCCGTAGCCCTGCGGCAGCCCAGCTATGAAATCCTGAATCTGCGCCGTCTGCGCCGCACGGATGATGGCTTCCTCGTCCGCTCCCGGGGCGGCGATCCGCAAATTCTCAAGGATCGTGGTGTTGAACAGATGTGTGTCCTGGGACACCACCGCGATCAACTCCCGCACGTCTTCAGGCCGATAGCTGCGCAGGTCGTGGCCCCCGAGGCGAATCTCGCCTTCCTGGTATTCCCAGAAGCGAATTGCGACTCGCACGATGCTGCTTTTTCCGGCGCCGGTCGGACCCACGACCGCAACGCATTTGCCGGCGGCCAGATCGAGGTCGAGGCCGTCGAGCGCCCATGGCCCTTGATTGTCGTAGCGGAGTCGCACACCGCGCAGCGTGAGACTCGAATCGAGCGGACGCGGCGAGGGCGTGTGCACCGCGGCTATCTGTGGCTGCGCGTCGACCAGCTCGAAAACGCGGCGCGCGGCGGCAAAGGTCTCTCCGAGCTTTTGGAACGCAAGCGGAAGCGGGCCGACCGCCTCGAAGCTGGCCAATACGAGAAGGGCCAGCATCGGAAGTTCTGGAGGTTGCAACGCGCCGCTGCTCACCAGCGTGATGGCGATGAGTAGCGTCCCCCACATGGCGAAGCTCGCACACAGCGCGACCGACCCCTCCGAGACGCCTGAGAGCCGGCTCAAGCGCATCTGCTCCGCGTTGATCCGCCGCGTCAGGTGTTCGATCTGCTGAGCCTGGCGCTGGGCGGCGCCGTAGACGCGAAGCTCTCCCATGCCCTGCACGCTGTCGACCAACGTGGCACGCAGCGCCGCCCGCGTCTCGACAACCCATGCACCGGAGCGGTCGCCCGCATGGCGCATGATGAGCGGCATCGCGACGCCAGCTACAAGCAGCAGGCTCAGCACGAGCAGCGCTATCCGTGAGTTGTACACGCTCAGCACTGTTGCGACGACCGCCACGGCGATCACTCCGACCAGTACCGGTACCAGCACGCGCAAGTAGGCGTGATGTAACGTATCGATATCGGACTGTATGCGACTGAGCAGATCGCTCCCGCGGTAGAGCTGCAGCCGCGCCGGAGCGAGTGGCTCCAGGCGTTCGTAGAACCAGACGCGCAGCTCGGACAGGAGGCGAAACGTGGCCTCGTGCGTGACCAGCCGTTCAAGATAGCGCCCGCCGGCGCGGAGTATCGCGAACAATCGGATCAACGCCGCTGGCAGAAAATAGTTGATCAGGAGCCCCGCCGCCCCTGCCACCGCCATCGCAGCCAGGAACCAGCCCGCGACCGCCAGCAGGCTGATGTTGGCGAGCACGGTTACGCTGGAAAGGAGCGCCCCGAGCGCCATCCAGCCCCAGTAGCGGCGTGAGAGACCCAGAAGCCGCGCGAAGACTTTCAGGTCGTCTCGCATCTCGACGTATTTGAGCCGACCCCGGCTCCGATTGACTGTGTCATCCGATTTTAGGAAAGAGAACCGCCCCCTGCCTCTCCCTCCCCCGCAGGCGGGGGAGGGTTGGGGTGGGGGATGCCGCCGCCCGCGCCAATAGCAGGGGGACGGGGTTCCGAATGCGCCTGTTCCGAGGCCTCGACTTGATGCGCACGTACCATCCGCGCATAGCTGCCCTGGGCGCGCAGCAGAACCTCGTGCGTGCCTTCCTCCACCACCCGCCCGCCGTCCATCACGACGATGCAATCAGCATTACGCACCGTGCGTAGGCGATGGGCGACGACCAGCACTGTGCGGGCTTGCGCCAGACCTGCGATCGCCTCGGTGATCAACGCTTCGGTTTCGGGATCGAGGCTCGAGGTGGCCTCATCCATCAACAGCACGGGAGCGTCCTTCAGAAATGCGCGTGCTAGAGCCAGACGCTGCACTTGGCCGCCGGAGAGATTCTGGCCGCGCTCGCCTACCTCGGTCTCGTAGCCTTGCGGCAAGCTCTCGATGAACGCTTCTGCGTGGGCTTTCTGCGCGGATGCGCGTACAGCCGCGAAGCCGATGGTCTCGTCGAACATGCGGATATTCTCCAGGACGCTGCCGCGGAACAGGTGCGGGCGCTGCGGTAACCACGCAACGCCGCTCAGCCAGTGGTCTGGATTGAGCTGGATGAGATCGTGCCCGCCGACCAGCACGCGTCCGCGCTGCGCGCGCACAAACCCGAGCAGCAGGTTGAGCGCCGTGCTCTTGCCCGCGCCGCTGGGACCGACCAAGGCCGTCACGCGCCCCGGCGCGAGTGCGAAACTGGCACCGCGAAGTGCTTCGCGCCCGGGCTCATAGACGTAGTGGACGTCCTCAAAGCGAATCTCGATGTCCCGCCCCAACAACGGCCGTGCGCGAGTTTGTGCCATTTGTGGCAACGGGGCCTCGAGGATTTCGACGATACGCTCAGCCGCACCGATCGCTTCCATGCGCGCGTGATAGTGCGCGCCGAGCGTGCGCAGGGGCAGGTAGAAATCTGGGGCGAGCAGCAAGATGAAGAAGCCTGCTTCGAAACCCATCTGCGCGTGCAACAGCCGGAATCCGATCAGCACCGCTACCACGGCGATGCTGACCGTCGCGAAGAATTCGAGCGCCAGAGCGGAGAGAAAAGCGACCCGCAGCACCGACATCGTGCTCCTGCGATAGTCATCCGAGATGCGTGCGATGAGCTGAGCCTCGCGCCGCGAAGCGTTGAACAGCTTGAGTGTGGTCAGGCCCTGGAGCACGTCGAGGAAATGCGCACCCATGCGGGCGAGCTGACGCCACTGGCGCCGGTTGAGCCGCTCGGCTCCGCCGCCGATCAAGATCATGAACACAGGAATCAGCGGTGCGGTGACGAGCAGCACCAGGCCGGAGATCCAATCCAACGGAAGGATGAAAGCTAGAATCGATAGCGGCACCAGAGCGACCAGCGCCATCTGCGGCAGGTAGCGCGCGTAGTAGGGCTCGAGCGCTTCCACCCCGTCGACGGCCGCGACCGCGAGCTCCCCGCTGTGATGGTTTTGGACATATGCCGGGCCGAGTGCCTGGAGGTGGCGGACAAGGTCGCTGCGCACATTCCCCTTGACGAGAATCGCCGCGCGCATCGCGACCTGCTCGGAGACGCGCATTACACCGAAGCGGAGCGCGAAGAAGGCCGGCAGGGGCCACAGCCAGGGCAGGACCTCAGCGAGCGATGCATGTTGCAGCACGACGGCGTTGACCGCGTGCGCCAGGTACCACGCTTGAGGGATGAGCAGAAGCCCGCTCAACACGCCGAGCGCAACCGCGAGCGAGATAGGGCGGCGCGCGAGCCGCGCTTGCCCCCGCAACCAGTTTTCGGTGCTTTTCCCGTCCACGACGGCACTCTGCGGGAGTGAGCCCGACCTGTCCATGTGCATTGTGCCTGCCCGCCGGTCATCGGTTGAGTTGCTCACACTCAAAGTGTAAGCTTCGCCACCGCAAGGATTCTCATCGGCGTGCCTCGGCGGTATCAGTGGATTCGTCTGGGGTCCTGAGCCAGAAATAACTCGCCGTTCGTGGTGAGCGCCGCCTGTGCTGAGCCTGTCGAAGCATCGAACCACGGTGTGCTTTGATTTCAGTCAGTCTTCGACGGGCTCAGACCGAACGGAACTATGCAAGTTATTTGCGGGACAGGACACTAGAGCCTTGACCACCTTCGACTACGTGATCGTCGGCGCGGGTTCGGCGGGCTGCGTACTCGCCAACCGCCTCACCGCGGACGGGCGCAGCACGGTGTTGCTGCTCGAGGCGGGGCCACGCGACAAGGATTTCTGGATCCACGTGCCGCTCGGCTACGGGAAACTGTTTGCGCGCACGGACGTCAACTGGGCCTATCAGTCGGAGCCCGAGCCGGCGCTGAACGGGCGGCGCGTGTTCACGCCGCGCGGCAAGGTCCTGGGTGGCTCCTCCTCGATCAACGGTCTGGTTCACATCCGCGGCCAGCGCGAGGACTACGACGGCTGGGGTGTACCCGGCTGGGGATTCGACGACCTGCTCCCGTATTTCAAGAAGTCGGAGGATCACAGCCACGGCGCGAGCGAATGGCACGGCGCCGGCGGCCCGCTCGCGGTGTCGGATCTCCCGGATCGGCACGAGCTGTGCGACGCCTTCATCGCCTCGGCGATGGCGCTCGGTATTCCTCGCAACGACGATTTCAACGGCGCGACCCAGGAAGGGACCGGCTATTATCAGGCCACGGCCAGAAACGGCCGGCGCTGCAGCACGGCAGTGGGGTATCTGCGTCCGGCGCGGCGACGTCCTAACCTGCGCGTCGAGGTCGAGGCGCTCGCGACCCGCGTGTTGTTCGAGGGCAAGCGCACGACCGGCGTGGTCTACGAAGCTGGTGGTGCAAAGCACGAAGTGCGCGCGGCGCGCGAAGTGATTCTCGCGGCCGGCACGATCAACACGCCACAACTGCTGCAGCTTTCGGGTGTGGGTCAGCGGGCGTTGCTGGAGCGATACGGTATCCCGCTCGTGCACGATGCGCCTGGCGTGGGCGAAGACCTGCAAGACCATTTCTACTGCCGCACTTTCTGGCGCTGCACCCGGCCGATCACGTTGAACGACGACATGTTGAGCCCGTGGCGACAGGCGAAGATCGGCCTGCAGTACCTGCTGTTTCGCCGCGGCCCCCTCACCGTGAGCGCGGGTTACGCGGGTGCGTTCGTGCGCACGCGACCCGAGATCCCGCGTCCCGATGCGCAGATCTACTTCATCAACTTCTCCACCGCGAAGCGGGGCGGGGTGCATCCGTTCTCCGGCTTTACGCTGTCGGTGTCGCAGACCTGCGTCGAGTCGCGCGGCTCGCTGTGCATCGCGTCGTCCGATCCTCACGCTCCGCCGTCGATCCGTTACAACTATCTTGCAACCGAGAACGACCGCCGCGTCATGGTGGACGGCTTGAAGCTCGTCCGACGCATCGCCGCTACGGCACCGTTGCGCGACTACGTCGCGGTGGAGGAGTTTCCGGGGCCGCGCGTGCGCAGCGATGAGGACTGGCTCGCCTTCTGCCGCGAGGCTGGCGACACGGTGTTCCACCCGACTTCGACGTGCCGCATGGGAACTGACGCGCGGGCCGTGGTCGATCCACAGCTGCGCGTAAACGGGCTCGAGGCGCTACGGATCGTGGACGCCTCCGTGATCCCGGCCGTCCCTTCTGGCAACATCAACGCGACGGTGATCGCCGTGGGGGAGAAGGCAGCCGACTTGATCGGAGCCAAGTCCAGATGACAGAGGCGACCGGTGCCCCACAACACTGAGCGCAACGGTGGCAATAAATTGTTCGAGGGGGAAGTAGACTGATCCTGTGTTTGTTAAGATGTTCTTTTTTCGCGCTGCATCCCCAATCTGGGATCCGTTGCTCGTGTGACGCAGGGACAGCTTGATGCAAACCCCGACATCACCTGATCATCCGCAAGTCATATCGCCGCTCGCGGCTCTATACGCGAGGACTTCTCGGGCCTCCCACCTCATATTCCTCGTCGCCTTGGGGTTGTTCATTATTGCCACCCCGTTCGTGGGAACCTTACCGGGAGGCGAGCTCGTCAACACTGCGCTCCTCACACTCGTCCTGATGTCGGGCCTCCTGGTCATCCAGGCTCGCCGTGGGACATTGTTGCTCGCAACGCTACTGATGGTTCCTGGGGTGGTGGCGCGATGGATCAACTACTACCGACCGGAGCTGATGCCGCCAGCCGTATTCTTGGTCTTCGGCATGCTGTTCCTCGCGCTCGTGGCAGTGCAGTTCCTGCGTTTCATCCTCCGCGCTCCGCGCGTCACCGGTCAAGTCCTCGAGGCGGGTATTTCGACATACCTCGTGTTCGGGCTTCTGTGGACGATGGCTTACATGATGGTCGGCCGGCTGATTCCCGATGCCTTTACGTTCTCGGCGCCTGGCCAGTCGATGAACAGTTCCAACGCTCTTTACTACAGCTTCGTCACCCTCACCACCATGGGTTATGGCGACATCCTGCCGGTATCGCGCGTGGCCCGAATGCTGGCGATCACGGAGGCGACCACGGGCGTACTGTATATGTCGGTGCTGATCGCGCGGCTAGTCGGGATGTATTCGACCGTGACGCCGATTCAGGACAAGAGCGATACGGATCCATCCTCCTCCGGCTCAAGTAGCTGAACACCGCAGTCTGACCATTCCGGCGGCTGTGCTACCTTCTCCTGCCGCCCCCGCCTCCCCCCGCCATTGGGCGCGGTGCTGGCATATTTGAGACGTGCGGCGGGCCCCCGCCGATCGCACCCGGCGGGCCCGCGACCGCAGGCGGTCCGACGTAGACCGGGCCGCCGCCATACCAGCCGGCGTTCCAGGCGCTGCCGTAGTACACGCCGCCCCCATAGCCATACTCCATACTGGTGTAGCCGCCGTCGCCGCCCGCGCAGCCACCTAGAACGGTTGCCGCAGTGCACGCGAGAGCTGTCAACGCGTTGCGCCAGGTGTGGCCATCATTGGCGCGTCTCACTGTCCCTCCGATTGCGTCAGTTCGGCCAAGCCGAGCGCCGCGCCCGTGGGATCGACGATCAGCGACACGGTACCGTCGCGAACGGCAGCACTCGGCGGCACGACGACCCGTGCACCGGCATCCTCGGCCTGCTTCGTTGCGGCCTTCACATCCTCCACGCGCAGGTAGGGCAGCCAGGCTGGCGCTGCAGAGGGCGCGGGCGACGGAATGATGCCGCAGCGCGTGTAACCGCCCGAGGCGAGATAGTAGCTTAGGCGCCCGTCCGGCCTTTCCACAGGCTCGAGCTCGTAGCCGGTAAGCCCGCTATAAAAATTCGCCATCGCCTTCGGGTCCTTGGCCCAAAGCTCGATCCACACCCATTGCTTGTCTTCGGCGAGGTAGTCGGGTGGATCTCCCGACGATGAGTGGATCACGCCGAACGGCGCACCCTCCGGATCGGCGAGCAGCGCCAATTCGCCGCGGCCCGCGAGAAGCCGCGGCGGAACGACGATCTTGCCGCCGTGATCTGCTGCGTAGCGCGCAGCCGCCTTGACGTCCGGCACCGAGATCATGCCCACCCAGCGGCTTCCGCGCTCCTTCTCATGCGTATGTTCGCGCTGGAGCATTCCCCCTACGGGCTCGCCGTCGGAGAGCGCCAGCGTATAGCCGGGACCGCGTTGGGCAGGGAATTCCTTGAATGACCAGCCGAATGCCGTGCCGTAAAAACGGACCGCTACCTTCACATCCTCGGTGAACAGCTCCGCCCACACCCACTTGCCGGGGACGTACTGGGAAGTTGGTGGCTCGGTAATCGGAGGCCATACCAAACCCTCTGCCAGGCATGGCGAGACGGCGATGAGTGCGGACGCGAGCGCCCCGGCGAGAAGGGCGGCCTTGCGCACGCGCTGGTGTACGAGCGCGCGGATCTCGGCAAACAAGCTCAAGTATGGAGACATGCTACGGACATGATGGCGGTGGGGATTGTACGCACTAGTTGGCTAACGATGTAGTCGACGTTGTCATTTTCTTCGAGCAGGGTCGACTAGAAGCGCAGGACCAGTCCGAGCGAGAATGCGTTGATGTTCGCCTGGCCAGTCGTGCTCTGGTCGCCCACACTTTGATAGCGCTCAGCCTCCGCAATTACCCCCAGCGGGCCGACGATCCTGAACGACGCACCTACGCCGTACATGTAGCTCGTTCCGTTGGCGTTCTGGGATGTCCCGAGTGACGTGCCCATACTGCCGGTCGATTGCCAATAATCTGCACCGGCCTTGCCATAGACTGTCAGACGGTCGAAGAACGTCGCGCGCAGCACGAACGCCAGGTATGTGGCATTGGCGCTCAACTCCGCTGACGTCGAGCCCGACGCCTGCGCTTTGCCGAAGTCGATGTAGCCGACCTCGACGGCGGTGAATGGAAGCAACTGCAACCCGGCGAATACCTTATACCCGGTGCCTTTGTCGTCGCAGCTACCGGAAAAGCTAGAGCTGCCGGTCGCACCGTTGCACCCTCCAGTCAAAGTAGTAGCGGTTCCTTCCGCCCCTCCATAGATCTCGAGCGCGCGCGCCGCTGGGCCGCTCGAAAGGGCCAGCATGAATACGGAGACCTGAAGCAGTGTCGCCAGGTGGTTACGCATAAGACATCCCTCCTTTTCGATGGTGTTCGAGAAGCTTAGTATAAGTAGCGCGGTCAAGTGTGCAAGTCCACGGCATCCCGGACGCCAGGCTCTGGGGGGATGAGCAGGCCGCCATGGCAACGAAGTTTCTGCAGGCGAGTCCCGAGGAGGCTCGCGCTCGCAACC
>JBGPPC010000185.1:0-8913 GCA_041488355.1 Gammaproteobacteria bacterium
CCGCCCGGGTCCCCATCGACACGTCGTCCACGACCACTGCAACCTCGCCTTCGAGGTCGATACCCCAGTCCTCGCTCTCGGCCAGGATCGCATCGCAAGGACCGACGAAGCTGTCCGAGCCGCCTTGGTACATCAGGGGATCGGTCCAGAACGAGGCGGGCATGTCAGCGCCGCGTGCTTTGCGCACGAGCTCCACATGGTTCACGTACGCCGAACCGTCGACCCATTGATAGGCCCGGGGCAGGGGCGAGTGGCAGCGCGACGGGTCGAAGCGGAACGCGTCGGAGGCTTTGCCGGCGTTGAGCGTTGCGGACAGCTGCGCGAGCTTTGGCGCCTTGTGCGACCAGTCTTCCAACACCGATTGCAGCGAGGGCGCGATCGCCGAAGCCACGACCCCGGCTTTGAGGTCGCGGCTGACGACCACCAGCACACCATCGCGCCCGGGAGGGGCTTTCAGGGTTGCGAGTTTCATAGCAAGAGGGTTGATCGGCTCGTGTCGAATTCTTGCGTCATTTTAGAGGAATATGACGTCAGGTTCGGGAGTATTACAGGTCTTGCGCACGGATAGGCTCAGCTCCCGGACTACGCTTCGCTCTGTCCAGGCTACGGGCTCGTAGCGCGCCGGTCGCCGTGTCGCATCCCGGCAACGTAGCTTGGGTGGAGCGTAGCGTAACCCGGGGGATGCACATCATCCCGTTCTCACGCGACAGCCTTCTCTCGACTGCCTACTCCGCGCAGGAAAATCTCCGTTACGACCTTAGCCATATCTTGATATGCGAGCGGGCCGTCGGCGCGCAGCCAGGTGAAGGTCCAGTTGATCATCCCGAACAGGATCATGGCCAGCGGCACGCGCAGGGCTTTCCTCCGGAATCTCGGCCTGAGCGCTGCGATCCCCTCGGCGAAGGCGTCGACTACCGCGCGCTCTTTCGCGACAACGCGGCTACGCTCCGATTCCCCCAGGAACTTGACGTCCTGCACCAGCACCATGTGCTGGGCCTGAGAATGCTCGTATTCCTGCATGAAGCGCGCGACCAGCGCGCTGAAGTGCTCCGTCGGAGGAAGCTTCCGTGCTCGCACCTCGGCGACAATACCGATCAGCGTGTCCAGGTAACTGTCGGCGGTATCGAAGAGCAAATGCTCCTTGTCGCGGTAGTAGTGATAGAGCAGCGCTTTCGACACTCCGCAAGCGCGCGCCAGATCGGCCATCGAAGCACCGACGAAGCCCTTCTCGGCGAACAGCTGCGCGGCGTTCTGCAGGATGCTGGCGCGCTGCAGCTCGAAGGTGGGGGCTTTGCCTCTAGGCATGATCCGCGTTACTGAGATGGGGCTAAGGAAATCACGATACTATCGCGTCATTCCGGGCGCACCGTGCCAGCGGTGCGACCCGGAATCCAGTCGGACCTTTTGACTCTGGATGGCCGTTCCTCGAAACGCTCCTGCGCCGCGTTTGGCCGTACCTCGAACGCTGCGTCGCGTTTCCGGCGTACGCCGGAATGACGGCTCATGGCGGATTGGCTCTGGATCACGTCTGTTCCGATCACCGATCGTCGTAGCTGACCACTACGCGATCAGTAAGCGGATGAGCCTGGCAAGTGAGCACATAGCCAGCCGCGAGGTCACGCGGATCCAGGCCGTAGTTCTTGTCCATCCGCACCTTGCCGGACAACAGCTTGGCTCGGCAAGTGCAGCACACGCCGCTCTTGCATGCGAACGGCAGGTCGAAGCCCGCCTGAAGTGCGGCATCCAGGATCGATGGGTCGGTCCGGTGAAATTCCAACTCGCGCTGCACGCCGTCCAAGATCAAGGTGACGATGGCCTGAGGCGCGTCACCTGGTTCCGCGCGGTGGTCGGCGATGATGTTCGGCACCCCAAAACGCTCGGAGTGAATGTGCGCGGGAGGTAGGCCGCAAGCCTGGAGCGCGGCCTCGACCTGGTCGATCATGGCGCCGGGCCCGCACACGAACGCCTCGTCGATGGTATCGGCCGGCAGAAGTGTGTCGGCGAAGGCCCTGACCTTAGCGCCGTCCAGCCTGCCGTTGAAGAGATCAATCTCCTGCTGTTCGCGGCTGAATAGGTTGTAAAGCGCGAAGCGCGACAAGTAGCGGTCCTTCAGATCTTCCAGCTCCTCGTGGAATAGGACGCTGGATTGACGCCGATTGCCGTAGAGCAGCGTGAAGCGGCTTCTCGGTTCGCGCGCCAGAGTGGTCTTGATCAGAGAAAGGACCGGCGTGATGCCAGCGCCGGCAGCGAACGCAGCGTAGCGTTTGAAGTGGGCGGGGTCGAGCCGAGTATGGAAACGGCCATCCGGAGTTAGAACGTCGAGCGCGGTTCCGGACTGCAACTCGGTGTTCGCCCAGGTAGAGAACGTGCCGCCGGGTACTCGCTTGATCGCAACACGCAGGCGGCGGTCATCAATGCCGGCGCAGATGGAGTACGAGCGGCGGACCTCCGCGCCGTTGATACGCGTTCGCAGAGTGATGTGCTGACCTTGGACGAACGCGTACTCCGGCGCCAGTTCAGGCGGCACCTCGAACTCGAGGCTCACCGCCTCCGCAGTCTCGCGCCGGACTTCGGCAATGCGCAGCGTGTGGAACCTGGGGGTCATGCTGGCGACCTTAAAATCGCCCCCAGCCCCCCCTTTCCCAAATCCCCCCGGGCTGACGCACTCCCCCCTTTGGGAAAGGGGGGCTGGGGGGATTTGGGCACTCGGCGCTGACTGTGGAGAGATGCCCACGGCCGGGTCTCGTAGCTTCTCATTAGCTGGGTGCTCAAATCGGCTTGAAGTACTCGAACGGCTCCCGGCACGTCTCGCACCGGTAAAGCGCCTTACAAGCCGTGGAGCCGAACTCGGACAATCGAGTGGTAGTGCGCGCATGGCAGCGTGGGCAAGGCGGTGCAGGTGCGAAGAACCGCAGCGGCTGCGTGTACCCGTTCGCGGCCGGTTGAGGTGGAGCGATGCCGTACGCTTTCAACTTGGCGCGGGCCTCTGTGGTGATCCAGTCGCTGGTCCATGCCGGGGACAGTCGCGTCTCGACCGTGACGCTGGGCGCTCCCGCGCCCTCCAGCGCATCTCGAATAGCGCTCTCGATCATTTCTGTTGCGGGACAGCCGGAGTAGGTAGGCGTGACGACCACCTTCACGCCATCGGGGCCGGCGCGCACTTCGCGGACGATGCCCAGCTCGCATACCGAGACCGCCGGAAGTTCGGGGTCCGGCACCTGTTGCAGTACTTCCCAGGCCTGTGCTTCCGTCAGCATGGCTCAGTCTCGCGCCTCACCACTGCGCGCCGGGGTGGGCGCGCTGTAGATGCTGCATCTCGGCCAGTAGATGTCCCAGGTGCTCGCTGTGCGCCCCGAGCTTGCCGCGCGAGCGAAACGCCGTCTGCGCAGGGATCGCAAGGGTGGCCTCAGCTAGCACCGGTTGCACCGTGGCTTCCCAGGCCGGCTGCAGCTCGGCCCACGCCACACCTAGACGCGACGTCGCCACTTCGTTGTCTACCGCGTTCTCGGTGAAGAGCTCCGCGGTGTACGGCCACAGGTAGTCGAGCGCCGATTGCGACCGAGTGTGTGATTCCTCCGTACCATCACCCAAGCGTGCGACCCACTCGGCGCTGTGGCGCAGGTGGTAGCGCGTCTCCTTCAGGCTCTTCTCGGCGATCGCGGCCAATTCGGCATCACGCGAGCTCAACAAGGCCTCCCAGAGCGGGCGCTGGAAAGCGGCGAACAAGAAGTTGCGTACGACGGTGCGTCCAAAATCGCCGTTGGGTAGCTCCACCAAAGTCAGATTCCGGTATTGATGGTCCGCGCGCAGAAACGCGAACTGATCCTCGTTTCGTCCCGCGGCTTCCAGCTTGGCCGCGTGGCTCAGCAGGAGCCGGGATTGACCGATCAGATCGAGCGCGACATTCGCGAGCGCGAGCTCTTCCTCGAGAACCGGTGCGTGCCCGGTCCACTCCGACAGACGCTGGCCGAGGATCAGCGCGTTGTCCGCCAGCCGCAGAACGTATTGGAGATGGGCGGCGGAAGTCACATGTGGTCCACTTCGTCGGGCAGCTTGTAGAAAGTCGGGTGCCGGTAGATCTTGTCGTCGGCCGGATCGAACATCTCCGCTTTCGCGTCCGGGTCGGAAGCGTGGATGTGATCCGCTTGCACGACCCAGATGCTCACGCCTTCTTGCCTGCGGGTATAAACGTCACGCGCTGCTTGCAGGGCCATTGGCGCGTCTGGAGCGTGAACGCTGCCGCAGTGCTTGTGATCGAGGCCGTTTCGACTCCGGATGAACACTTCCCACAGCGGCCATTCCTTTCTGTCCATCGTCAGTACTCCTGCACAGCCCGTCATTCCGGGCACGGGGCGTCAGCGCCGTGACCCGGAATCCAGCTGCTGTACGTCGTTCCTGGATCCCGGCTTGCGCCGGGATGACAGTGGGGTAGAAGCCAAGTCAACTGATTCCTGTTTCCTGCTGTAAGCCAGCGCCGCCTCGCGCACCCATGCACCGTCCTCCCACGCCTTGACCCGCTCCGCCAGGCGCTCGCGGTTGCACGGGCCCTGACCGTTGACCACGTTCCAGAATTCGCCCCAGTCGATATCACCGTGGTCGTAGTGGCCGCGCGCATCGTTCCAATTCAGCTTGGGATCGGGGAGCGCAACCCCGAGCACCTTGGCCTGTGGTACGGCGGCGTCGATGAACTTCTGCCGCAGGTCGTCGTTGGAGATGCGCTTGATGCCCCACTTCGCGCTCTGCTCGCCGTGCTGGGATTCGCTGTCGTGCGGACCGAACATCATCAGCACCGGCCACCACCAGCGATTGGTTGCGTCCTGCACCATCTGTCGCTGCGCCTCGGTGCCCCGCATGAGCGCCAGCAACAGATCGAACCCCTGCCGCTGATGAAAGCTCTCCTCCTTGCACACGCGCACCATTGCGCGGGCGTAGGGGCCATAGGAGCAGCGACAGAGCGGGATCTGGTTCATGATCGCCGCCCCGTCCACCAGCCAGCCGATCACGCCGATGTCGGCCCATGTGAGGGTAGGGTAGTTGAAGATCGAGGAGTACTTGGCCTTCCCCGCGTGCAATGCCTCGACCAGCTCATCGCGGGAAACCCCCAACGTCTCGGCTGCCGCGTACAGGTAAAGCCCATGACCGCCCTCATCCTGCACTTTGGCGAGAAGGATGGACTTGCGCTTGAGGGTGGGAGCGCGCGTGATCCAGTTGCCCTCGGGCAGCATCCCCACGATCTCCGAGTGTGCGTGCTGCGAGATCTGACGGATGAGCGTCTTGCGGTAAGCCTCGGGCATCCAGTCCTTGGCTTCGATGAAATCACCGCGCGCGAGCTTGGCGTCGAACTCGGCTTGGTACGCCGCATTCTCGAGTAGAGTCGGGCCGCGCTTGGCGTCTTCCGGCTGCTGGTTGGGGACGTCGATGGCCTGGGTGTACATGTTTCCTATTCCCTATTCAATCATTCGTCATTCCGGGGACGGCGTAGCCGTAACCCGGAATCCAGTGGCTTGTCCGTGAGGATTCCTGGATTCCGGGTTCCGCGGCGCGGCCCCGGAATGACGGTGAGGAGGTACGAGCTCGGTTCGTATCGTTCTCACTAGTTCTTCGGGCGCTTGTCGATAACTCGCTTGGCCTTCCCGATGGTCACGCGCTCGATCGCGAACGGCTCCAACACCTCGACCTGGGACGACACGCCGATGTAGCTCTTGATGTTGTGCTGCAGTTCGTGCGCCACGGTGTCGCGATCCGCATAGCGCATTTCCGAGGTCAGTTCCACGCGTACGATCAGGTTATCGAGATGCCCCTCCTTGTCTGCGATCAGCAGATAGTGCGGAGCGAGCGCGGTCGTCTTGCAGATCAGCTCCTCGATCTGGGACGGGAACACATTCACGCCTCGGATGATCAGCATGTCGTCAGTGCGGCCCGTGATCTTGTCCATGCGTCGCATGGACCGAGCCGTGGGAGGCAGCAGGCGAGTAAGGTCGCGCGTGCGGTAGCGGATCACCGGCAACGCTTCCTTGGTGAGCGAGGTGAACACCAATTCGCCGGGGGAACCGTCGGGCAACACCTTGCCGGTCTCGGGGTCAACGATCTCCGGGTAGAAATGGTCTTCCCACACGACCGGTCCGTCCTTGGTCTCGACGCACTCGTTGGCCACGCCGGGGCCCATCACCTCGGAGAGTCCGTAGATGTCGACCGCATCGATCCCTGCACGCTTCTCGATGGTCTCGCGCATCGCTTGCGTCCAGGGCTCCGCGCCGAAGATGCCCACCTTGAGCGAACTGGATACGGGGTCCATGCCCTGCCGTTCCATCTCGTCGATCAAAGTCAGCATGTAGGATGGCGTCACCATGATGATGTCGGGCCGGAAGTCCTGGATGAGCTGGACTTGCTTCTCCGTCTGTCCTCCCGACATCGGCACGACCGTGCATCCGAGCCGCTCGGCCCCGTAATGCGCGCCCAGGCCGCCGGTGAACAGACCGTATCCGTAGGCGATATGAACGATGTCACCAGGCCGGCCGCCGGCCGCGCGAATGGAGCGCGCCATCAGATCGGACCAGGTGTCGATGTCCTTGCGTGTGTATCCCACCACAGTGGGCTTTCCGGTGGTGCCGCTGGAAGCGTGGACGCGCACCACCTTTTCGCGCGGCACCGCGAATAGTCCGAACGGATAGTTCTCGCGCAGGTCCTGCTTGGCAGTGAAGGGGAATTTGGCGAGATCTTCGAGTGTCTTTAGATCGTCGGGATGCACACCGGCGTGGGCGAATTTCCTCTGGTAGTGGGGGACGTTGTCATAAGCATGGCGCACGCTCCACTGCAACCGTTTGAGCTGCAAGGCGCGCAGCTCGTCCTGGCTGGCGCGCTCGATGGGCTCCAGATCAGCGGGGGCGGAAGCGCGGACAGGCATGTCGCACTCTCACAACGAGACCACCTTTGTGTTCTTTGTCCGATGCGACCGTCCGCGGAGCACGGCCACGATCTGCCCCTTCTCATTGGTGACGGTCACGTCATAGACGCCGGTGCGGCCGATGAGCACTACTTCCTTGGCTTCGGCAATAAGCAGCTCGCCTTCCATGGCGGGCGCGACGAAGTCGACCACGATACCGGCCGCCAGGGTGAGCTCGTTGCTGCTGTTGCAGGCGAAGGCGAACGCCGAGTCGGCGAGCAGGGTGATGAAGCCGCCGTGACAGATCTTGAAGCCATTCAGCATGTCGGGGCGCACGCGCATGGACAACCGCGCATGCCCTGGCCCCATCGCCTCGACTCGCATCCCGAGCCCGCGCGAAGCAGCGTCCTCCGCCATCATGCCGACGCCGACGCGCTCGGCCAGCGCCTGAGGATCGAGGGTGCTGTCGTTCATCGTTGCGAGCGGAAGTTTGGAGCCAAGGGGGATGCTTCTCGGGACATCGTCAGCCAATTTGCCGCGAGTCTATTATTGACCGACCGGTCAGTCAAGATTAATCGCAACACTAGTTGAGCGCAAGCCGCCAGTGGGATTTTGGGACTACGATGGCACGGACGCCGACCTGACCGAAATACTCTATGGCGGGTGGCGTCGGGGCAAGTCCGGAGAAAACCAATATGGGAGGATTGACCGTGAGCAAAGCAGCCTTGAGCAGGTTTGTTTTGATGTTGTTGGCCGCAGTCATCCCGGCGTCTGCAACGGCGGACACCGCGGACGATCTCGAACGGATGGAGCAGCAGCGAGGACAGGCCATCCTGAATGCAGACATGCCAGCGCTCTATGCTATCTACGCCGAGGACTTTTTCTACAACCTTGCAGCCGGCAATTCTCTGACCAGATCGGAATACCTGCCGCTGTATGCGTCAGGCGAACTGAAAGTCAATAAAGCGGCAAGTGAAGGCAGGGATATCCGCGTCTACGGCGATACGGCGGTCGTCAGTGGCATCGTGCACGTTAACGCTACGATCAAAGGAGAGAACAGGAATCTTCATCTGCGTTACTTGAATGTGTGGGTTAAACGGGGAAGCAACTGGGTGCTGGTTGCGCGCCAAGCCACAAATCTCCCCGCGCAGAACTGAGGGACACTCTTTCGCTGGAGCTTGCCCCCGGTTAGGGTATTCCGGGGCAGGCTCCTAAAATCTCGTGTCTGGCAACTCACGCGGTAGACTTCGACCGTTCCGCCTATGTTCTTCAAGTGTTCGCGGCTGAGCAGTTCGGTCCGATACTCGTCGCCCAGACGCCGCACGGTTTCGGGGCTGGCCAGGATCTGACCGGCATGAGCAAGCCCGGCTAGCCGAGCGGTGATGTGCGGAGATGTATCACCCAACCAGCGGCCTTTTCGGACTACCATGGTGCAGGCGCCAACCCGGCCACAAGCGCCTGCGACAGGTATGCACTGCGTTGTGCCTCCTTCCTGGCCTTTCCACGCTGGGTTGGTGCGGGTCCCGAGAAAAACCAACATTGGGAGGATTGACCATGAGCAAGGCAGCTTTGACCGGGTTCTTTTTTGCGGTGTCAGTAGCGTTCATCCCGGTGTCTGCAATCGCGGCTACCGCAGACGATATCGACCAGCTCGACCAGCAGTGGGCTCAGGCGATTATCAACGGTGATATGAAAACGTTCGACGCGTTGAACGCCGACGAGTTTTTCTATAACCGGCGTGGTGGCGACTCCTTTAGCAAGTCGGTCTATATCGCCTTTTTGACTTCGGGCGATGTCAAGGTCAAGAGAGCGGTGCGCGAGGAGGTGTCGATCCGGGTCTACGGCGACACGGCGGTGGTGACTGGGATTCAGCACATCGACGTGAATCTCAAAGGGGAAGACAGGAAAGTCGACATCCGTTATCTGCACGTCTGGGTCAACGGCCCAGGCGGCTGGAAACTGGTTGCGCGTCAGGCCACCAATCTGCCCGCGCAAAACTGAGAGGGTGCTTTGATCGTCGAACCGCGCAG
>JBGPPC010000186.1:0-8878 GCA_041488355.1 Gammaproteobacteria bacterium
CATTGCGGCCTTGTTTTTGCCGATGGGGATCTACATCCAACAATATATGGACAAGCGAAGCAACTTGGCGACCAACGTTGACCTTGAAAAGCATTATGAGGACAGACTCACTCAGATCACGAAAGAAATGCAGGATAAGCAAGCAGCCGCTGAGAGGGACCGGTTGGTAAACTTCGCCAAAGAGCTTGATGTCTTGCGGGCGGAAAACGCAAAGCAGCGGGAGGAGTTACTGGCGAAATTGAGAACCCAACCCCAGAATAAAGCGACTCAGGCGACACAGGCCACAGCCGAGCAACTCGCAAAACAATATGATGAGCTTACGAAGGCTATAAAGGATATGCAGGATAAGCAAGCGGCCGCTGATGCACAGCGGGCGGTTGCGGTGAAGACCGAGGTGGAGCGCTTGCGGGCGGAGTTGCTCGACCAGCTGAAAAAACAAGTCGCATCGGGGTCGATGTCGGGGCAAGACCTTGATAAGCTCCTAGCGTCGTATTCGGCGAAGGTCGCGGAATTGGTTGCCCGGCAAGACGACTCTCAAAGAAAACTACAGAGTGAGTTAGCGGCACTTAGGTCGGAAATGCGCTACTTGGAAGAGCAAAATATTTTGTTGCGTAAGGGGCGGCCCCTATCAAACAAAGCGGATGAGCCGACAAGCAAGCCCTAGTACAGCGCTTTGGGCTACCGCGCGCCTGTGCCGTAGTCGCCAAACGCGGAAGTGTGATTGAGGCTGAACTCACTCGCTGGATGGCCACAAAGGATCGACTCAGGTCACGCCTTCGCCCCTGGCTTGCTGATGAGCCTCACGCTTGTTTGCGCGCACGGCCCCTCCACGAGCCTGCACATCCGAAGGTGGGAGCAGCGACAGAGTCAACTTCAAAACCGTCCCGTTTAGGGTGGTACAAAAAGCTGGTCCACTCTGAAGTCCAGCGTGCGAAATGCTCAGGGAGAAGAACGACTTACACTAGTCTTGTTAACGATCCCGCTTACCTCCACCAAATCTAGTGGCTGGAGAATTCAGTGAGTAGGGGTCTGTCGAATGCAGGTCAGTGGTGTCTGCCTCGGCTCAGTCTCTAAGTACCCAGTGTCTAGCGCAGTCCCCATCGTCTAGAGGCCTAGGACATCGCCCTTTCACGGCGGTAACCGGGGTTCGAATCCCCGTGGGGACGCCAAGGTCTGCAGCAGATCTTCCGGTAAGCGACTGCTAAGTGGTTCACTTCGTGCCAAACTGGTGCCAAACAGATGAGATATGAAGTGCCGATGCCCGTTCCGTCCAAAAACCCGGTCGAGTCGTCGGTGGCGGTTAGCTCAGCGTAGCCGAGCATCGCGCGCTACACTTGGTGGGTGAATCTGAAGCCTTCGCCGCTTGCGTTCATCGTCTTTCTGCTCGCCGGTTGGATCAGCCGTCAGCAGCTCGTTGTTATTGAGTACCTGAAGGCCGAGAACCGCATGCTGCGCGAGCGGCTTAAGGGGCGCGCGCTTCGCTTCTCGGATAGAGAACGAGCGTTGCTAGCGCGTAAGGCGTTTGGCATCCGACGCAAGGTTTTGCTCGAACTGGGCACGATCGTCACGCCCGATACGCTGCTGCGCTGGCACCGTAACCTGATCGCTCAGAAGTTCGACTTCAGCCGCCACCGCAAGCCTGGCCGGCCGCGGACGATACGCATCATTACCGAACTCATCGTGCGCATGGCGCTGGAGAATCCCCGCTGGGGCTACACCCGGATCCAGGGTGCGCTTGGCAATCTGGGACACGAGGTGGGACGTGGCACCATCGCCAACGTGCTCAAGCGCGAGGGCATTGAGCCGGCACCAGAGCGAGGAGGGCGCACGCCCTGGTCGGTGTTTCTCAAGGCGCACTGGCGAAGCATCGTCGCCGCGGACTTCTTCACTGCTGAAGTGTGGTCTTTGGGCGGGTTGGTTACCTATTACGTCCTGTTCATCATCGAACTCGCCAAGCGCATCGTTCACGTCGCTGGCATCACGACGCATCCCAACGAAGGTTGGATGATGCAAGTCGCACGCAACTTGACTGATAAGTTCGGCGGCTCCCTGATAGGCAAGAGCCATCTGATTCTAGATCGCGACACGAGGTACACGGCGCAGTTCCGTCGGCTCATTGCGGAGTCGAGAACCGCTGTGATCCGACTGCCACCACGATCGCCCAATCTGAATGCATTTGCGGAGCGCTTCGTTCGCTCGATCAAAGAAGAATGCCTGGACCGGATGTTCTTCGTGGGGCAGGCGTCTTTGCGTCGAGCGATCTCCGAATTCGTTGCGCACTATCACTCTGAGCGTAATCACCAGGGTCTCGGCAATCGGCTGATCCAGTCAAGGCCCACGGCTTCGGCGCCCGTCGAGTCAATTCGGCGCCGTCAGCGCCTGGGTGGCATGTTGAACTTCTACCACCAAGTCGCAGCATAAGTGCTCGACGGCGAAATTGGACAATAGGAGGTTGGACCGCGGGACGTCGCGAGAAGCTTATTCAGCGCACGGCAAGAAAAGGCCCACCATCTGGTGGGCTTTCGGTATTACTCTTCACCCCTGAATTCCGGGCTCCTCTTATCGCTGCCGCACATCAAGTACGAGCGCCGATGTTACGGTTCACTGTTCTTCATCGTCTAAGGTTTGAGCGATTCCAGTGCCAACGAACCGCTTAGCGTAGAGCGGCACTGCTGGCCTGATCGCATAGATCAACGAGCACGCATGCATGAGCCCAAAGCGCCAGACCAGAACCTGCGGGAGCAGGCAGCTGATCAGCCCCCGCAACCTGCGGCGCAATAAAGCAGATCGTCAGCACCAGATTGCGTGGAAGGGGAGCGGGGAACGCGTTTCGCTGACGCCTCAGGCTTGACCGGGCGGGTTGTGCCGGTCTTCGCTGTGGGCGCTGCGCTTTTCTGGGAAGTGTGGGTTGGCTTAGCGGCCGGGTTTGCCGAGCTTGCAGGGTCAGATTGGTTCGCGCCAAATGTAGGCACATACGCAAGTAGAAAGCAAATCAGGACAAGGAATCGCATGGGTCTGCCCTTAAATTTTCGAAGTTCGCGGTGGCCGAGAGTACGGCTGTCAACGGCAAGTATCAGGCAGCAGAAATCATTCCAGGAACCCATGGATCGTCATGCGATCGTCAAACGAAGCTCAGCGGGGCCGCACAGAACTCAAAAGCGCGCTGCTCCAAAATTGCTCGACTGTCGATCCCCAAGCGCTCGTCTCCGGTCTGGTTACGTTCCACCGAATGGGAGGCAGTACGGATGGGGAAACAACGCGGCCGGTAGAGAGAGATCCGTGCGACCGGCCGACTCGTGGAGGCGATGCACAGCGTGCAAACCAAGGCCTGCCCACGCCGCTCGAGAGGGACTAATGAGAGTCACTCCGATGGCGACGCCGGCAGGGACGCCAAGCGTGGCGTTAGCTTTGCCATCGTGAAGCGAAATGCATAACCGGCGGAAGGGAGTGGGAGTCGAACCCACCAAGAATCGACTGACGACCCTTCCCGGGTTTGAAGCCCGGTCGCCCCACCGGGGAACGCTTCCCTTCCGGTCTCGCGAGATCAGTATGCTACTCGTTACCCCGCACCGGAATCCGGCGGGGCGAACAGGGCCGGCTGCCGCAACGCGTGGCTCTCATTGACGCGCCGAGTGAATCCGATGCGATCGAAGAACTCGAGGATGTGGATCGCGAGCTTGCGGCCCGTGCCGATGCGATCGCGAAACGCCGCTGCCGTTGCAATGCCCTGCTCCGACGCCAAGAGGCGAACGGTTTGGGCAAGCTCCGCGACTGCTCGCCGTGTGTAGTAGTGATCTTGCGCTACGGGGTAGGCCTCTCCGATGCGTGCGACATGCCTGAGAAGCTGACGCATCCGCTCCTCTTCCACCAGCAGCGCGTGGGCGAGATCGCGCACGCGCGGAGGCTGGAACGGCGCCGCCTCCAGCAACGGCTGCACCTTGTCCCACAGCTTCTGCTCTTCCAGAGTGAGCTTCACGCGATGGCCGGGCGCGTGCAGCCAGGGGCCGCTGCTCTGAATTGTCCCTTCGGCGACGAGTTCCTCGATCAGATCGTCAAACGTGGCCTGCGGAAGCTCCGGCATTCCCAGACGACGCAGCCGCTCGCGTCCGATACCGATCATGTCGGGCGCGCGCGCGTGCTCCGCGGCCACCGCATCCTTCGCTCTCGAACGCAGCGCGAACCAGCGGTCCGCGGCTACCGCGAGTCTCGCGCTATCCGATCCTGCCAGACGCGCCCCCGCCGCTCTCGCCAAGTCTTCTACGTCGGCCTCCATCAGATTCCAGGTCTGCGCGAAGCGCCGCGGATCGACGCCCGTCGCGTCGGACTGCAGCGCGGCCCGTAGCGCCTGCGCCGGACCGGCGTCAGTCCATTCGTGCAGCAACGTCAGGCGCGCCAGGGTTCGGCGTCCGCGCGCGGGAGGAAATGGATCAAGTACGATGCCACCGCCGACGGTACGCAGCGCCGACTGGTCGCGAATCACGAAGCGATCCCCGTGCAGGGCGCCGACGGGACGAGCCAGAACGAGCTGTGCGAGCGCCGAGCGACCCGGTGCAAGCCCGTCGGACTCGAGCAGGGCCACCCGGGCCATCGCCTCGGCGGACCCCAGATGCAGGTGCACCGGAGTCCAGTGCTTCAGCATGCGTTGTTCGGATGCGAGCAACGTCAACGATGCGTCGAAGCGCTGTGTGGGGGCATGCAACATCGGATCCAGCACCCATTGCCCGCGCTCCACCTTGCTCTTGTCCACGCCGTCGCCCACCAGGTTGAGCGCGCAGCGCTGACCCGCCACGCCTTGTGTGGTCGGCTGATTTTGAGTGTGGATGGAGCGCACGCGCACGGCGACGCCGGGGGGCGAAAGCGTCATGCTGTCGCCTAGTGTCACCTTTCCGGAATACGCCGTTCCGGTCACGACCGTGCCGGCTCCCGGCAGGGTGAAGCAGCGGTCGATCGCGAGTCGGAATCGCCCACTCGTCGCCCGCGGGCGAAGACGACCGGCCTCAGACTCCAGATGCGCACGCAAATTCGCCACGCCCTCGCCCGTGACGCTGGAGATGCGGAAGATCGGCAAATCTCTCAACGCGGTCGCGGACAACAGCATCCGCACTTCGGCCTGCGCTTCTGCTGCCCGCTGAGCCGCGACCGCGTCGACCTTGGTCAGCGCCACAGCGCCGCTGCTCAGACCGAGAAGCTCGAGAATCTGCAGATGCTCGCGCGTCTGCGGCATTGGCCCGTCGTCGGCCGCCACGACGAGCAGCACGTAGTCGATCCCGGTTGCGCCGGCAAGCATGTTGTGCAGGAGCTTTTCATGCCCAGGTACGTCGACGAACCCAAGGATGCCGCCGGCGGCGAGCGGCGTGTAAGCGTAGCCCAGGTCGAGAGTGATGCCGCGCGCCTTTTCTTCGGGCAGCCGATCAGCGTCCACCCCGGTGAGCGCCTTCACCAGGGAAGTCTTGCCGTGGTCGATGTGACCCGCGGTTCCGACGATCATTTAGGGAAAGCCGTGCCCGCACTCGTGACGGGAGAAATGTAATTTACAGGGGCCTGGACTTGGGCCTGGACTCTTGTCGTCTCACGCCGCGTGGTCGTCGCTTTCCATCTCGACGAGTTGGGCCAGGAATGCGGCCTCGTCTTCCAGACAACGAAGGTCGAGCCACAAGGCGCCTTCGGACACGCGCCCGATGACCGGGACCGGGAGCTCGCGCAGGTCGTTCTCCAGCATCTTGAGCGCGGTGCCCGATCGGCGGCCTTTTGTAACCGGAGTGATGACCAGCGCGGCGCTAGCGAGCAGGTCCACGGGCAGCGAGCCACTGCCGATCTGACTCTGACATCCGCGCAGCTCGACGCTCGCCCGGGCCTCCAGTGCGCGCCGCATCGGCTCCAGCAGCCGGCGCCCGAGGGCCTCTATCTCGCTTTGCGACCGCGTCAGCAGGCGCAACGTGGTCAGGCGCTCACGCAACCTCTCGGGGTTGCGATGCAGCCGCAGGACGGCCTCCAGCGCAGCCAGCGTCATCTTGTCCACCCGCAGCGCGCGCTTGAGCGGGTTCTTGCGGATACGGGCGATCAGGTCTTTGCGCCCAACGATGATTCCTGCCTGCGGGCCGCCCAGCAATTTGTCTCCGCTGAAGGTCACGAGATCCACGCCCGCCTCGATCGATTCGCGCGGCGTCGGCTCCTTCGGCAAGCCATAGTCGCCGAGGTCCACCAGCGAGCCGCTGCCCAGGTCCATCATCAACGACAGGTCGTGATCGTGCGCAAGCGTCGCGAGCTCGTTTTCCGGGACCGTGGCGGTGAAACCTTGGATCGCGTAGTTGCTGGCGTGCACCTTGGCGATGAGCGCTGTTTTCGCGCTGATGGCGTGCTCGTAGTCCCGCAGGTGGGTGCGGTTCGTGGTGCCGACCTCGACCAGCTTCACGC
Organism: Gammaproteobacteria bacterium; assembly: GCA_041488355.1. GTDB lineage: Bacteria > Pseudomonadota > Gammaproteobacteria > Burkholderiales > SHXO01 > SHXO01. The sequence continues at coordinate 6,415 of JBGPPC010000186.1, forward strand.
CGGCGCGCGCCATGATGTCGGGCATGCGGAAGGCGCCGCCGATCTCGATCAGCTCTCCGCGCGAGACGATCACCTCTTTGCGTTGTGCGAGCGTGTTGAGCGCGAGCAGCACCGCGGCGGAGTTGTTGTTGACCACCGTCGCGGCCTCGGCACCGGTCAGCTCCCGCAGCCGGCCCTCCACCAGGTCGTCGCGATCTCCCCGTCCGCCGGATTCGAGGTCGTACTCCAGATTCACGGCCGAGCGCATGGCCATGGCCACCGCCTGGACCGCTTCCTCGGGCATGAGCGCGCGGCCGAGGTTGGTGTGCAACACCGTCCCGGTGAGGTTGAACACCCGTCGCAGCCGGGGGCTTGAAGCCGACTCCAATCGCGTACGCAGCTCGGCTTGAATCCATTGCTCGCCCGCGGGCCATACCGATTCTGGCGCCGCGCCATCGAGGATCGCCTGCCGCTTCTCCGCCAGCAGCGCGCGGATGGTGTCGTTCACCGCCGCACGTCCGTAGGAGCCGGACAGCGACGGCACGAAGGGCAGTCCGAGTATCCGGTCGACCGATGGCAGCGCGGCCACGCCGGGGCGCGACACCAGGAGTGAGGAGGCGATGGGTTTATTCAACGACAGCCGCTCCGGTTTAGGAGGCGACTGATTGTACCGCCGCAGGTGCGCGTCAGGCGGCGCCCGGCAGGAACAGGAGATTGGGTCCGATGCGGTTGTAGCCTTCCTGATCCACCATCATGTCCAGCGCCAACGTGGCGAGGTCGTCGGCCGCCGGCACCAGGCTGGTGTCCTTCTCCAGGTAGAAGATCTTGAGGTAGGTCTTGCACTCGTCGCAGCTCTCGGCCTTGATCCCCTCGCTGCCGCCCTCGATGCCGAGGTAGGAGATGCCCTTGGTAGACCCGCAGCCCGAGCACTTGACCCGCACCATGTGCCACTCGGATGCACACAGGGAACACACCAGGTAACGCAACCCCTGCTGCGCTCCGCCGATGCGCACCACACTTGCCACCGGGTGCGAGCCGCAGACGGGGCAGAGCCCGATTTGCGCGGGATCAGCCGCCGCGCGTTGCCCTAGCTGTAGCGCCATCTTTACCCAATAGAGCTGCAGAGCAGCGGCGATGAAGGGCGCCGGGCCTGCGTCGAGTTCGGCGTAGACGCCGGCCAGGAGGTTCGAAGCGGCGGCTTCCAAGCTGCGCTCCTCCACCGTTTTCAATCGCTTCATTATGTCGGACGCTTGCGGAGGAACGGCGTCGTGGTCGAGCTTGAAGATCAGCTCCGCCAAACCCGTCCGCCAGGCCGGATCGCGCCGGTGACCGTCCACTGAGAGCGGCGGCAGGCCGTGTTCGCGGCAGTGCGCGAGGATCGGTTCGTCGGGGACCTGCAGGGCCGGAAGCGAACGCAGCGTCTCGGCCTGAGCGAGGGATAGCGCGGCTGCGAAGCGCAGGTAGGCTTCAAGGGCATGGCCGGGCGCGAGCGCTTTGAGACGCTCGGCGCGTTCGGTGAAGACGTCGACGGAGACGGACCGGAAGGCCGGGATGTCAGGGATCTGGCCGGCGATGGAGCCGTCTTTGATGATCTGCGATGGCATTCGCCGGGATGACGAGCCGTCGCGGCCTCACTTCGGGCCGCTGTTGCTCGTCACTTCCCTGTGCCATGCCGGGTGATGCTTCTTGGCCCAGACGTGTGTCACGTAGCCACGGGTCATCGCGCGGATGGTGCCCTTCACCCAGATCGCGGCGTAGATGTGGACGATGATACCGAGGATGAGCAGGAACGCGGCGAGGGCATGCAACACCACGGCGATGCGCACCAGGGTGATGTGGAAGGCCGGGGTAAAGTAGGGCTGCCAGATGACGAACCCCGTCAACAGCAGCACGATCAAACACGCCACCATCACCCAGAACAGCACCTTCTGGCCGGCGTTATAGCGGCCGACCTCGGGGAGCTTGTCTTCGCGGTTGTTGACCACGTCCTCCCACTGCTTCAGCCACTGCTTGTCGTTCTTGTCGAGCACGTTGTGGCGCCAGAAGCGCATCGCCAGAAAGACGAACGACACGAACATCACCAGACCGATGAAGGGGTGCAGGATGCGCGCCCAGGGCCCGCCGCCCAGCAAGTTGCTCAAGAAAAACATCGAGGGATGGAACAGCGCCAGCCCCGACACCGCCAACAGGACGAAGGTGATCGCCACCAGCCAGTGATTGATGCGGTCGGAGGCCTCGTAGCGCTCGATCAGGTTGGCCTTGTTCATACCTTCTCCTTCTCGTCTTCCTCGACCTCGCTCGGCCCGACCTTGACGTAGTGGAAGAAGGTGCCCAGCGCCGCCACGCCCAAGGCCAGCAACGCGATGGGTTTGCCCACCCCCTTCCAAAGGCTCACCAGCGGACTGATGGTCGGGTCCTTGGGCAGCCCGTACAGCTCGGGCTTATCCCCGTGCTGCAGGACGTACATGACGTGCGTGCCGCCCAC
>JBGPPC010000187.1:0-8865 GCA_041488355.1 Gammaproteobacteria bacterium
CGCTCTTCGCTCAGCCGCAAACGCTCGTCCTTGAGCACGCCCCTCGGTTTCAAGCTCTGCTGCTTCTTTGTCATCGTGGCCTCTTTCCGTTTCCTGCAGGCGTGGCTGGAGACCCCTTTGGCCAGCGTCAAGCAAACGACGCACTCTAACTTGAATAGAACATCGCTTGCGCACTGGCTGCAAACTGGCCCGGCCTTCCGGTGACTTCTGGAACCAGATCTAGGCATGGCCAGAAGTGCGATATGGAGTTCAGAGCTGAGCACTTCGCTCATGCTGCAGCGCCAGTCTAACGCCTTGAAGGTCACGGCGGCGTAACCTCATCGCGTTGACCTAATATGACACCAGGCTAGAGCATCATGATTGAAGCTATCGTCCGGGACCTTCGATGCGACCTGGCGTGGAAAGAGCATCGGCCCTTTGGAACCGTCAAGGAGAAACATGATGAAGAAGCTAGATCCCCGCAAGCTTCGCGAAAGCCTCGGGCTAAAGTAAGCTCAGTTCTGGAGCCGTATTGAGGTCACACAGAGCGGGGGCTCCCGCTACCTTGTCCTCCTCTCCTTCGACTCGAGAAGCACAAGATCCCGCAAGTAGTCTCGGAGATGCTGCGATTCCCGCCTCATCTCACTGGCGGCGTCCCGCAGGTCTTCGACCGCTCTCCGGTAGAACCACCAAGAGAAGAACCAGGTAATCGGCACACTTAGGACTGCGCCGAAGAGCGAGCCGAGCACCACCATGCGAAGAGAATCGGTGGTGAGGAAGTCGTCGATATACCCGAACCACGTGTCCATTGGAATGCCTCCAAGTGACAACGTAACAGTCTAGCCCGGCAGCACAGAAGTTGCGCTCTTCTTTCACCTGGTCGGCGTTTCATTACAGACTGCTGGTTCGCCGCGAGCACGCCCTGCAACAGAACGTCCATGCTCATGTCAGCTTTCCATCACCATGTTCTGCTGTCCTCCACTAATCGCTGCGCAATTTGAACGAATCTCCCACCGTGAGGCACCTACCGAATACCTCAACCATTGGAGGCCAGCCATGCGTCGCATCGGGCGGGTTCTACTTGCCCTATCGCTACTGATCCCCACGCCGGCGCTCATGAAGAGTTGTGGAGGTGGTGGTATGGGCCACATGGAAGCAGGGACAGGCAGCGCGACGGTCACCGCGCAGGCCTACTTTGCGTGTGAATGTCGGCTTTCGTGACCTCTGGCCCTCGATCCGGGCCGAGATTGAGCATCATATGCCGGCCGCCACGGGCTAGCTGGTTATCGAGTTCATCCAGGGAGAGCTGGCGGCTGAAGGGGCGCGCCGCAAACAGCTCGCCGACGAGGAAGCGCGGGAATTGGAACCTTGCCCTCTCTAGCGAAATATCCCCGTTCCCGGATACTTGCTCGCTTGCAAGCAGTTGCCTCGCGCGTGCGCGCGGGTGAGTCCGACTCAATGCAGAACCGGCGACTCATCGCGTCAACCATTCCCCCGAGTGGGTAGCGCCCTGTTCGCCGGTTCTGCTCCCCGTTATAGCGGCGACAGGTCTCCCCTCGTGGAGCATTCCCAAGTCTTCCTTATTTGCCCGACTCCACGCGGGCGTCTTTTTGCCATGCTTGCGAAACGCAATCGCGCGCGTAGTTGGTGCATTGACAATACATCCCCATGACATACCCTCTGGCGGCGCCGCGCCCACTGGCATCCCCGATACCATCCGGGCAATGTCCCCCGAGCTTCGGTTCGGCTACCTCGGTGTGCGCCTCAACAGTGGAAAGGCCGCCGGCAAGATCGTTCTCAACGTTGATTTCGCCGATCTCAAGAAAGCTATGCATTCGCCGCGCTCTGGCCAATTAGGGCGCGTTCCTCTGCAGCAACTAAGCGACACACCCGTCGCCTCGCGCTAACGTGAGACAGTGTCTGACGGGCAATTCAGAAGTTCTCCGATAGCTCCCGTTTCGATACCAGAATAGGCTGCATGCATTATCGTGAGCCGGTACGGAGGTGAAGTATGCGGTCCCTACCCAAAAACAATCAGTACGTGATTGACGTCAGCAAGTCATGGCACATTGCATGGTGGGCAGCGGAATTGGGCGTTCCTCAAAGCTGGCTAGTTGAAGCTGTTGTTGTGGTCGGAAACCAAGCGCGCGACGTGGAAGAGTACCTATCCCTCCATAAGGCGCAGCGCGCAAGACAGCGACACCGGGAAGTGTCGACCTTCCCCCACGGCTTCACACTTTCGCCTCGGCATGCGTCCGTAGGAAATAAACCGCGGATGTAGACAAAATCAGCTCGCGACGGCTTGAACCCCTCCAAAGAAGCGGGAGGAAAGACCTATAGACCCGTTGGACCTATAATGACCGTCAACGGAATCGAGGGAGAATTTCGCATGACGACCTCTATCGCCACACCCGTCGAGGAAAAGCTTCTGCTGCGGCACGACGCCGGGGGCATCGCCACGCTCACGCTGAATCGGCCCAAGCACTACAACGCGTTGTCGGAGCAGCTGCTTGGCGAGCTGCAGTCCGCCCTCGATGCGATCGGCAAGGACCAGTCGGTGCGGGTGGTGGTGATCGCCGGGAGCGGGCCCGCCTTCTGCGCAGGGCACGACCTCAAGCAGATGCGCTCCAACCCGCGCAAGGCGTATTACCAGAAATTGTTTGCTCAGTGCAGCGGCGTCATGCTGAGCATCACGCACATCCCGCAGCCCGTCATCGCGCGCGTGCATGGCATCGCTACCGCCGCCGGCTGTCAGCTGGTTGCCCAGTGCGATCTGGCGGTTGCCTCGGACAACGCCACGTTTGCTGTGTCCGGGATCAACGTAGGGCTGTTCTGCTCGACGCCCAGCGTCCCATTGGGCCGCAATCTGCTGCGCAAGCAAGCGATAGAGATGCTGCTGACCGGCGACTTCATCGACGCCCAGACCGCGGTGCAACGCGGGCTTGTCAACCGAGCCGTGCCCGCCTCGCAGCTCGACGCCGCCGTGGATGAGCTCGCGCAAAAGATCGTCGGCAAATCCGCCGTCGCCGTCACGATCGGCAAGCGCATGTTCTACAAGCACCTCGAAATGGGTCTGGAGGGCGCCTATCAGTATGCGGCCGAGGAGATGGCCTGCAACATGATGGCCGAGGACGCGGGCGAAGGCATCGACGCCTTCATCGGAAAGCGTCCGCCGGAGTGGAAGAACCGTTGACGGAAGGGCCTCAGCTACCGCGGTAGGTCGAATAGCTCCAAGGGCTGCACAGCAGGGGGACGTGGTAGTGCGCTAGAGGATCGGCAATACCGAAGCGCAGGGGCACAATATCGAGGAACGGCGGATCGGGAAGTCGCGTCCCCCTGTTGCGGAAATACTCGGCGACATGGAACAGCAGCCGGAACTCGCCCTTGCGCATCTCGGCGCCGGACGCAAGCGGCTGGTCGGTCCGACCGTCGGCGTTCGTGTGAAGCACCTTTAAATCCACCCAGGCGCCGTTCTCGAGCACTGCGAACTCGATCTTCATGCCCGTGGCCGGGCACCCGTTGCCCGTATCGAGGACGTGGGTCGTGAGCCTGCCGCTGGTGGTCATGTTGCGCTCCCAGGTTGTCCGGCGACCAAGGCTTCGAGCCGCAAGCGCGTGATGAGGAATACCTGCTCGAGACAAGCGTCCAGCTCTGTCTCGGTGTCGTTCGCCAGCCGTCGTTCGATCTCGCTGAAGATCGACGCCTTGGTATGCCGGCGCACGGCGATAATGAACGGAAAGCCGAACTTCTCCCGGTACTCGCGGTTCCAGCGCGCAAGGGCCTGTATCTCCTCGCGGCCGAGCGCGTTCAATCCCACGCTTGCCTGCTCCGCAGTGGAGCTACTGGTCAACGCACCGGCCTGCGCCTCCTTTCCGGCCAACTCAGGGTGTGCGTTGAGCAACGCAAGTTGGCGCTCGCGAGAAGCCTTCTTCACTGCAGTTACCATCGCCTCGTGCAGCGCTGCGACGTTCGCGAACGGCCGTGCGGCGAACGCGCCTTCTGCAATCCAGCGCGAATGCTCGAACACGCCGCCGAGGGCGCCGAGAAACGCTTGAGGTGTCATCGCGTTGATACGCTCGAGAGTCAAGGTCGACATGACAGACGCGATCGTGCGGTTAGCGCAGATTACCCCGCCTCGGCGTGATGTGCACCGGCGCCCGCGGCGCGGATCGCCTTGTCGCGCGGGGTCGCGCCGTTGAAGTACAGGTTCAGGACGACCGCGGCAATGGACGCGAGCAGAATGCCTGAATGCAGCAGCGGCGACAGCGCCTTGGGCATGTATTGGAAGAACTTGTCCGCCACCAGCGGAATCATCCCGAAGCCGATGCTGATCGCGATGATGTACGGGTTGGCCTTCTGTTCGACGTAGTTGACGCTCGCCAGGATCCTGATCCCCGTGGCAGCAACCATGCCGAACATCACGACGCCGGCGCCCCCGAGCACGAACTGCGGCACTGAGGCGACCACGTGGCCCATTTTCGGAAAGATGCCGAACAAGATCAGAATACCGCCGCCAACCGCCGTGACCCAGCGGCTGCGCACACCCGTCACCCCGATCAGCCCGACATTCTGGGAGAACGACGTATAGGGAAATGTGTTGAAGATGCCACCGATGAGCGTGCCGAGCCCGTCGGTGCGCAAGCCCCGCGCAAGGAGCTCCTGCGTGACCGTCTTGCCGGTGAGCTCGCCGAGCGCCAGGAACATGCCCGTGGATTCGATCATGACGACGATCATCACCAGCGTCATGGTCAAAATTGCCACCACATCGAACTTCGGCATACCGAACTGGAATGGGTAGATGAGATCGACCCACTTCGCCTGCTCGAGCCCGGCAAAGCTGACTTTGCCGAAGGCCAAGGCGATGGCAAAGCCGATGACGATGCCCAGAAGGACGGCGATGTTTCCGAAGAAGCCCTTCACGTATTTGGTGATGAGCAGGATTGTGATCAGGACGACGAGGGCGACCAGCAAGTTGAACGGATCGCCGTAGTTGGGTGCAGCGGGTTGCCCTCCGGCGGCCCAGTTGATCCCGACGCGCATGAGCGAGATCCCGATCACCGCGATGATCGTGCCGGTGACCACCGGCGGAAACAGCGGCAGCAATCTGCTGACAAGCGGCGCGATCAGGATTCCAATCACACCTGCTGCGATCACCGCGCCGTAAATACCCAGCAGCCCCAGCTCCGGGTCGGCCGCCATCGCCAACATCGGGCCGACAGAAGCGAAGGTGACACCCATCATCACCGGCATGCGAATGCCGAACTTCCAGACACCGATCGACTGGATCAAGGTCGCGATGCCGCACGCGAACAGATCCGCATTGATCAGCAAAGCGACCTGCTCCCTCGGGAGCTTGAGTGCCGAGCCTAGGATCAGCGGCACCGCGACGGCGCCCGCATACATCACCAGCACGTGCTGGAGTCCCAGGATCAGAAGCTGCCCGTGAGGCAGAACCTCGTCGACCGGTTGGACCTGCCGCATTGTTACCCCATTCGCGCTCGCCATGTTCCTCTCCCTGCCATCGAAAATCGCGGCGCAATCGGTGGGCGCCCCTAGATTACGTTCAGTCGACCGGAGCCCCCCGCACAAGCCATCGGGCCACGCGGGCACGCTCGTCGTCGGTCATGTGGGTGAGGTTGCCAAGCGGCATCGCTTGTGTGCTCACCGCCTGCTGTTGGATACGCGGAGCAGCGGCGCGGATCCGCTCAGGCGTGTCGAGCATCACGCCAGCGGGCGGTTGCTGGAAGCCGGCAAAGCTGGGATGCTCGGCGTGACAGACGGCGCAGCGCTCGGCGAAGATCGGACGCACTTCGGCGAAGGTCACTTCGCTGGCCGCCGCGCTCGCGGTGCCGCGCGCAGGCGCCATCCAGATCACCAGGCCAGCGAGCAAAATCACCGCGATGGCCGGCAGGGTCCAAGCATTCTTCCCGCTGTGCCGCAGAACGAAGTATTGCCGGATCAACGCCCCCGCCAGCATGATCACCGCCAGAACCGCCCATGCATGACGATGGCCGAACGTCATCGGGAAGTGATTGCTGATCATAATGAACAGCACCGGCAGCGTGAAGTAGGTGTTGTGCACGCTGCGCTGCTTTCCGATCGCACCATAGCGCGGATCCGGGTCGCGGCCGGCGCGGATCGCCTCGACCATCTTGCGTTGGCCAGGGATGATGTGGAAAAACACGTTCCATACCATGATCGTCCCGATCAGCGCTCCAACGTGAAGGTAGGCCGCACGGGCGCCGAAGACGTGACCGTAGCCCCACGCCGAGGCGACGGTTAGCGCATACAGAACCACACCGAGCGCGAGCTCGTTCTGGACCAGTCGGCACAGCGCGTCGTAGACCAGCCAGCCGAGGACCAGCGAGACCGCGGAGATTGCGATAGCGGCGGGAACCGACAGCTCCAGCACCGTGCGGTCGATGAGATAGGCGCTCGCGCCCCACCAGTAGATGATGGCAAGCAGCGCCATCCCAGACAGCCAGGTGACGTACGCTTCCCACTTGAACCAGTGGAGGTGCGCGGCGAGCGGTTCGTCCCTCGGACCGAGCAGATATTTCTGGGCGCGGTAGAAGCCGCCACCGTGCACCGACCACACTTCGCCGTAGACGCCGCGACCCCGATCGAGCGGATCGCGGGGCGGGACCAGATGGTTGTCGAGCCAGACGAAGTACAGCGAGGCGCCGATCCAGGCGATACCGGCGATGAAGTGTAGCCAGCGCACGCCGAGGTTCAGCCAATCGACGATGTAGCTTTCCATGAAGCGTCCGGCGGTTGAATGGCGAGATTGAAACATCTCGCGCCGGTTCGTACAACCGGGCGATTCCCAACCCGCTCCCTCTCCCTCCCCGCAAGGCGGGGAAAACAAGGGTTGGGGTGGGGGTCGTTGGAGTTAGGTCGCTAATGCCGCGATCGCGCGCTTGGAGTCGGACACCCAGCCGAAGATGCCGCCCTGAGCCTTGATCATGGCGAGGGCGGCCTTTTGGAACTCGGGGAAGTAGGAGCCTACGCAGTCGGACAGCACCACGCACTCATAGCCGCGATCATTGGCTTCGCGCACGGTGGTATTCACGCACACCTCCGTGGTCACACCGCATACGATCAGGGTCTTGATCGCACGGTCGCGCAGGATCAATTCCAGATCGGTGGCGAAGAATGCGCCCTTACCAGGCTTGTCGATTACGACTTCGCCCGCCTTGGGGTACAGCTCCGGCACGATGTCGTGGCCGACTTCGCCACGCACCAGGATGCGCCCCATCGGCCCCGGATCCCCAATGCGCGTCTTGCCTTTGCCGCGCACGAGTTTGCTGGGCGGGCAGTCGCTGAGATCTGGGCGGTGCCCCTCGCGCGTATGAATTACGAGCATGCCCATCTTGCGCGCAGCCTCGAGCACCGTCTTGGTCGGGGCGATGGTCACCTGCAGCTGCGTGACGTCGTTCCCCAGCGCTTCACCGAACCCGCCCGGCATCACGAAATCGCGCTGCATATCTATGATGAGCAACGCAGTGGTTGCCGGGTCGAGCTCCAGCTCGTAGGGTTCGGCGGCCATCGACTTGCGAGTCATGTCGTATCCTTCAGCTGGCCGAGCTGGATGCCGCGTGCAGCGGCTCGTGTCCCGCCATCTCTGCTGGTTTCGGCGTCACCACGGCGTACTTGGCGCAACCGAACAGAATCACGGCCACACCCAGATAGCTGATCGCCACCAGCGGCGTCTGGCCAACGCCGATCGCTTCGCCGTGAATGAAACCGAAGAACGTCAACACGGCTCCAACCAGCGAGAACACGGCGGCCTTGGTGAACTCCCGTTCGATCACGAACACGGCGATCGCGCACAGCATCAAGCCACCGAGGATGGCGCCGCCGCCCATCACGGCGAGACCTTTGTAGAGGATACCAACCTGCCCCAGCTTGTCGAACCCGACGGCGGCCGCTGAGGTTCCGGCGGCGCCTAGCGCATTGTCGATCTGCAGCTTGCCCCACGCAGCCACATGCGGGACGAGACCGAGAATGATCGCCGGCGCGTGGCTCTTGGGCGTTTCCTGGAACGCCTGCGAGCCGATCAGCATGCCAATGTAGAGCAGGATGGGCGAGATGGCGACCACCGGGATCAGCGCCATCATCACCGAGACAATGCCCAGCACGCAAAGCAAGATCACGACAACGCCGGTGGCAGCCGAGTAGCCGATGCGCCCGCCCATCGCTTTCCACCCCGGATGGCCGATGTACACCGCATTGATGAAGGGATTGCCCATCAAACATCCGATCAGGCTGATGACACCGTCGGCGGTCAGCACGCGCGTCGTCGGAAAGCTGTCCCCTGCAACGGATGCGCTCTCGACGTTGTCCAACGCCTCGACCAGGTCGTAAATGCCGAACGGGATTGCGGTGACAAGGATGACGCCGAGGAACTGGAAGCCGGAGAACACATGATCAAAGGCCGGCACTGGAAGCGAGAAACCGAAACCCGAGAAAGAGTTTGCGAGATTCTCCAGGCTCATGCCGCCATAGTTAAGGCCTAAAGCTGTGGAGCCCCACGCGATTGTGGAACCGACCGCGATCGCCACCAGGCCAGCGGGAATACCCCGGAAATAGCGCACGTTGCCGAACCAGCTGACGAGGATGATCGCGAAGCACACGATCCCGATCACCGGCGTCATGAACATCTCGAGCGCGGGACGCATGGAGATAAACGCGATCGATACACCAGCCAACGTGCCCAGCAGAGCAGCGCGCGGGGTAACCTTTCGGATGTAAGGCCCGAGGTAGCCGCCGATCATCAGCACGAAGCTTTGGATGAACACCCACGTGAGCCCCGCTTCCCAGCCCTTGATCGGATCGCCGGTCTTGATCGTGATCGGCAACATGATCACGAAGGTGACCACGAAC
>JBGPPC010000188.1:0-8819 GCA_041488355.1 Gammaproteobacteria bacterium
CGACGTCACGCCGTTCGCGACGCTGCTGCACTTCAAGAAAGACGTCGCCGTCGAACAACCCCGAGTGCTGGTGGTTGCACCACTTTCGGGCCACTTCGCCACGCTGTTGCGTAGCACCGTCAACACCCTCCTGCCCGAGCATGACGTCTACCTCACAGATTGTCACAACGCTCGCGATGTAAGCCTGTCGCATGGACGCTTCGGTCTCGACGAATACGTCGATCACATCATTCGCTTCCTCGAGGCGATCGGACCAGGGGCACATCTCGTCGCGGTGTGCCAGCCCTGCGTGACCGCGCTCGCTGCGGTCGCGATCATGGCGCAAGCGGGAAACCCCGCGCAGCCCTCGAGCATGACGCTCATGGCCGGGCCCATCGACGCGCGCATCAATCCGACCAAGGTCAATGAGCTGGCGACGAGCCGGCCGATCGACTGGTTCGAGCAGCATCTCATTGCAACAGTTCCCGCTCGGTATCCGGGCGCGGGGCGGCGCGTCTATCCTGGCTTCGTGCAGCTCGCCGCTTTCATGGCGATGAATCTCGAGCGTCACGTGAAGGCTCACGCGGAGCTCTACTCGAATTTGACCGCGGGCGAACACGAGAAGGCCGAGGCAACAAAAACCTTCTACGATGAGTACTTCGCGGTACTCGATCTCACTGCGGAGTTCTACCTCGAGACGGTGCAGACCGTCTTCCAGGAATACGCTTTGGCGGTCGGGAAATTGGCATGGCGCGGCCATCGCATCGAGCCTCGCGCGATCCGGCGCAGCGCGCTGCTGACCGTCGAAGGGGAGAAGGACGATATCTGCTCGCTCGGCCAGACCATGGCCGCGCTGGAGCTGTGCAGCGGGCTGCGCCCCTACAAGAAGCGGCATCACATGCAGGCGGGTGTGGGCCACTATGGGGTGTTCAGTGGCAAGCGGTGGCAGAATCAGATCTATCCGATCGTGCGCAACGTCATTCTCGCCAGCAGCTGAGCACACTCACCAAGCCATCAAGGGAAGGGGGAGCGCTATGGCCAACGCCGAACTCACCATCAGCAGCAAGAACTACTCGTCCTGGGCTCTGCGCGGTTGGCTCCTGTGCAGGATGGCTGGCCTCGAGTTCGACGAAAAGGTCATGCCGAGCGACGATCCTTCGACGCGCGCCGAGCTGCTGCTGATGTCCCCTTCGTTCCTCGTGCCCTGCCTGCAGCACGACGGGATCAAGGTATGGGACACGCTCGCGATCGCGGAGTATCTACACGAGATCAGGCCGAAGGCGCGGCTGCTGCCGGCCGACCGGGCCGCACGCGCGCACTGCCGTGCGATTTGCGGCGAAATGCATTCCGGATTCAGCAATCTCAGATCCGCGTTACCGATGAACATCAAGGCACACTTCCCAGGATTCAAAGTTTGGACAGGCGCGCGGGCCGACATCGACCGCATCGTGACTGTCTGGCGCGACTGCTTCTCCATCTACAGAGGACCCTACCTGTTCGGCACACTGTCGATGGCAGATGCCATGTACGCGCCCGTTTGCACGCGTTTCCTGACTTATGACGTGAAGCTGGACGCCCAGTGTGCAGGGTATTGCGATAGCGTCATGGCCCTGCCGGACATGATCGAGTGGGTGGAGGCGGCGAGGATCGAGCCCGACGAGCTCGAGGAGCTCGACGCCGAGTTTTGAGGGGCTAGCGGAGGGACTTCGCCTGTGGCGCTAACGCCAGAGCCTCCTGCAACGGGCCATAGTTGCCGAACGAGGTCTGCGCGATTTGGCGCGCAAGCTGCGCTTCGTCGCGTATCTCCAATCTCGTGCACTCGGCTTTGAGCGCGTCCGGTCGGCTCGTCGGTTCGTGACATGTGAAGCTGAACGTTCCGATGTAGATGAGACCCGCATCGGGGGGCACGACGAATATGGAAGGAGGCGAGCGGCCGATTGGAACCGCCTCCGAACTGAAGTACTGAGCGCCGGCCAGCGCAAACTGGATGGCCGAGCCCTCGAACAGCAGCTGGTAGGTTCCGGGAGGCAGGGCGAGAAATGCCCAGCCCTCGTCGCTCGCCGCGGCGTTGGGACGGCCCGGGAGAAAGCTGTGTGCGCTGGTGAGGCTCGTGCCCTTCGGGCCGACGACGGTAAACAAGCCCAGACCGCTGAAATGAAGCGACCACGGCTCCTCCATGGGCGCCCCATCGATGTCCACGACAGCCCTGAACAGAACGACCCTTCGCTCCGCTGAATTTGCCCCCTCGGCTGCGAAGGGCTTCGGCTTGGCGACCATCTGCTTGACACCCGGATCCGCACAGCCGGCCGACAATACCGCGACCAGCGCGAGGATCGACCCCGATCTTAGACGCTTTGCCAACATCCCTTTCGCACCCGATGCGTATCTTCGATCAGATCAGGGTCGAATATCCGCCATCCAGCGGAATCGCGGTGCCGGTGAGGAAATCGGAAGCGGAGCTCGCCAGGAATACTGCGATTCCGCCGAAGTCATCGATGCCGCCCCACCGACCCGCCGGCGTGCCGGCAAGGACGCGCTCGTTCAGGCCCTGGATCTCTTTACGGGCCTGGCGCGTGAGGTCGGTGTCGACCCAGCCCGGCAGCACGGCATTGACCTGGATGTTGTCCCGCGCCCACCCCGTCGCCAGCGACTTCGTGAGCTGGACGATGCCGCCTTTGCTCGCGCCATAGGCGGGCGCGAACGCCGCGCCGAAGATCGAGAGCATCGACCCGATGTTGATGATCTTGCCGGCGCCAGCGCGCTTCATGTGCGGATACGCGCTGCGCGAGCACAGAAATGCGCTGGTCAAGTTGGTGTCGAGCACTTGCCGCCATTCCTCCAGAGACAGTTCCTGCGCCGGCTTGCGGATGTTGATCCCCGCATTGTTGACCAGGATGTCGAGCCCGCCGCACTGTCTCACCGTCTCGCTGACCATGGCGTCGACCGACTTCTCCTGCGTCACATCGACGCTGACGGCGAGCGCCTCTGCACCCAGTGCCTGGAGCTCGCGCACTGCAGCGCCCGACTTCTCCTTGTTCCGAGCGGCAACTACAACGCGCGCCCCGGCTTTGGCCAGGCCTCGCGCCATGCCCAATCCGATTCCTCCGTTCCCACCGGTCACGATTGCGACCTTGCCCTTCAGATCGAACATGTTTCACCCTCCGATTGCTGACAACGTCAGTATAGCCACTACGCAACGATGACCTCGTCGACGCTGCGCCGGGGACTGGCCAATGCGGCGACCGTGGGATAGCCGAGTCGGAATGGCATCAGGACCTCCCAGCCGGGATCGCCAGCGAGCTCCTTGAGCGCGTTGCCGAATCGAGGCTCGATGCCAAGGCTGTGCTCCCGGTCGGTACGCTCTGGCATCTGGTTCAGGGGCTGCATGGCGATACCCTTGGTTTCCGCCCACAAATGCATCCTCTGCCAAAGCTGTCCGCTCTGCACCCGGTTGGAATTGTCCGCTGCGTCGCGCACCAGGAGCATCCCGAAGGCAGGCGCGGTTGCCACCTGCACGTCCCGTGTCGACTTGAGCCAGATCCGCTCCGACTGCTCCTGACTTATCGGCGGCAGCACCTTGGCCGCCGCACGCATCCATCCTGGCAGTGCCTGAGCGTCGACAGTCAGGCCATCGCGCTTTTGCTGGATCTCCTGCCAGCTCGCGCGGAACCATGCGGCGCTGTCCTGCGACTGCTGCCGATCGGAGATGATCGCTTCGGTCGCTTGAACAACCAGCTCTCCGATGCGCCGACGCGAATCCGCGCTCGTGAACCAGCGCACGGAAACTGAGGGAAGATCCTTGCCGAGCGCCTGCATGTCGTTAAACACCGAGGGGTCCAGGGCTCGAGCCGCGTCATAGGCACCGCGGTTTGTGTGGCGATGGGGAATCGCTGCGTACAGAGGTGAAATGCTTTTCGGCTCAGATCCGGCCTCGAGATCCACTCGCGCAACGTGAGCCATCTCATTGGGGTTTGGAAAGAGCGCGAGCTTGTGTCCGAAGCCCTGCGCCGAAGCGGCAAGAATGAGGTTCTCGAGCGCGCATCCCAAGCCGATGTGCATCTCGCGCAGCAGCGGATCGATGCTGCCGATGTTGCGGCTTCGATCGGCAAACAGGTCAATGCTCCCGGGCTGGATATGGAAGCGCCAAGGTTGGCTGTTATGAGGATTTGCAGCCAGTATCGCTGCTCGCACCAGATGTCGAGGCGATGCAGCGTCCCCGCCTTCCCAGGTTAGCCAGGGTTCGTACGCGGGTCCTTCCCCCGTGCTGAACACCCCCTGATCCCAGGCACGCCACGCGACGCCGGCGCCCAGTACGGCTATCGCACCGGCGGCCACCTGGAGCGCTCTTCTTCGGTCTGGCATCAATTCCCGGATGCGCTTGGCGATGTGCGGCAGCGCTCAGCGTCGCCTTGCAACGTAGCTGTAGAAATTGCTGGCGCCGAAATAGGTACCTTCGTCGGATTGCCTCAGCATGGCGTTCACCCAGGCCCGAGCCTCGCTCTCGCTCATCGCGCCCGACTTCGGCAGAACTCTGACGAGAGATTGGAGCCCGGGCGCAAAGAAGTCTGCGCTGCCGATATCCGCCACAACGTGCGCAAACGAGGCCTCGAGCACCAAGCCGGCCTCTTTCAGCAGGTGTGGCATCTCCCGCATCACTCTCGGATTGGTGACCAAGGCATTGATGATCATTTCGTCCGTGGCCTTGCCCTTGGTCGGATCGATAGTTCCATACGTCAGCGAGGCATAGTCGCCGTCGAAGATGCCGATCCTTCCGCCCCGTTTCACGATGCGCGCCATTTCTCTCAGGACGGAAGCCGGATCTTCAACGTGGCTGATCAGTGTGTGCGCCACCACGGCGTCGAATCCTGCGTTTGGAAGGCTCAGGCTCTGGGAGTCTCCGGTACGAAACTCGGTGACATCTGCGACACCCTCCCCTGCAGCAAAGCGTTTCGCCGTGGCAATGAGATAAGGGCTGCGGTCGATCCCGGTCACCCGCCCCGCGAACCCCTGTCTTTGCGCGATCGCGCGCGACGCGACGCCTGTCCCGCAACCTAGATCCAGCACGGTCGCGGCGGAGTCGATCTCCATGGCCCCGAGGTACTCTTGCATCATGGAGATGAAGCGAGCGTGCTTGCCGCGCGCCTCCAAACGTGCGGCCACTGCGTCTAGAGTCGGATCGTCGAGCTCGTCCGTGATCCGATATACATCAACGGTTGCCATGCGTCTCCCGAAAGTGGGGTTGCGATTAACTCTACAACGAATCTCATCAATACCGTCAAGCTCAGCGCGCCGCGGACAGCGCGGAGCTTGGCCCTTCCATTCAGCTCAGGAGCGCGTACCGTCCGCCGCGTTCCAGAGCACGCCGATAGGCTGGGCGTGCGTGGATGCGTTCGAGAAAGCCCATCAGATTCGGTCGGCTCGCGTCCAAGCCTCCTCGTGCAACCGCGGCTTCCAGCGGAAAGCTCATCTGGATATCTGCGGCGGTGAACTCGTTGCCAACGAACCATGCATTCTTCCCGATCTCCTGCTCTAAGTAGTTCAGATGCAGCGCGATCTGTGGCCCGATGAACGAGCCCTTGGCGCGGCCCGCGATGGCCCGCGCGATAGGGCGCGCGAAGAAGGGCATGGGCGCCCTCTCAATGCGGTCGAAGACCAGCTTCAGCAACAGAGGAGGCATGGCCGAGCCCTCCGCATAGTGCAGCCAGTACGTGTATCGCAGGCGCTCCGGCGTGTCGCGTGGAGGCGCAAGGCGCCCACCGCCATAGCGCTCAACCACGTACTCGATGATGGCGCCCGACTCGGCCAGGGTCAGCGCGCCGTCGGTGACCACTGGCGACTTGCCCAGCGCATGCACCGCGCGCAGCGCTGGCGGCGCGAGCATGGTCTTCGGGTCACGCTCGTAGCGCTTGATGTCGTATTCCAGGCCGAGCTCTTCCAGCAGCCAAAGCACGCGCTGCGAGCGGGAGTTGTTCAAGTGGTGAACGACGATCATCGGACCCTTTTTTCGGTGGCGCGCGCTCTTGCGCTCGGCCAACTCATCCAGCGCGTCCGCAGTCGAAACGATTTCCCTTGGAACCGGCCGCCAAACTCGGACACACATCGGCCCGGCCCAAGCGGGGATACACGAAAGCGCACTCACATAGTCTACAAAAGGTGCCGGCACTGCAACTATCGCGTATGCATACTCCCGAGCCTCGGCGTCGAAGCAGTCGAGCTCGAAAGCTCCCCTCGGCCAGCCGCTCCTCCGGGCATCTGTTCTCCTCCCGACGCGGGAGGCGTACCCTTGCTATCGGCTCCCGCTTTCAAAACCAATACCGCACACGGACCCGAAGCATGGTCGAGAACTGGCTTCTCGTCTTGATCTGGATGATCGTCATTGCCTTCCTGGTAATGGGAGGAGTGCGTGGGTTCCGATGGAGGGCCCTTGCGCGCCAGGCCAAGGATCCGGCATCCCAACCTGCCAGCGCCGCCCCGGTAGACGCGCAGACGAATCAGACGACCACCCCGCAGACGCAGCCGTTCAACCCGATTGCGCTCGCTAAACGACTGGAGGAGCCCTACGGCGCCGTGTCCCACCCCGGCGATCTGCTGAGCAGCCCCGAGTTCGAAGCGGGCGTCGCACGTCTGACTGACCCCGCTGTCCCGCTGGACCAAGTGGTGAACTACTGTGTGGGTGCGAACGAGCAACTCGCTGCGCTAGGGGCCGAGGCGTTGGCCCGCCGTGAGGACAGCGCTTCTGCCACCGTGCGCGTTGCGAAGCGGCTGCACTCTGTAAATGTCTGGGTGGGGTTCTTCATGCTGCGCTTCCTCGAAGCCCGCGCCGACCGCCCTGTTATTGGCCTGGCGTTAGCGGGGGCGCAGCCGTGGTGGGCCCGCAACCCTCTCTTCCCGAAGATGATCAGCGACTTCATCGACGCGCGGCTGGCGAAGGGGGAGCAGCCCGAGTGGGGCGAGGCGCTGGATTCGGCTTCGGAAGTGAACGACGAAGGCATCGAGCCGTTGCTCGACGTTCTAACGACCTCCGCTGCTGGGCCCCTACGGGAGAATCTTGCGCAGTGGCACCGCACGCGTGTCGACACCAAGTATCTCCAATCGGTAGGCAAAATCTGGGATGAAGCTCGACTCGGTCCTGTCATCGTCGAGCATGAACTGCTTTCTCAAGCGGTGAAGCTCAGCCTTCAAGCACTGCAGCACGACCCGCCGCAATCTTTTCTCATCATCGGCGAATCCGGAACTGGCAAGACAGCGCTGTTCCGCCTGCTCGCCTCCGAGCTGATGGATCGAGGCTGGACCATCTTCGAGGCGTCGGCGGCCGACGTGCTCTCCGGGCAAGTGTTCGTCGGCGAGCTGGAGTCGCGCACGAAGCAGATGCAGGACAACCTGGCAGCGGCGCGACGTGTGCTCTGGTACGTCCCCAACTTCCACGAGCTGTATTACGCCGGACGGCATCGGTTCAGCCCGAATGGGGTGTTGGATCTGTTCCTGCCCGCGGCCGAGGCCGGCCGCATCTGTATCGTTGGCGAGGTGCAGCCTGCGGCGCTGCAAAAGCTTCTACAGGAACGCCCGCGCGTGCGCCTCGCCTTCAAGCAGATGAAGCTCGAGCCCCTGGCGCCCGCCGAAACGCTGGAGCTGGTGCAGCAACTGGCGGAGCGCGATTTTGCCCCCGCCCGCGTTTCGGTCGCGCCCGGCGTGCTGCGTGAGGCCCTCGACCTGGCGCGACACTATCTGAGCATTCAGGCGCAGCCCGGCAATGTGATCCAACTGTTGCGCGCGACCCAGTCGCGGCTGGCTGCAGTCGAGGGTGAAACCCTCGCGCTTGGACGCGACGATCTGCTGGTGACACTGTCCCAGCTCACCGGGCTGCCACGCAGCGTGCTGGACGAGCGCGAAGGCCTCGACGCGGCGAGCTTGCGCGAGTTCTTCCAGCAGCGCGTGATGGGTCAACCCGAAGCGGTGAACTGCCTGGTAGATCGGGTTGCCATGCTCAAGGCGGGACTTACCGACCCGCACCGGCCGATCGGCGTTTTCCTGTTTGCCGGCCCCACGGGCACCGGCAAGACGGAAGTCGCGAAGACGCTGACCGAATTCCTGTTCGGGTCGCAGGATCGGATGATCCGGCTCGACATGAGCGAGTTTCAGGAGCCGTCGTCGCTGGCGCGCATCGTCGGAGAGAGCGGCGAGGACCGCGAGGTCGATTCGTTGGTCAGCCGCATCCGCAAGCAGCCCTTCTCGGTGGTGCTGCTGGACGAGTTCGAGAAAGCGAACGCGCGCGTGTGGGATCTGTTCTTGCAGGTATTCGATGACGGCCGGCTGACCGATGCGCAAGGCAACGTGGCCGACTTCCGCCATAGCATCATCGTGCTCACCTCCAACCTGGGGGCGACGCAGCACCGCGCCGCCAGCCTCGGCTTCAATCCCGCAGGGGGCGAGTTTTCCGAGCAACAGATCCTGCGCGTGATCGGCGATACCTTCCGACCCGAGTTCATCAACCGCCTCGACCGCGTAGTGGTGTTCCGACCCTTGAGCCGCATGGTCATGCGCGAGATCCTCAAGAAGGAATTGCGCAACGTGCTGCAGCGACGCGGCTTCCGCAACCGGGAGTGGGCAGTGGAGTGGGAAGAATCGGCGCTCGAGTTCCTGCTCGATAAGGGCTTCACCCCGGATATGGGCGCACGCCCGCTGCGACGCGCCATCGAGCAGCACCTGCTGGCGCCGATCGCGATGACCATCGTCGAGCACCGCTTCCCGGAAGGCGATCAGTTCCTGTTCGTGCGCAGCGACGGCGCCGCGATTCAAGTGGAGTTCGTCGATCCCGACGCGGAGAAGGCAGCGCCAGAGGA
>JBGPPC010000189.1:0-8764 GCA_041488355.1 Gammaproteobacteria bacterium
CAAACTGCTTGAGCACTTCACACAGGAAGAAGGCCAACCAGACGCTTTCGCCTTTGCCGTGCTTGCCCACCAGATTCATCCCGTCGTTCCAGTCACCGGACCCGATGAGCGGCAAGCCATGCTCGCCGAATCTGAGTCCTCTGACAATGGCGCGGACACAGTGTTGGTACAAGCTTGCCACGTCCTCGGACCGGTCTGGGAGATCGTAATAGGAGTCGTCCTCTGGATTGACCGGGCGGCCTTCCAGGAAGTGCGCGAGTTCATCCAGCACGCCGGTGTCTCCCGTGCTCAGAACGTAACGGCACGTCGCCAATGGCAGCCAGAGGTAGTCATCCGAACAGTGGGTGCGCACGCCCCGGCCGGACGGGGGATGCCACCAGTGTTGGACATCCCCTTCGCGGAATTGACGGCTCGCACACAGGAGCAGGTGCTCCCGCACAAGTCTAGGTTCGGCGTGGATCAGCGCCATCACGTCCTGCAGCTGATCGCGAAAGCCGAAGGCGCCCCCCGATTGGTAGTAGCCACTGCGCGCCCAGACACGACACGCCAAGGTCTGGTACAAGAGCCAGCCGTTGGCCAGTACGTTGAGGGATTCGTCTGGTGTTTCTACCTGCACGGCGCCAAGGGTCTGCTTCCAATACTGCCGCACAGCTTCTAGAGCGCCGCGCCCGGCGGTGGCCCCTCGGAAGCGACGCACAAGGTTGCTCGCAGCCTCGGCATCTCGTCCTGCACCGAGCCTGAAGATGATCTCACGCTCCTGCCTGTCGGGAAGCTCGAAGCTGACTTGGATAGCGGCGCAAGGATCCAGGGCCGGCCCCGTCTTCCCGAACAGCCGCGACCGCGCCATGGCAGCGGGACTTCTGAGCGTGCCGTTACGCCCCAGGAATTCAGCGCGGTCGCCCGTGAAGGTGCGAGCCACATCGTCCACATCGAAGAAAGCAGTCCAGTCGCCGAAGTCCGTGTTGTAAGGGTTCCGCGCGAACAGCGCACCGCTCCTCGCATCGACTTCCGTGGTCACGTGCATGCTCGCCTTCGACCGCAGATCCCCCAGCACCCACTCTACGTAACCCGTTGCGGAGAGCCTCCGGCGCCGGCCCGACTCGTTGCGCACCTTCAACACCGAGAATTTGACCGCGGCGTCCACGGCCACGTATACCCACAGCTCGGAACGAATCCCGCCTGACGTGTGTTCGAAGACGCTGTAGCCGAATCCGTGTCGGCTGACGTACGGCATCACTGCGGGGGTGGGTAGCGACGTGGGAGACCAGAAGTGGCCGGTCTCTTCGTCGCGAAGATAAATGGCTTCTCCGCTGGAGTCGCTGACCGGGTCGTTGTGCCAGGGCGTAAGGCGGAACTCGTGCGCATTCTCGCCCCAGGTGTAGGCCAGACCACTCTCCGAGATCACGGTTCCGAAATGCGCGTTCGCCAGCACGTTCGCCCACGGCGCCGGTGTCATTTGACCAGGCGCGGGCGAAATCACATATTCGCGCCCGTCCGCAGCGAACCCACCCAGTCCGTTGGAGAGGATCAAATCGCGTCGCGGTAGGGCACCTCGCGCCCAGACCTCTGGACGATGGGTTCTGGTCGGCATGAGCCGCGAAACTCGTCTTTCCACCGGGCCGCGACGGCTAATCTGTTCCGCAAGCGTCCCGCGGCTATCCGTGATGACGGCGCGAGCGACCGACTGGAACAGGACCCGGTCCTCGTTCGATATCTGCTCCGCGGGTCGCACGAAAATGCCGCCCGGTCGATCGATCACATGTGCTTCGACGCCGGCCGCGACTAGACCCATGATCTGTTCCTGCAGCTGCTGGCGGTAGCCCGCATGATCCTCGCTCCAGATGACCAAGTCGACCGCCAGTCCCTTCAGCCGCCAGTAGGCATGCGCCTGGACGAGCTGGCGTACCAGATCGATATGGCCCGGGTTTCCGATCTGCAGCAGCACAATCGGCAGGTCGCCGGAGATGGAATAGCCCCATAGACCTGATTGCCCGCGGCGGTTCTTGATTAGAACGGCTGGATCGGCGCGCAGCGACGCATTCGCATAGATGACGGAGCTCGCGAGGCGGCTATAGAGCTGCGCGTCGGTCTCGGTAGCGTTGATCTGCCGCAGCACCACCTGGCTGTGTGTCCACGCCAGCTCGAAGACCCGATCCGCGAGCCTGCGATCCTGGTACTTTTCGACCAGGCTTAAGACCGCCTCGCGAGTCTCGCCTATGCCGGAAGCCATGTCGATCGTCACCGATTGTTCGGGATCGAGTGCTATCTGGCACTGGATTGCGACAATCGGATCGAGCACGGAACCGTGAGTGTTGGAGAGCGCCCCGGCCTCGGACATGGCTCGCGGCGCGACGACAGTGTTCCCCCGGCCGATAAATCGCGTGCGATCCGTCTCGTAGGAGACCTCTCCGATGCTCGCCCCGTGCACGGCGAGCAGATGAAACATCCATGGAGCCTTCTCCTCGAGGGAGCGCGGCCGGCGAGTGCACAGGATGGCCCGCCGGTCACGGATGATTTCGGTCTGCACGAAGAGATTGCTGAACGCCGGATGCATCGCGTCGGCGGCGGGCGGCGCGAGGACCACCTCCGCGTAACTCGTGACGTCGATCGTTTTGCGTGTCCAAGAGCGGTTAGTGATGCGGACCCGGCGCAGCTCGATATCCTCTTCCGGCGAGACGACGATCTCGGTATGCGTTTCGAAACCGTGATCGCGCCGGCGGAACTCCGCGCGCCCCTCCGAGAAAATCGCTTCGTAGTCCGGCGGCCGCTTCAGCGTCGGTTGATATGCAGTCGACCAGAACTCCCCACTCGCCACGTCGCGGATGTAACAGAAGGTGCCCCAGTTGTCGCAGGTCGTGTCTTCGCGCCAGCGTGTGACCGCGAGGTCCTTCCAGCGACTGTAGCCGCCACCCGCGCTGGTGAGCATGACGTGGTACCTGCCGTTCGACAGCAATTGCACCTCAGGTGCCGCGGTATCAGGGCTGTCGAGTACACGTACCGGCAGCTCCGGACCGGCGGAGGCGCCGCGAATGGCAGGTAGCTCCGCGGCATGTACTAGGAATGCTGTCGCCTTCGGGATGCGCTCCTGCAGCAACAACAGGGTGGCCTGGAACAGCGGGTCCGACTCGAATCGCCTCTGCATCGGACCATCGAGGACCAGATACGCAAGAGACAGCAGGCTCATCCCCTGGTGATGCGCCATGAAAGATCGAACCACCACGCTCCGCTGTCCCCGTGGCAGACGCGATGGGGTGTGGTCGACTGCCTCATAGAAACCGAACTTTCCGAGCAGCCCGTCCCCGTCAAGCCGCTGCAGATTTCCGCACGCCTCCTCTGGCGCTACCATCAACGCGAGCACCGAGGCGTAGGGCGCGATGACGACGTCCTCGGCCAGTCCGCGTTTGAGCCCCAGGCCGGGCACGCCGAAGGCGCGGTATTGATAGTTGAGGTGAACATCCACCGCGTTGTAGCCGGATTCCGACATGCCCCAGGCCACGCCGCGCTGTCGGCCATACTCGATCTGTCTCTGCACTGCGGCGCGACAAGTCTGGTCGAGCAGCGTGTTCCGATAGGTGGGCATCACCAACAGCGGCATAAGGTACTCGAACATCGAGCCGCTCCACGACATGAGCATCGACTCGCCTCCTGCGGTGGTGAGCAGGCGTCCTAGCGCAAACCAGTTCTCCTGCGGCACTTGCCCTTGTGCAATCGCGACGAAGCTGCACAGTCTGGCTTCGGAGGCCAGCAGGTCGTAGTAACTCGAGTCCTGCCGGTGCTCCCCGACGTTGTAGCCGATAGTCAGCAGATGGCGGGCCTTGTCATAGAGAAAGTCGTACTCCATGCGCGCGAGCTCGCTTGACTGCAGCGCCAATCCTTCGATAGCCGCGAGCCTCTCGCGAGCGCGGCCGCTGCCTTGCTCGACAAGCCGCCGACGCTCCGCCAACCAGTCCGTTTGCTCCGCTGTGGCTTGCGCGCCGAGCGCATACTCGGTAGCCATATGCGACCCCGCCTCGAGCTTTGCCGCTTGGCGCAGCGTCGGAATCTCTCTGTCGCCAGGCAGGTCGCTGAACCCAGGCGGCGCGGCCGGAAGCGCAATCCACGGAGCAAGAAACGTCAAGTCATCGAGCGCGCTCCGGCATTGCCGGGCCAGCGCCAGCGCCCACCACGTGGCTTCAGTCTCGGGAGGCATAGCGGGGCTACCGGCCAATTCCGCGGCGGCGCTGCCGATCCGATCAAGGCACGTCCACGCGGCTGCGAGTGTGTTTGGTGGCAAACTGCATGCAGACTCGAGGTCTTTCTGTAACGGAGCGAGCCGGGCCCGTGCCGGTCCTTCGGCAGCGTCCAGCAAAATCGCGAAGGTATCCCTCAGGCCTTCGAATACTCTTGAGCCCAGGATCTTGTCCTCGCGAAGCGCACGCAGGCCCGGCGCCAACGTCAGCAGGTGGCCCGCCAGGTTTCCACTGTCTACGGTCGAGATGTAGACGGGGGTCAGCGGCTTTAGAGACTGTGTGTCGTACCAGTTGTAGAAGTGCCCCCGGTGCCGCTCCAGAGTCTCCATGGTGCGCAGCGCATTCGCGGTGCGCACGACGAGTTCTCCGGCCGGGATGTACCCGAAGTCGTACGCAGACAGATTCGCCAGCAAGGCCAGTCCCATGTTGGTCGGTGAGGTACGGTGCGCGACCGTGGCAACTGGATGCTCCTGATAGTTGTCCGGCGGAAGCCAGTGGTCTTGCGGGCCAACGAAAGTCTCGAAGAAGCCCCAAGTCTTTCTCGACACCTTGCGGAGAAACAGGGTCTCATCAGCCGTCAGGTCTGCTCTGTGTCCAGCCAGCGGCCGGCTGATCCACCAGGCGATAGCCGGGGCCGCAAACCAGAGGCACAAAATCGGGCCCGCGACAGCCAACGCGGCGGGCTTGGACGTCGTGAGATAGACAGCCGCGACGCACGCAATCCCGGGGGCGATCCACAGCGACCGAAAACAGGCGAGGAAGCCCAGACCGCCCCTCGGATCCTGGCCGCCGGAGGGATTCCATTCCAACAGTCGCTTTTGTGTGACCAGTACCCGCACCACCGTGCGTGCGATCGCATGCAGACTGAGGAAAGCTTCGTACGGGAGCGTCGCGAGCGTAAGGGCCGCCTGGGCGAAGCGCCGGCCGGCTGAGCGTATTGAAGCATCGAGATGCTGACCCAGCATCACATCTTTCGGCTTGTGGAGCAGTTCCGCAATCGCGGTGCTGAGGGAGGGGATCAGGATGATTCCGATCGCGCACAGGGTCCAGAACCAAGGCGACGACAACGCCATCCAGCCCAGCAGCAGCAGGAGAATCAACGCTACAGGCACCACACTGCGCCGCAGGTTGTCGAATATCTTCCATTGGGACAGTGTCGAAAGGGGGTTCCTCTCACGGCCCCCGTTGGGCCCGGGGACGCGTTTCCGCAACCATCCGACGAGCTGCCAGTCGCCGCGAATCCAGCGATACCGGCGGCTCACATCTTCGCTGTAGCGGGAGGGATACTCCTCGTACAATTGCACGTCGCTCAACAGCCCGGCGCGGGCGTAACACCCTTCCAGAAGATCGTGGCTGAGGATTCGGTCTTCGGGTAAGCGGCCCTTGAGCGCGCGCTCGAACGCATCGATCTCGTAGATCCCCTTGCCAATGAAAGAGCCCTCGCCGAACACATCCTGGTAGACGTCGGAGACGGCTCGCGTGTAAGGATCGATGCCAGGCTCGCCCCCATGCAATTGCGCGTACCGCGACTGGTTCGTGCCCGGCAGGCTCGCGGCCACGCGCGGCTGAAGGATGCCGTAGCCCTCGGTGACGCGCCGCTTGCCGTCGTCGTAGCGCGCACGATTCAGCGGGTGAGCCAAGGTCCCGACGAACTGCCGAGCGGAGTCCCGCGGTAGCTGCGTATCGGTGTCCAGGGTGATCACGTACTTGATATTCGTCAGGACTGCGATCGCGCCGACGACGAGAGAGAAGCTCTTCTCAGAGCACCCATTTGGGTCACCGCGCAGAAGCCCGTTCAGGTCTGCGAGCTTCCCCCGCTTGCGCTCGTAGCCCATCCAGACCCGTTCACGCGCGTTCCAGCGGCGCGGACGATGGAACAGAAAGAAGGCATCGTCTTGTGCGCTTCTATACTTTGTATTGAGCTCATCGATCCTCTGCGCGGCCAACTGCAAGAGCGGGCCGTCCTCGGGAAGAGTTTCCTGCTGCGCATCGCGAAAGTCGGTCAGCAGCGAGAAATAAAGATTCTCGTCCCGGTTAGCCAGGAATCTGACTTCGAGCGCCTCGACCAGATCCTCGATGCTCCTGGCGCTCGCGAGCATCGTCGGGACCACCACCAGGGCGCGGGATCCCGGCGGAATTCCGTGAGAGAAATCCATGCGCGGTAGCAGATGCGGCGTCACCAGAACCGTCGCCAGCCAGTTCACGAGCCCTACGGCCATCTGACTGGTGGACACAACCGCAAGCAGGCCGATCATCGCGAGCAGCCAATCGGGCTCCCCACTGGCATACCCCTGCGCAAATAGACTACCAGCCAGGATCGCCGTGATCAGGGCAATCGCGCCCAGATACAAGAGCAGCGGGGACTGGCGCGCTGCTCTCCGGAGGGCGTCGGTGGTAGATGGACGCGACCGCGCACTTCGTTCGAGCTGTGGCGAACCCTTGTCGATCAAGTAGAAGCCAACGTGCGCCGCCCGATCGTCGCTGCGATCTCGGGCGGCGGCGCCCTCGCGCGCAAGATCGATCGCTCTGCGCGCCACCTCACCTTCGGTTAGGCGGCTGCCCCTCGCGAGCTTCTCTACTGCATGACGGTAGCGATCGCGGGTGGCGAAGTCCATCGCGCCGTAGACCCCGCCGGGGTCTTCACGAAGGGTCTGTTCGACGACGCTCATGGTCTCGACGAACTTGCGCCAGTCCGTCGCCCCGAGAAATCGGAGACTGCCGATGCTGTTGCTGATGGAGACTTGATCGGCAGCCTGGTGCTGGTTCCCCGACTGCACCAAATGCTCGATGGTGAGACCCGACTCGGAGAGTCGCTGCTCGATCCAGGTCAGCGGCAACGCCAGCGCCGGGCTCTGTCCTTGCAGGCGGCGCGCCAGTTCCGACACGAACGGGGTCGTCATCGGCGGGCTCGACCGCGCCATGTCTGCGATCACCAGGATCAGGCTCTTCGGATCCTGTTCGGCCATCGCCGTCATCTGGTCGGCCCAGGAGTCGGCCAGGTCTCGGTCGACCCTGCCCGCGGCCGTCCTCGCAACGACGCGTCGAAGATTCTCGATCAGCGCCAGACGCAGCATGATCGGGATTGCCCATAGCTCGCCCAACGTGAGGGCGGTGACCGTCTGGTAGGCTGCCACGAAACGGGCGAGACTTTCCGTGTCTACCCGGCCATCGCCGTGCGAGATGGTCTCCAGGGCGAGGTCGTACACACGGGGCAGCCCGGCCGATGGGCCGTCAGCCAAGCGCGGCAGCTCCCGGCTGTAACCTCGCGGCAAGTGTCTCCTGGATGTGCGGATCTGCTCTTCGACTAGATAGAAGTTGTCCAGGAGCCATTCACCGGCGGGGGTGATCCGCCGGTTTGCGTTGACCGCCGCCGTGAGCAGATTGCAGGCTCCGATCAACACGCCTTCGTTCGCAGCCAGCCGGGGTAGAAGCTGGTCTGCAGCGCGCGTCGGAGTCAATGTGTGGGACGCAGCGAGGGTCTTGCCATGCTGCTCCATCTGATCGGCGCTGAATAACTCCGATCGCAGCGGCCGCTCTTCGTCAGCCTGCTGACCCTGCGGACGCGCCCGGCCAAGACGCACTCGCAACTGGAACAGTGCCCCGGAGATAGTCGCGCCGCTTGCCTTCAACTTCGCGTGCTGTAGCAGATGAATCCGAGGCTCAGTCTTCCCTTTATCCCCTAGTCACAACTCAGCGGGCTTGTAGCCTCCCGCCGTTCGCCCGCGGTGAATCTGATCGAGCAGGTCATATCCTTCCCATCACCAGCAGGACGACCACGACGACGGCGACGAACCCTAGAAGTCCGCTCGGCCCATAGCCCCAGGCCCTGCTGTGTGGCCAGCTCGGGATCGCGCCAATCAGCAGCAGCACCAAGACGATCAAAAGCACAGTTCCTAACATGATTTCCTTTCTCCTTGTGACGATACCCCTTCCGACTGCGATCAGACCTTCTAGGCAGCAGTACGGAACAGTGCATGGTACACAACCAGCAGCGCGGTTGCCCCAACAACGGCCACCAGCAAGCTGTAAAGATTGAGTCCGGTAACCCCCGCCATCCCAAAGGTGTTGAAGAGCCAGCCTCCCACGACTGCGCCGACGATACCCAGCACGATGTCCAGTATGATTCC
Source organism: Gammaproteobacteria bacterium (assembly GCA_041488355.1). GTDB lineage: Bacteria > Pseudomonadota > Gammaproteobacteria > Burkholderiales > SHXO01 > SHXO01. Next base: position 8,357 of record JBGPPC010000189.1, read on the forward strand.
CTCGCCAGTTCTGTTGATGAGCTTGCTGGCGATATAGCCCGAGATGAGGCCGAGGATGATCCAAGCTATTAACGACATGAGTGCCTCCTGTTTCTGGAGATGTTAGGCTTGCATGTTGGTTTGACGGTGCGGCCAGGCCTTGAGAGCGCTACCGAGTTGCCGCGCTCAGCCGTGAAGATCTCGGCGATTCGAGCGAATCGCCTGGTGACGGTCCTTTGGGTTGTTGCTGCCTCGAATGACCGTCCCGCCACTGGCAAACCGACACAGAACCGAACTCCGGCTAGCACTTGCGAGTCCGTATCACTCACGAATGTTGATCTAATAGCCCAATCCGGTCGGTACGTTAGCGCACATACGTCCGCCCGTGTGGGAATGTATATTTCCCTCACGGTACCGGGCTGGTGTTGG
>JBGPPC010000190.1:0-8720 GCA_041488355.1 Gammaproteobacteria bacterium
AGGAGGAGACAACATGGCCAGAACCATTACTTTTCAGCAAGCGATCAGCGAAGCCCTTGCGCAGGAGATGGCGCGCGATCCGAGCGTCATCGTCATGGGTGAGGACAACGTCGGCGGTATGGGCACCGACGGCGAGAAAGATGCCTGGGGTGGCGTGCTGGGCGTCACGAAAGGGTTGTATCCGAAGTTCGGCGACCGCGTGATGGACACGCCGATCTCGGAGTCGGCGTTCATCGGTGCGGCGATCGGGGCCGCGACTGCCGGCATGCGCCCAGTGGCCGAGCTGATGTTCATCGACTTCATGGGCGTGTGCTTCGACCAGATCTTCAACCAGGCCGCCAAGTTCCGCTACATGTTCGGCGGCAAGGCGCAAACGCCGGTAGTGATCCGCACCATGGTCGGCGCAGGTTTCCGCGCGGCTGCACAGCACTCGCAGATGCTGTACTCGATCTTCACCCACATCCCGGGCCTGAAAGTGGTCATCCCCGCCACACCCTACGACGCCAAGGGCCTGATGATCCAATCCATCCGCGACAACGATCCCGTGATCTTCTGCGAGCACAAGATGCTGTACACAATCCAAGGCGAGGTGCCCGAGGAGATCTACACCATTCCATTCGGCGAAGCAAACGTGGTGCGCGACGGCAAGCACGTCACGATAGTCACGCTCGGACGCATGGTTCACGTTGCGCTGGAGGCTGCCTCGAATCTTGCGAAGAACAACATCCAGTGCGAAGTGATCGATCTGCGCACCACTTCGCCGATGGATCAGGACACGGTGCTCGAGAGCGTCGAGAAGACCGGCCGTCTGGTCGTGGTGGACGAAGCTAACCCACGCTGCAACATCGCCACCGACGTCTCCGCAATCGTCGCGCAGAATGCATTCGGCGCGCTCAAAGCGCCCATCGAGATGGTGACGGCCCCGCATACTCCCGTTCCCTTCAGCCCGGATCTGGAAGATCTCTACATCCCGAACGCCGCCAAGATCGAAGCCGCGGTGATGAAGGTGACGGGGTACAAAAGGTGAGCGCCATCCTCAAGCTGACCATGCCCAAATGGGGTCTGTCGATGACCGAGGGCACGCTCGTGCGCTGGCTCGTCGAGGAAGGCGCGCGTGTCGAGCCCGGCATGGAAGTCTGCGACGTGGAAACCGAAAAGATCGCCAACGCGATCGAATCCAACGTGAGCGGCACGCTGCGCCGGAAAGCTGCGCAGGAGGGCGATGTCGTGTCCGTTTCCGGGCTCCTGGGCGTGGTAGCCGATGCAACGGTGCCGGACGCGGAAATCGAAGCGTACATCAAGGATTTCCAGGCGACCTTCGTGCCGCCGTCACCGGAAGATGAAAGCGGCGGCGCGACTCCGCAGAAGATCGAGCTCGCGGGGCGAGCCGTGCGTTACCTCAAGCTCGGCGAAGGCGGCACGCCGGTGGTCTTGATTCATGGCTTCGGCGGGGATCTCGACACCTGGTTGTTCAATCACGAGGCGCTCTCGGGGAAACGCGAAGTCTATGCGCTCGATCTGCCCGGGCACGGCGAATCGTCGAAACAGCTCGAACTCGGTGATGTCCGCGAGTTCGCAGGGGTCGTTGCAGCATTCATCGACGCGGTCCAGATTCCGAAGGCGCACCTCATCGGACACTCTTTAGGCGGCGCCGTCGCGGCAGCGACCGCGATCTCCCACCCGAAGCGGGTTGCATCGCTTACGCTCATTGGCAGTGCCGGACTCGGCGATGGGATCAATGCCGAATATATCGAAGGCTTCGTCGAGGCAAAAACCCGCAACGAGCTCAAACCCCATCTACGACAACTGTTCGCCGATGAAGGCCTGGTCACGCGCCAGTTGATCGACGATGTCCTGAAGTACAAACGGCTCGACGGCGTCCAGGAGGCGCTGCGCAAAGTCGCCGATGCCGTTTTTCCCGGAGGGAAACAATCTTTGGTTTTGAGGGAGAAACTCGCTCAGTTGTCGATGCCGCTGCTGATCGCCTGGGGATCGGACGACCGGATCATCGATTCGTCGCAAGCGCGCGGTCTACCAACCAACGCACGTGTCGAGATCATTTCCGGTCGAGGCCACATGGTGCAGATGGAAGCTGCAGCCGAGCTCAATCGCATCGTCGATGAGTTCCTCGGGTAGCCCACGACATGTAAGGAGCGATGACCGGATCTGCAGAGGCACAGCGCAGCAGGGATAAAACCAAGAAGGCCGCGAATCGCGGCCTTCTTGGTCTATTACACGATCAGTCCCGTCACCGGCCTTCGCCGTCGATGTGCGACCAGAAGTTGGCCGGGTACGTGATTCCGAGATCGACCGCGCGCTTGAACGCGACCTCTGCCGTCGCGCGATCACCTAGATAGAGCTTGGCCTTGCCCAGCGCCATCCAGGCCTGTCCATCATCCGGGTTGGCATCTGTCCATTGTTTCGCGAGGTTGGCCAACTCGTCCCAGCGCCCGTCTTGTTCCAGCGCGCCGGCCTGGAGGAAACTAGGCTGGCGCTCCGCGCTGTCGGCCCAGAAGGGTACGCCGGCCAGCGGCTCGATGTCCTTACCTGGCATGTGCTGCAGGGTCTCCAGCCACTCCACCGGCACCGCGAAATAGCTCGTTTCGCCGCGCGCGACTCGGTAGAAGGTCAGTATGCCCACCAGCTTGCCGTCCTGATCGAACAGCCCGCCGCCCGACGCACCATGAGTAAACGCAGCGGTGGTGCGGATCACCATCGCGCCGTCGTGTTCAAACAGTTCGGCAACCTGTCCGCGCTGGAACGACAAGCTGGCGCCGGCGTTGAAACCCAGCGCAAAGACGGGGTCGCCCACCTTCAGCTTGCGCGAGCTACCGATGGCCGCGGGCCGCAGCGCCATGCTCTGGAAGTGCAGCATACACAGGTCGTGGGAGACATCGGAAACCTGCAGCGTTGCGTGTTGGCCGTAGCCACCGCCGAGGAACTGGACTCTGTTTGCGCGCTGGGTGACGTGGCAGTTGGTGACGATGGTTCCGTTGGATACCGCGACCCCGGAGCCGAGGTAGAGACGCCCGCCCGACCCAACACCCGCCAGTTGCACGAGGCTCGGGCGAGCTTCCTGGAACAGCTCGATGTTATCGAGCGCAACAGCCGGCAGTGAGAGAACGGCCAGCAATGCCGCGGGAACAACGGTCTTGCCTGACATGGATACTCTCCTTCAAGTCGAGAATATCCTCCCGAACAACAATGCCCGAACGGCTGCAAGCCCCGTGTCGAGCGCGGGCGGCGCCTGGTGCCGCTGGGGTTTCGCCCCGGCGTGGAGCATGACCACCGGTCGACGCACCTGCGACGCGCATCCGATGCTCTTTTTGCCCTCCGGTTAGCCTGAATTTACCCATGGCCCCGAAGGTTCAAGCATTTAAGGTGTAGCGCCGCAATATCCATGCCCGAAGGCATAATGCAAGCTGCATTTGGCAATGACGCAACACGAACAATCAATCAAGAGGAGCAAATCCAGATGGACACGAGTACACGGGATGCGGTTGCGGCACTCTCGACATTTGCGCTGTGGCTGCTCGCCTCCGCGGCGACGGCGGGGGGCGAGCTTCAGCCCGCGCGTGTCTCTGCGGAGGAAATTCCATGGCCCGGGGGTTCTGCGCGCGTGGAAGGCACTGCGATGCGCGCGGGACTGCAAACCCTCGTAGTGGCGGGGGACGCGAAGGGCAACGGTCTGTACACGATGATGTTCAACCTGCCGGTGAACACCAAAATCCCGCCCCACTCGCACCCTGATGTGCGCTCTTGCTTCGTCCTGTCGGGAACCTGGTATTTCGCCTACGGCGACACGCGCGACGAGGCGCTGCTGAAAGCGCTGCCGGCCGGCAGCCACTACACCGAGCCTCCGGGAATGAACCACTTTGCGGAGACGCGCGATGAGCCGGTGATTGCGGAGTGCACGGCAATCGGTCCGACCGGCACGACGTTCGTGAACCCGGCAGACGATCCGCGCCGGCGCCAATAGTCGCCGGTGTCGCCGCCAAGATCGCTGCACGCGTTACGCGGCGCCAGCCGCGCTCTCAACGCTGGCGGGGAGCCTTCATCAGCTCGAGCTCGCGCAGCGCCCAGTCGTACTCGAGGAATTCGGTCATGCCGGTCGCTACCGCCGCCTCGAACGCCGTTTTCGCCGCATCCGGCTTCTGAGCGAGAAGATACTGCTGGCCAGCATAGAAGTACGCCTCGCACTTCTGGGCCTGATCGGTGTCGACGTCCGGCGACTGGGCCATCGCGATGGCCTCTTCTGGCTGAATCGCGCCGGTCAGCATCTGAATTACGGGCGCAGGCCACAAGGCCGACGGCAACGCTTCGGCAAAGGACGGCAACGGGGACGAAGCATTCATGCCGCTGCGCATGACTGCGATGTGCAACCAGATCGCTGCGTACACTGCGCCCATGCCGTGGTCATTGTCCATCGCCAGCGCGAAACTGCGTGCCGCCCGTGCGTGCTCGTCTCGATACGACGCCAGGCGGCCTTCCTCGCGATGCGCGGTTGGACGCTTGCTGTCCAGGCCGAGGGCCATCGCGAGATCCGTCTGCGCGCGGGCGAAGTCGCGTAGCTTCAGGTACGTGATCGCTCGATCCTCGTAGTATTCCGGATTGAGCCGGTCCAGCTCGATGGCTTTGGCAAAGTCCTCCACTGCCCGGTCGCTCTGGCTCAAACGGCTGAATGCGATGCCTCGATGCCGGAAGACCTCAGCCAGCTCCTTGCCCTGCAGGCGGCCAGAGTCGATGTTCGCGGTCAAGCGATCGATCTCGCCGATGAGCGATGTGCGCTTCGCCTGTGCGGCCTGGGCCAACTCTTCGGCAGAGGGTCCGGCCGCCTGAGCCGCGCATGTAGCGGGAGGGGCCAAGGCGAAGGTGAGGATCAGTACGACAGCGCATCGATCTGCAGCCAGAAAATTCATTCCATTCTCCAGTTCGGCGAGCAGACGTGGAGACCCACGCACGCCATCGCCTCGGTATACTTTCGATGCAAAGACGAGGCCAGGCAATCCACGGGTTCCGGACGATGTAGTGGATGATCGCGCGCCATTCCCTTCCTAACACCAAGCGAGAGATCGAAACATGAAGACCATCCTCATCACCGGCGCGGCCGGCGACATCGGTACCCACCTGCGCCGCGAGCTCGCGGGCAAATACGCGCTGCGCCTGTCCGACATTCGGCCGGTGAAAAAACCCGCGCCGGGCGAGACTTCGGTCCGTGGAGACATCGGACGCCTGACCGACATGTTGCGGGTGACGAAGGGCGTCGATGCGATCGTGCACCTCGGCGGATTTGCGGTGGAAGGCCCGTGGGACGTGATCCTGCGTGCCAACATCGTCGGTCTCTATAACGTCTTCGAAGCGGCGCGTCGCAACGGCGTGAAGCGGCTGCTGTTCGCCACCAGCAATCACGCGATGGGATTCTACCGGCGCGACCAGACCATCGACCATCGCACCTACCCTAAACCAGACAGCCGCTACGGTGTATCCAAGGTCTTCGGCGAGCAGCTCGGGAGCCTCTACTCCGACAAGTACGGATTGGAAGTATTCTGCATACGCATCGGCAACCTCAATCCGGCGCCCGCGGACAAGCGGCGGTTATCGCTGTGGTTGTCTCCACGCGATCTCTCACAGCTGGTCCAGATCGGCATCGAGCATCCCGGCATCCGTTTCGAGATTGTGTACGGAGTCTCAGGCAACAAGCGCAGCTGGTACGACAACTCGAACGCGCAGCGGCTCGGCTACAAGCCACAGGACGACAGCGAGACCTACGCCGCAGAAGTACTCGCGAAGGAGAAGCCAGGCAACGATCCGCGCTCGGAGCTGTACCAAGGCGGCAACTTCGTGATGGCCGAGATCGGCGGCGACCCGAGCCGCGTCACGCCGAAGATCAAGCGTAGGAAGCGGTGAGCGTGCAGCCTGACTCCGGTGGTAGAGAAATCTATTGAGGATGACCACGCCCTTCGAATCTTTGGCCGTCATTCCGGCGAAGGCCGGGATCCAGCGCCGCCCCTGGATCCCGGCCTTCGCCGGGATGACGGCCAAGTGGTCTTGGGAGGCTGAAGCATCATAGCCTGGATGAAGCGAAGCGGAATCCAGCGCTTGGAACCGAGAGGAAAAACCGATGGCCGACAGAAGCCCGAAGCTGAAAACTCCACTCGGCACCTGCGACACGCACATGCACTTCTACGACCAGAACGTGCCGTCCGCGCCGGGAGGTCCACCGCTGCCCGGCCACTTCAGTATTGCGATGTACCGCGAGCTGCAGGCGCGGCTAGGAATGCAGCGCGTGATCGTAGTGCAACCCAACGCGTACCGCGCGGACCATCGCGTCACGCTCGATTCGATCCGAGCGATCGGTGCCAACGCAAAGGGCGTCGGCGTCGTCAGTCCCGAGGTCTCGGACCAGGAGATCGAGCACCTGAGTAAAGGCGGGATCGTCGCGCAACGCTTTTTCCAGTTGCCGAACGGCTCAGTCGGCTTCGACAGGATGGACCCGATCATGGCGCGCGTGCACCCCTTTGGCTGGCACGCGAACCTGCAGCTCGACGGACGCGAGCTGCCGAAGTACGAGGCGCAGATCAAACGCCTCCCTGGCAAGTTCGTGATCGATCACGTCGGCAAATTTCTAGAGCCGGTCCCGCTGGAGCACGAGTCTTTCAAAGCGCTGCTGCGCCTCGTCGACACCGGCCGTTGCTGGGTCAAGCTTTCCGCACCCTACGAGGTGTCGAAGACGGGCGCGCCGAAATACGAGGACGTCGGCCGGCTGGCGAAGGCGCTTGTAAAGCACGCGCCGGAGCGCATGCTGTGGGCGAGCAACTGGCCGCATCCCGGCGCACCAAAAGGCGCCATGCCAGACGATGCGGACCTGCTCGATGTGCTGCTCGATTGGGCGTCAGACGAGGTTACGCGCAGGAAGATCCTGGTGGACAACCCCGCCGAGCTCTACAAGTTCGTATGATCCTGTAGCCCGGATGGAGCGCAGCGAAATCCGGGGAACGGCCCTGGATTCCGGCTTGCGCCGGAATGACGAACAGGTGCATCTTGGCTCCGCCAGCCTGCTTGACGCCCCGCAAGCGCGTCGTCATAGTGCTCAGGCTTTACTCCCGAAACAGTTCGACCGCAAGGGGGCGTGATGCACGCGGGTCGGCTGGGCAGCGCCCACTCAATCCTCTTCTCATTGATCGCGGCGGCCGCCGCGCTCGCGCCCCTGTTTGCTCACGCCGCAGACGATGCGCCCTGGTGCCGGCCGACCCGCTCACCATCACCCATCAGCATGAGATCACGGAACTTGCCGCCAGCAATCGTCTGCCCACGGTGTACGCATTTCTCTCTTTCACCGAGTCTGGCGGACTGATGGCGTACGCCGCCGACCCGACAGTCTTGTTCCGGCGTGCGGCAGATTACGTGGACAGGATACTCAGAGGCGCCAAGCCCGCAGACCTTCCCATTGAGCAGGCCACGCAGTTCAGGCTCGTCGTCAACCTCAAGACCGCCAGGGCTCTGAGATTGACCATTCCCGAGTCGATCCTGCTGCGCGCTGACGAGGTGATCCGGTGAGTAGCTTACTAACCACGATCCGTCGCCTTCTCACGGCGATTGCGACGACCGTGAGCCTGCTGCCGGTACTCACACACGCAGACACCTCGCCAACCATGGTGCGCGTCGGAACGCTGGTTCCTCCGGCGTTCACATCGCCCGAAGAAGGTTTGCGACAAGGTTTGAAGGAGCTGGGCTACATCGAAGGCAGAAATTTGACCCTCGAACGCAGGCTCGCAGGATCGAACGACGCTTACCAATCGGGCGCCGCAGATCTGGTCCGCTCGAGAGTGGATGTAATCGTCGCGTTTGGCACCGCAGCCGCAAGTGCTGCATTGTCCGCGACGCCAACGATCCCCGTTGTCTTCATATCGGGCGACCCCGTCTCTGCCGGGCTGGCGTCAAGCTTAGCTCGCCCAGGCGCCAATGCCACCGGCGTGTCGACGCTCTCCACTGAGCTGATACCTAAGCGCTTGGAGCTTCTGCGGCAAGTTGCGCCTCGGATGCGGCGGGTCATTTTGTTGGGAAATCCGGGTAACGCGCTGCATGCGGGCGTTCTCAAGGCGGCCGAGAGAGGGGCCCAGACGCTACACGTTCATATCATCGCGGTGGACGCACGCAATGCGGACGAGCTCAACACGGCGCTCGATCGCATCCATCGGAGGGCGGCCGATGCATTCATCGTCAGCTCGGATGTTCTCTTTCTCGCCAACAAAGAGAAGATCGCAGCCGCTGTCGCCAAGGCCAAGCTGCCCGGGATATTTCCCGTGCGTGACTATCACGACGCCGGCGTGTTGATGTCGTATGGCGCGAGCGCCAAGGAGATGGGGCATCAGGCGGCTGCCTACGTCGACAAGATCCTCAAGGGGGCCAAACCCGCCGAGTTGCCCATTGAACAGATGTCCAAGTACGAGCTCGTCATCGATCTTCGTGTCGCTCGTACGCTGAACCTTAAGGTACCGCAGGACCTCCTGCTGCGCGCCGACGAGGTGATCCGGTGACTGTGCCGTTCTGTTAGCATTTCAGTCTCTTTAGAGAATTCACCCTCGGAGTTGAAGCCATGACACAAATGCTCGCCGACGACGAGCTCCATCATTATCAGGATCAGGGATACGTCATCCCCCGCTACCGCGTGCCCGACGAGCTGTTGCGCCGCCTTCGTAAAGGCGTCGACGAGGTACTCG
>JBGPPC010000191.1:0-8711 GCA_041488355.1 Gammaproteobacteria bacterium
GGCTCTGCTCGCCGAAGCATCTGAGTCTCAGAAAGTAGCCGCGTGAGCTACTGGCGAGGGGCCCCCTTTAGGGGGATCGACAGCAAAGCGAGCGCGGCTAGAGCCGACTCGCATGCTGGTGCGCAGCGGTGATATTGGAAGAGGTGACCGCGTGAGCTACTGGCGAGGGGCCCCCTTTAGGGGGATCGACGGCAAAGCGAGTGCGGCTAGAGCCGACTCGCACACCTGTATATAGCGGTGATGTTGGATAGAGGTGGCCGGCGTAGCTACCCGGCCAGCCGTCGACGCAGATTGCCTAGCCAGACCCCCGTCCTCACCCGCCCCGTATAACTTTCGTGGAGTTCTGCAACAAGCGGTCTTCGCGGAAGCTACTGGGCAAGGCCGTAGCGCTCATTGAGCTTGCGATCGCCACCGAGTCAGTCCTGGAGAAGAAGTGCTATCATGCCAACCGAACACTTCCTGCAGCTTTTCGTTCGCACAGAGGAACTATGGCAGGACTGGCCGGTACTGCTCGCGGATGACGGCGTGGGTCCAAGGTTTCATGCCTTACTAGAGGACGAAGAGTTGGAAGTCGTCTTCCGGGAGTTTAGGGCCGCGCGAGAATTCTCCGAGTAAGTTCGTCTACCATCTGTAAGCTCTGCTCCAATCGCTATTCATATGCGAATTGCCATCCTGGAAGACGATCCGTCGCAGACTGAACTGCTTACTCACTGGTTCAAGTGCGCCGGCCATCATCCCCATCTATTTGATAGAGGCGCGGGCCTGCTTCGCGCTCTCGAACACGAGACCTTCGACGTGCTTTTGCTGGACTGGAACGTCCCCGAGATGAGCGGCATTGATGTGCTGAGACATCTGCGGCAGCGCCTCCAGTCCGCGGTTCCTGTGATGTTCAGCACGGCCCGTGTCCGCGAAGAGGATGTCGTTCGAGCCCTACACGAGGGCGCGGACGGCTATGTGACCAAACCGGTGCGTAGGCAGGAGCTACTAGCTCGATTGGAATCGTTGGCGCAGCGCCGCCGCGAACCGCAGCCGCGGACCGGAGCGATCGAGCTCGACGTCTTTCGGGTCGATCTCGGGATGCGAACCATCTTGCGGAACGACGTTCCGCTTGAGCTTACGGCGAAGGACTTCGACCTGTCGGTGCTGTTTCTGCGCAACGTGGGCCGGCTGCTGTCGCGCGGCCATCTCCGCGAGACCGTCTGGGTCTCGAATCATCCCGTCAGTTCGCGTACCCTGGATACCCACGTCAGCCGGGTCCGAAGCAAGTTGCATTTGGTACCGGAGCATGGCTGGCGGTTGGTGGCGGTGTACGGCTACGGCTACCGCCTGGACCGGGTCGATCGCTCCAACGTCATTGACCGCGGCGGGCACGCGGACACGACTCCGACTCCTGCTGGGTAGATCACCCGCGTTCGTTCGCGAGCGTGTCGAACCGCCGCGCCCGGCTCGTGCGCAGTCGCAGATCGCAATGCGCCGGCCAGGCGGTCTTCCGAATCCAGTCTTTCCAGATCACTTCCCGAGATACTGCGGGAGGTCCAGTTGATCGACGATCATGGAGAAGAAGGGGATCGCAAGCACAACGATCAGCACCACCAGCAGAACGGCCGGCACTGACGCCACCGCCCATTTCATCGCGACTTTGACGACGGACCAAAACGGCAGGTCTACGTCTGCAACCGAGATACGGTTCGGCAATACTGTCCGCACTTTCCCCTTGGCGTCGAGGTAAGTCCCCTTCTCCCAGCCGCAGTGCGGACAGAGCCTCGCGCCGTCCGAGAGCGCGCCTTCGCAATCCGGACATTTGATCAAGGCCATGGGTCGCGTCTGATGACAGGTTTTCGACCGTGCGCCGCAGGGTACGACCAGATTCCACCGCGTGTCAATTCGCGCGATCCGCTTGTGCGGCAGATGCAGGCTGGCAGCTCTGGTGCAACGCCCTTAAGCTTAAGTCGTTGATGTCGTTAATCCTCCCGGATGCGGGGGCGCTGCCCCGCGCACTTTCGCGGCTGCGCTCAGCACGATGGCTATCCGTCCGGTCGTTCAGAGCCGTGAGCGCCCGGCCCTTGCATCGCGCTTCTCTTCGTAAAGGAGGGATTTCTATGCAGCCGACCTATTACGAGAGATTGCTCGCAGACTCCCGGTTGAAGCTCGCGAGCGTGTTGGACGACGACATCACCAGACTCAAGGGCGCCGGTTCGCTGATTCCGGTCGCGGAGGACTCGAGCCTGGCTGATTGCCGAGGCCGCTACGTCAAAGACGCCATCGGCCAGTTCAAGCAGGCGCTGGCATCCAGCATGAGCGCGGAGCAATTCGAGCGGTTCCAGCAAACCCCTTCCTTTCACGAAGCGTTGGTTCAGAGAGCCACCCAACAGTACTGGACCTACGAAGCGTTTCTCTATTTGCGAGCGCACGGAGAGCGCACATTGCATGTCGGTTCGGAAGCTTGCAGCGAACTGCTGGCAGCGCCTCTGCAAGTCGCCGGAGCTGACCTCAGGCTCGAGGTACCGGCCGCGATGGTGGTGTTCGACTCACCGGAGCTGGTGGACGCGTTCTATGCGGGTGAGCGTCGGGCCAATCCCGGCCGCCATCATCCGGACGCAGCGTTGTGCGTGCTCGCTTTGGAGGTGCGCACGAGCACCGCCTCGAGCGAGCGTTACCTCAGAGTGCTGAGCGTGCACGGAGACAGTCGAAAGGACTATCGTGTGGAAGTCCGCCAGTTTTTTTTGGCGGACAAACTCATCTTGGAAGATATCCTGGACGCCGAGGAACGCAATACCTGGCGCGGGGGCGAGGAGGTCGAGCAATTGATTGGTCTGCCCGTGTGCAAGCTGGCGTGGGCCAGCCGCAAGGCCGACAGCGGCTTCTACGCCGCGAAGACCCCATACTATCGCGCCGTCCTTGGCGCTCTGCACTGCGCCGCGACGATGCCGCAGCGCTTGTCGTGGCACCCTGGAATAGGGCCCCCGAACGCGGCCCTCTCGACGCTGGGATACAGCGAACTGCTTCCTTCCAGTCACTGACCGTTCGTGTCTGTCGCGGCCTCGTCGCCAGCGGATCTGTTGACCCGTGAGTTTGGACCGAGTAGCCTCGACGCGACAAATGCGTGAAGTCAGTGTTCATCTTCATCGCGATTTAGCGATCGGGGAGACCGATCGCCGCCTGTTCGGCGCCTTTGTCGAACATCTAGGACGCTGCGTCTACGGCGGCATTTTCGAGCCAGGCCACCCCAGTGCGGATGGCCATGGATTCCGACACGACGTACTCGCGCTTGTGCGCGAGCTCGCCCCGACCATCATGCGCTACCCGGGCGGTAACTTCGTCTCCGGGTACAACTGGGAGGACGGTGTCGGCCCTGTCGAGAATCGCCCGCGCCGATTGGATCTCGCGTGGCTGTCCACCGAGACGAATCGATTCGGCACCAACGAGTTCATCGACTGGTGCCGGCTGGCCGGAATCGAGCCCATGTTGGCCGTGAATCTCGGCACGCGCGGGACCGATGCCGCGCGCAACCTCGTCGAATACTGCAACCATCCCGGGGGTACCGCGCTATCGGATCTGCGCCGAAATCACGGCTGGCAACAGCCGCACGGCGTAAAGTTCTGGTGCCTCGGAAACGAGATGGACGGGCCTTGGCAGATGGAATCGAAGACAGCCGAGGCGTATGGCCGCATCGCAAACGAGACGGCGAAGATGATGAGGTGGGTCGATCCAACCATCGAGTTGGCGGCCTGCGGATCCTCGGGTCGGAACATGCCCACGTTCGGGGCCTGGGAAGACACGGTGCTAGAGCACACTTTCGACAACGTCGACTACATCTCTCTGCACACCTACATCAACAACTACGCTGGCGATGCGGCTGCTTTCCTTGCCAGTCCCGATCTGATGGACAGATTCATCGAGGAAGTTGTCGCGATCGCCGATGGTGTCGCCGCCCGGCGGCGATCCAGCAAGCGCATTTGGTTGAGCTTCGACGAATGGAATGTCTGGTATCGCACGCGGCGTACCCAGGAAGCGCGCACGAAACCCGGCTGGCCGATGGCGCCGCCGATCCTGGAAGAAGTCTATGACGTCGAGGACGCGCTGGTCTTTGGCGGCATGTGCATCGCATTGCTGAATCACGCGGACCGCGTCAAGACCGCCTGTCTGGCGCAGCTCGTCAACGTCATAGCGCCGATCATGACCGAGACCGGTGGCGCTGCCTGGCGCCAGAGCATTTTCTGGCCCTTCGCCCATTTCAGTAACTTCGGACGCGGGCGCGTGCTTCAGGCAACAATCGACGCGCCGACCTATGCGGCGAGCTACTATGATCCAAGGGGCGTGCAGGACTTGCATTTCCGGTTGCCGCAAGTGCCCCATCTGAAGCTCGCTGCCGTGCATGACGAGCAGGGGCGCACGCTCACGCTGTTTGCGCTCAACCGGAGCTTGACCGACGAGATGCCGTTGCGTGTGACTGCCGAAGGGTTCTCAAGGCTCGAGGTCGAACCAGGATTTCAGCTGTGCGACTCTGACCTCAAAGCCACCAATACCAGGACGCAACCGGAGCGCGTGAAGCCATCAGCGCTTACGACCGTACAAGCGCAGGGGGCGGATCTCCGCGGGATACTTCAGCCCGCGTCCTGGAATGTCATTCGGGTGAAGGTCCAGGCGTAAGCAGCAACGTCTAGCCCGGCTGCAGTCGTCGGTACGCGTTGAGATGACGCAGAGCTGCGCGCGTATGGCCTGACGCCTCGTACAGCAGCGCAATGTTGTAGTGACAATCCGCCAGATCGTCTCGCAGAGCGAGCGCCTCGCGGTAGACCTGAAGCGCGGCCTGTTTGCGGCCCATTTCGTCCATCAGCACGCCCAGGTTGTAGCGCAGCAATGCATCCGACTGACACTGCGCTATGCCCCTTCGGTAAACGGCTTCCGCCTCACTCAAGCGGCCTTGCTCGTGAAGCAAGCGCCCAAGGTTCACGTATGCATCGGCCAAGGAAGGGTCGGCATCGATCGCGTGCTCATACGCATCCACGGCCTCTGCGTTTCCTTCATCTTCCATTTCGCAGGCGTGAGCGAACCATTCGTAAGCTGAGTCGCCCGGCGGCTTTGGTGTGGGCAGAACGCAGAGCTTTCCGTCCTGCGCGCTGACCGAGAAATCCAGGACGTATTGTCCGGTGCCCGCCTCCCACTGCTTCGCACCGTCCTGCACCACAATTCGGTCGCCCTCCGCCCTGATCCGCAGTCCGCCCAACGGAACGTCTTCCGGCAGCTGCGCACGCAGCCGCTTCAGTGTGTGTGAGACGCGGCGGGCCGGGACCTTCGCTTGGATCAATTCCTGCGCCGTCCGCATCACGACGAGATCGCTGAATGTGAATCGATAGCCTCGGCGCGGACCGATCCTGGGCGTGACGTACTTCGACTCGACCAGACCAAGGATCATACCGCGCGACAAACCGAGCGTGCGCTGCACGTCGAGGATGGAGTACCCGCTCACCGACACTGTGGGTTCAAGCTCCTGCCGCTCACTTCCTACCCGCCTTGGCCTTCTGCGCCGGCGTCGCTTGGGCGGCGCGTTTCGGCGGTTTGCGCTCTGCGACCTTGGTTGCCGGCGCCTGCTTGCCGCCCTTCTCCAGGCTCGCGCGCAGGGCGTCCATCAGATCGATGATCTGGGCGCTGCCCTTGCCCTCATCCGGAGAAATGGCGATTTGCTCGCCTTCGATCTTCTTCTGTATCGCCGCTTCGATTCGCTTCTTCTCTTCGTCTCGATAGGCCGAGGGGTCGAACTTTTCCGCGCTGATCTGCTCGATCAGCTGCCTGGCCAGCTTCAGCTCCGGCGCGCGCACTTCGCCCTTGTCGATGCCGAGCTCGTTCATGCCGCGCACTTCATCCGCGTAGAGCAGTTGCTGCAGCACGATCCCATCCGCGATCGGGCGCAGCTCCACGATGTACTGCTTACCTCGAGAGGCCCATTTTCCCAGACCGAAGCGCTGCTCTTCCTGCATCGCTTGCCGGAGCAAGGCGTAGGATTTGGCTCCTCCCTTGCCGGGTGCGAGGTAATAGGCCTTGTCGTAGTAGATGGGATCGATCGCCTCGGCGGCGACGAACTCGGTGATCTCGATCATCTGCGTCGGGGGCTCTTCGAGCGCCTTGAGCTCCTCCTTGGTGAAGGTGACATAGCGATCCTCGGTGAACTCGTAGCCTTTGACCATGTCGGCACGGTCCACGACCACCCCCTCTTTGATGCAGACGTACTGTTGCTTGAGCCGCGAGCCGCAAGTCTTGTGCAGAAGATTGAACGAGATTCCGGCGCTGCTCTGCGTGGCCGGATAGATGTCCACCGGTATGGAGACCATGCCAAAGGAAATCGTTGCCGATGCGATGGAGCGTGCCATGTTCGTCCCTTTCTGGATTGATCCTTTTGTTGCCCGTTGATGCGGTAGAAACTAACCGAACTTACTATGAAGATCCGTCTTCAGCCCGATGACATCCTGCCACACGTCGCCCTGCCGCTCCAGGCGCTCGAAAACGCTCCACATGCGGAAGTCCATCGGATGCGCGTTCGCCAGCTCATCCCAGGTGAGCGGCATGGACACCGGCGCTCCGGGCAGCGCTCGCGGCGAATAGGCGCTATTCAAAGTCTTGCCGCGGACGTTCATGTTGCTGTCGATGAAGATCTTGCCCGTGCGCTTCTGGATGCTCCACTCCATGGTAATCACATCGGGGTGTTCCTGCATCACGTAACGCCCTATAGTCTCACAGATTTGGCGCGCCGCAGCAAAGTCGAGGTTGCGCACGATCGGCAAAAAAATATGCAGTCCGGTCTTGCCCGATGTTTTCACCACGGGGGTTTGCAACCCTAGTCGCTCCAGGAGCTCTTTCAACCAGAACGCCACCTCCTTGCCTTTCTCGAACGCCGTCGTATTCAGCTCCGGCTCGGCGCCGGGCGCTTCCTTCCCGGAATAGATATAGGGATCGATATCGAACACGACGTAGTCGGGGAAGTTCAAGATCGAGCCATCGATGTTTTCGGCACTATCGGCGAAATCCGTACTGGACGATTGCGCATCCGGGTACAGGCTGCCGCGCGAATGCCAGACGTGGTACTCGAGGGTTCCCATCTGCCCCAGCCAGAGCAATGTCGGCAGGTTGTTGCCGAGCAGATACTCTCCATTCTCCTGCTTGCTTCCGGAGTAGACGTTAATCGTCTCCACGACCTCGGGCAGCTTGTGCTCCCAGTGTTTCTGAAAGAACTGGTGCTTGGTGATCCCGTCGGGGAAACGAATCATCGTCAGCGGGCGATCCGCCAGATGCGGAAGCATGTAAGGCGAAATGCGCGTCAGATAGACGAGCAGGTCGCGTTTGCTGATCGCGGGTTGCTTGAGCTTCGGCTGCTTCGGCCACAGCACCTTGTTCAGATGGGTGAGGCGCAGTCGCTCGGATCCCACCTCGAGCGTCATGTCGTCCTGGGCACCCCGGAGCTGCTCGAGGATTTGATGTGCCTGATCGCCGGTCGGCCGGGCTGTCGCGCGTGGCTTTTCGCCAGCGACATGCGCGATCTGCGCGACAGCCGCCTCATCCTGCGGAATGTCATCCCTGAGCCGCAGGAATACGGGCGCCCGCAGTGAGCCGTCCGGTGTCCATTCCGCGAACTTGACCTCCGCCACGAGCTCCGGCTTGAGCCACACGACCGGAACGTCGACATCGGGGGCCTCGGCAAACGGGTGGCGCTTGGTCTCAAGCCTCTTGAGCCGATTCGCCAGAGCACCGAGCGAATCATCGTCGAAGCCGCTGCCGACTCGTCCCGCGAATGCCAATTTACCAGACGGATCGCGATAACCCAGGAGCAACGCTCCGAATGTTTTCGCGCGGTGGCCCTTGCCGACCGTGTATCCGCAAACCAGGAACTCCCCGCTTTGTGTGGCCTTGATCTTGAGCCAGGCAGGCGAGCGCACACCGGTCTCGTAGCGGCTGCCACGGCTTTTCGCAATGATTCCCTCGAATCCGGCTTCCAGAGCGGCGGCGTAGAATTTCTCGCCATCCGCTTCGGTGGCGGGAACGATCTGAAGGTGCTGGGACGGCAGGACGCATTGGGCGAGATAGCGTTTGCGGGATTGATAGTCGGCGGCGCGCAGGTTCATGCCGCAGAGGTGTGGGACGTCGAACGCGTAGAGCACGCAGGGCGTACTGCCCAGCGCTGCATTGATCTCGTGCTCGCTCTTCAACTGAGCGCGGTTCTGCAGCGCATTGAAAGACGGTCGTCCGGTCTGGTCGTGCGCCACGATCTCTCCGTCCAGGATCACGTCATCGAGCACCTGATCCTGCACGGCCGCGACAATCTCCGGAAACTGCGCGCTTTGGTCCAATCCGCGACGCGATAGCAGGCGAACCCCGCCGTCGCGCCGGAAGGCAAGGCAGCGGTATCCGTCGAACTTGGGCTCGTAGAGGAACGCGGGATCGCTGAACGCGGCGTCCGCCGAGCCCGCTAACATCGGTGCGAGCTTTGTAGGCGTGGTCTCGGCTGGGCCATTGGGAATCAGCCGCTCTGCGCTCACGCGCTCGAGCCGCCTCGGTATTTTGAGATCGCGAACGGTATAGCCCGACAGGACGGAGTCGGCACTGTCGCGAATATCGAGATCGCTGCGCGCGAAACGGTCCTTGTGTTTGATCAGGAGCCAGTGTTTGTCCTTCATGCGTACCAGCGTCCAAGAACCCTTGAGCTTTGCCCCGAGAAGAAA
>JBGPPC010000192.1:0-8709 GCA_041488355.1 Gammaproteobacteria bacterium
AGCTCAAGACCAGCGAGCAGTTCATGAATCTGCAGGCGCGCATCACGTCGCTGGAGAACGCGATCGCCGACCGGCGCGAGTTCTACAACGAGAGCGTGAACATCAACAACGTGCGCATCGAGCAGTTCCCAGACGGGATCATCGCCGGCATGTTCGACTTTCCGCCGCGCCATCTCTTAGAGTTCGGCTCGGAAGAAAAGAGCGACGTGGACGTGAGAAAGCTGTTCGCCGCCTAGTCGCTGTCATCTCTGCGCAGGCAGGGATCCAGTGCCGTCGTTACACGACCTGGATTCCGCCTCGCGCTGCGCTTGGTCGGAATGACGCTCCTCCAGAACCACGGGTTCTCTTTGGTTCCCTCGTAAGCCGATGCTCAACGAATTCCACTACCGCTACGGCAACTTCCTCACCTCGGGCATGCACATGCTCCTGCTGCTGGTCGGCGCACGCATCGGCACGGCCGCCGGCTGGATCTTCTGCCTGACAGCGATCGGCGTGATCTCACTGTACGCTTGGAGCGCGAACTTCCGGCGCTCCCGAGTCGTATCCGACACGCCCACCTCACGTGTGGCGTCCGCGCCTCAGGGCTACGTCGAGTTGTACGGCAAGGCGAAGCTGCATCCTGGCCGCGTACTGGTGAGCCCGGCTTCCCAACGCCCCTGCGTCTGGTTCCGTTATCTGGTCGAGCAGAAGATCGGCGACAAGTGGCAACGCGTGGACGGAGGGATGAGCAGCGAAACATTTCTGCTCGACGACGGCACCGGGCAGGTGGTGATCGACCCCGACTGCGCTGAGATCATCACCGGAGACCGGCGCAGCTGGCGAAATGGCGAGCTGCGCTACAAAGAATGGCTGCTCACCCCGGTGAACAATGTCTATGCGCTGGGCGAACTCAGAACCGAAGGGGGAAGCGCTACCGATCTCGACACCACGGGCGACCTCAACGCGCTGCTCGCGCAATGGAAGGCCGACAAGCCTGCGCTGCTCAAGCGCTTCGACCTCGACGGCAATGGCCAGGTCGATCTGAAGGAGTGGGAGCTTGCACGCCGGGCCGCCCTGCGGGAAGTGCGCAAGACGCAGCAGGAGATCCTGTCACAGCCCGGCGTGAACATGATGCGCAAGCCCCGCGACGGGCAGCTGTTTCTGCTGTCCGATCTCAGCCCGGAGCAAATGGCGCGACGCTATGGCTTCTGGACGCTGATCCAGCTGGCGATCGCGCTGGGCGCGGGTACGGGTCTGGTGGTTCTGTTCACCCGCTTCGTGCTGCGCTGACCCCGGAGTACGCTGCGCTCCATCCGGGCTACGAAGTCTTCAGCAACGCCGCGACTTCCGCATACCCTTGGTCTTGTGCGATGTCGGCTGCAGTTTTGCCACGATCGTCCTTGAGCTTGGGATCCGCCCCGCTCGCGAGCAGCAGTTGCACGCACTCGGTCTTGCCATATCCCGCCGCCCACATCAGCGCCGTGAGGTTATGGGCGTAGGCCTGGTTCACGTCGACGCCGCGGGCGAGCAGCAGCTTCACCGCCTCGGGGTGCCCCTGCGCCGCAGCATAGATCATGGCGGTCTTGAATACCTGATCCTTGCGCTCGATGTCCGCCCCAGCGTCGAGCAACGTCTGCATGATGTCGGCGCGCCCCGCGAAGGCGGCGGCTATCAAAGGCGTAGTCTTATCCAACGCATCCTGGTTGACGTTGGCCCCCTTCTCGACGAGCCAGGCGACCATACCGGCGTTGCCCGCCTTCACCCATAGGATGAGCGGGGTCTCTCCGACACGAGTGCGCGAATTTACCGACGCGCCTTCCTCGACCATCCGGCGCGCGCGCGCTTCGTCCTGCGACTTCGAGAATTCGAGCAAACGTACGTTGAGCTGCTGCTCGGTCACTTGAGCCGGTGTTGCCGGGCCATAGGCTAGCGCGGCCAGAAGAGACGATGCCAATGCGCTATTGAGCAAAAATCTGAAACGACTGCGCAAGAATGTGGACATGGGTTGAAGCTTCCTCCGGAATCATAGGTAAAAAACGCCCTCTCACGGGCCAGTACCGACACCCGATCGGACTTGAACTTGGGGGGGCTACACATTATAGTCCGTGCCACCGTGGCGGCTGTTTATGCTGCGGTGCAAGGCGCCTGAAGCAAAACACAACGTTTGGGGGACTATATGAAAATGATGAGACTGAGCCTGCTGGCTGGAGTCCTGGCCGCGGGTTCGATCGGTCATGCGCTCGCAGTCGAGATCGAAGGCGGGGCCACCACGATGGCCGCGCCGATGTCGTCGAAGCTGGTGCCCGTGACCCAGGCCATGCTCGATGGGTCGGAGGGAGACAAGAACAATTGGCTCCACTCCAACATGGGGTACAGCAACAGCCGCTACTACGGGGCCGACCAGATCAACGCGGGCAACGTGGGCAAGCTGAGGCCCGCGTTCATCTTCCAGACCGAAGTGAGGGAGTCGAACGAGACTTCCCCGATCGTGATCAACGGCGTGATGTTCCTCACGACTTCGTTCAACCACGTCTACGCCATTGA
Organism: Gammaproteobacteria bacterium; assembly: GCA_041488355.1. Lineage (GTDB taxonomy): Bacteria > Pseudomonadota > Gammaproteobacteria > Burkholderiales > SHXO01 > SHXO01. Next base: position 2,524 of record JBGPPC010000192.1, read on the forward strand.
CGCGACCACCGGTCAGGAGTTCTGGCACTACAAACACAAGATGGGGCCGGTCGCCACGTACTGTTGCGGCCCGAACAACCGCGGCGTGGCGGTCGTCGACGGCACGCTGTACATGGGCACGCTGGACTCCAAGCTGGTGTCGCTCGATGCCAAGACCGGCAAGGTGCTGTGGATCAGCGACATCGCCGATCCCGACAAGGGCTACTCCGAGACGATGGCCCCGGTTGTGGTCGATGGCAAGGTGCTGATCGGGACGAACGGCGGTGAGTACGGCATCCGCGGTTTCGTGAAGGCCTTCGATGCGAAGAGCGGAAAGCTGATCTGGACGTTCTACAGCATTCCCGAGAAGGGTCACGAAGGCGTATGGGCCACGAATGATGCAACGGGCCGCGACATGCATCGCAACATCGCCAAGGAGAAGGCAGACCTGCAGGCCAACGGCGGCGGGTTCTACCAAGTCCTGGGCGGCGGCGTGTGGATGACCCCTGCGGTAGACAAGAAGACCCGCACGATCTACTTCGTGGTGGGGAACCCATCGCCCGACCTGTACGGTGCCATCCGTCCCGGCGACAACCTGTACACCAACTCGATGGTCGCGGTGGACCTGGATAAGGGCACCTACAAGGCCCACTCCCAGTACATCGCCCACGACGTGTGGGATCTGGACGCGGTGAGCCCCGTGATCCTGACCGAAGCCAAGAACAAGTCGGGCCAGACGGTCCCTGTCGCAATCCATGGCGGCAAGACCGGACACATCTACGTGCACAACCGCAATGACCTGTCGCTCATCCGCTTCTCCGACGCGATGGTCAAACAGGAAAACATGTGGGTGCTGCCGACCCCGCAGGGCGCGCGCATGCTGCCTGGCGCCAACGGCGGCGTGGAATGGTCGCCGATGGCGATCAACCCGAAGCTGCACATGGCCTACGCGGCGAACTTGCATCAGCCGATGACCTATCACGTGGAGGAAGCGCCCTACCCCGGCGGCAAGCTGTGGCTGGGCGGCGCCTTCAAGGTCATCGCTAACGAGGGGCAGGCGGGCCGCCTGGTGGCGGTGAACCTGGACACCGGCAAGATCGCGTGGGCCGCTGACACCGCCGAGCCGCTGATCGGCGGTGTGCTGGCCACCGCCGGAGGCTTGGTGTTCACGGGCGAAGGCAACGGCAATTTCAACGCCTACGATGCCGCGAGCGGCAAGAAGCTGTGGTCGTTCCAGTGCGGCGCGGGCGTGAACTCTCCGGCCGTGTCCTATGTGGTTGACGGCAAGCAGTACATCGCTGTAGCCGCGGCTGGCAACAACCAGCTCGACTTCAAGCGCGGCAACAGCATCATGGTGTTTGCGCTGCCGTAATCCGTTTCTCCTCTCCCGCTCGCGGGGGAGAATCGAAACGCGAGGCCGCGCCCGGCTATACTGGGTGCGGCCTTTTTATTGCTTAGAGTTCACGCTCGCAATCTTCACTCGCGAAAGACCCGGCTCATCATGCGCAAGCTTTCCACGCTCTTCTTCGCCGCAGCACTGTTGCCCACGGTTGCGCTCGCAGATGCCGCGGCAAGCAAGCAGAAGGCGGTCGTGTGCGCCGCCTGTCACGGCGCTGACGGCAACTCGACCAACCCGCTCTGGCCCAAGCTCGCCGGGCAGACTGCCCGCTACCTCTACCTGCAGCTGCGGGACTTCAAGGAAGGGCGTCGCAAAGACCCATTGATGTCGCCGATGGCGGCCAACCTCTCGCGCGAGGACATGCTGGACCTCGCCGACTACTTCTCGTCGCAGAAAATGGCGTCGAGCACCTATAAAGTGGAGGGGGTCAAGGTCGCCGAAGGCAAGAAGATCGCCGACAACGCGCTGTGCCCGATGTGTCACCTGGGCGCGTTCTCCGGTCAGAACGAGATTCCGGTGGTGGCGGGGCAGCACTACGACTACATCGTGAAACAGTTGAAGGAATTCCGCGCGCGCGTTCGCACCAACGACGCAGGCAGCATGACCGCGTATACCCAGGGCCTCACCGACGAGCAGATCGACGCCTTAGCGCAGTACATCACCAACCTCAACTGACAACACGCCCCGCGGACAGGGCACGGACTTCGCTTTATGCGGCATCGGGGCTGCTGGAGGAGGGTCGCGATGTACAAACCCGTAGCTGGGAAGAAGCGTAAGCGGAATTGGGCATCGACCCCGGATTGGGCGTTGCTCCATCCGGGTTACTCTGGAATGGCGAAGGACGGCGCCGTAACCTGGATGGAGCGGAATCCAGGAATGGTGCTCGCTTGAAGATCGTAGAGTCGGGCACGCTGCTCAGCGACTGGCTTCTCGCGGCAGTCACTGCCTGGCTGGCGTGGGAACTGTTCCGTGAAGCGTTGCGCCTCAAGGACCGCGCAATCGGGCTGTGGGTCGGCGCCTTCTGCGCCGTGGCAGGCTCTTCTGCGCTCGGCGGCATCGCGCAATCGTTCTCGGCCTCCATCGACCCAGGCGCGGCGACCCTGATCCGGACCAGCATGCTGGTGCTGGCGGACGCGGCTATCCTCCTGTTCCTGTTGTCTACTCTGCGCGCTTTCACGTCCGGACGCACGCTCGCCGTCGGCGCCGGCCTGGCGGTAGCGAAGTTCGCTTTATTCGTCGTCTGCGCCGCGGTCAAAGACGATGTCCGCATGGTCATCTACGACGGCGCGCTGACCATGCTCGTCGTCATCGCGCTGAGCACGTGGGGCGCGTGGGCGCAGCGGATGCCTTCGGCGACCTGGATTCTGGCGGGTGTGCTCGTGTCCATGCTCGCCGCCCTGTTCCAGCAGGGCCGCGTGTCGATCCACCCTCAGTTCAGCTACAACGAGCTGTATCACGTCATTCAGACGGGTGCGATGTATCTTCTGTACCGGGGAGGATTGTTGCTGCGCGAACGCGGGCCCGTGCCCGACTTCGAAGCCACGCAGCCGCTCCCTGTTGCCAAGCAAAAATGAGAACGCACGAGCTGCGCTGCCTGGGGCCGCATGGCTTTCATCGCGTAACGTACTATGAGTGGGGCGACGTCGAGAATCCGCGCGTTGTGATATGCGTGCACGGCTTGACGCGCAACGGGCGCGACTTCGACGTTCTGGCGCGACGCCTCGCGCCGCAGTTCCGGGTTGTATGCCCGGACGTCGCCGGGCGCGGTCTAAGCCAATGGCTTACGCACAAACAGGACTATGGTTACCCGGTCTATCTTGCCGACATGGCAGCGATCGTAGCGCGGACGGGCGCCGACAAAGTGGACTGGATCGGCACATCGATGGGCGGCCTGATCGGCATGATGCTCGCGGCACAGCCCGAGACCCCAATTCGACGGCTGCTGCTGAACGACATCGGGCCTTTCATCCCACGCGCTGCTCTCGAGCGCTTGGCCCTGTATGTGGGTAAAGCGCCGCCCTTCGCAACGTTCGAAGCGCTCGAGCAGTACCTGCGGATGGTGATGGCGCCCTTCGGCGCGCTTACCGACGAGCAGTGGCGCCACCTGGCCACGCATTCGAACCGCCGCAATGACGACGGCAGCTTCAGCTTGTCCTATGATCCCGCGATCGCGAACGCGTTTGTGGGCCCGCTGCAGGATGTAGTGCTGTGGCCAGTATGGGACGCGATCCGATGCCCGACCCTCGTGGTGCGCGGCAACGAATCGGACCTGCTCCTGCGCAAGACCGCAGAGGAGATGACCCAGCGCGGACCCAGGGCGCAGCTGGTAGAGCTGGACGGTATCGGGCACGCGCCCGCACTCATGGCCGAGGATCAGATTGCTGTAGTGCGTGCGTTTCTGGAGAGTCCTAACCTATGATTGCTGTTGATTGGGGTACATCTAGCTTCCGCGCCTACCGTCTGGCGCCGGACGGCGCGATACTGGACAAGCGCAGTGCGCAGCTGGGCATCCTCTCAGTGCAGGAGGGCAAGTTCGCCGAGGCCCTCGAGAGTCAAGTGCGGGACTGGCTCGACGCCGACGCGGGGCCGGTGGTGATGAGCGGCATGATCGGCAGCCGCCAGGGCTGGAAGGAAGTGCCGTATGCGAAATGTCCCGCGGGAATGAAAGAGATCGCCGCGGGCATGGTCGAGGTGCGCTGGGGAAATTCGTACAGCGCATGGATCGTACCCGGACTGAGCTGCCGCGACGCGCAAGGCGTCCCCGATGTCATGCGCGGGGAAGAGACACAGGTCCTGGGCTCTCTGGACGAGGTGTCAGCGCGATCGGCCTGGGTCTGTCTGCCTGGCACGCACAGCAAGTGGGTCCGCTTGGAAGTCGGAAAGATCATGCGCTTCGCCACATACATGACCGGCGAAGTGTTCGCAGTGATGAAGGCGCACAGCATTCTCGGGCGGATGATGGCCGAGGCGGAGCTGGACCCTGTCGCGTTCGAATCAGGCGTGTCGCGGGCCCGGGCGTCGGGCGGCCTGCTCCATCATCTGTTCGGCGTGCGCGCGCGGGGGCTGCTCGGCGACCTGTCCGACGACGACTCGGCGGCCTACCTCTCGGGCCTGCTGATCGGCCATGAATTGGCGGCGATCCCGCGGCTGACCGGTGCCGTCTATTTGCTCGGCGCGCCGCAGCTCGCCCGTCTGTATGCCGAAGCGCTGAAGAGCTATGGGGTCGATGTCGGCGTCTTGGACCCCGACTCGGCAGTCAACGGCCTGTTCCAGCTGGCGCAGATGCTGCCCCGGAGCTGATCCCATGCTGACCTTCTCGGACGCGCTGTCGCATTGCCCACTCGTCGCGATCCTGCGCGGAGTGAAACCATCCGAGGCCGTCGAGGTAGGCCAGGCGCTGGTCGATGCGTCGTTCGCGATCATCGAGGTCCCGCTGAACTCGCCCGACCCGCTCGAGAGCATCTCGCTCCTGGTCAAAGCCTTCGGTTCGAAGGTGCTGGTGGGAGCGGGCACCGTGACCAGCGCTGACCAGGTGGTCGAAGTTGGGGAAGTCGGCGGCCGCCTGATCGTGATGCCTCACGCGGACGGAAGCGTCGTGCGCGCCGCTAAGGCCGGGGGCCTGTATGCCCTGCCCGGCTTCGCGACGCCGACCGAAGCGTTCGCCATGATCGCGGCTGGTGCGGACGGACTGAAGCTGTTTCCCGCCGAAGCCAACCCGCCGAAGGTGCTGAAGGCGCTGCGCGCGGTGCTGCGCAAGGAGATGCCGGTCCTCCCAGTCGGCTCCATCACGCCCGACAACATGGCCGAGTATTGGGCGGCGGGAGCCAACGGCTTCGGGTTGGGCTCGGCGTTGTACAAGCCTGGCGCGACACCGGCGCAGGTCGCTACGTCGGCAACGCAGTTCGTAGCTGCGCTTCGGAAGATCAGAGGCGCGTAACACTGCTCCTCCTCTGTCGCTTAATTCCATGATGATTGCGTACGAACTTCCGCCTGCGTTAGGTTACGCCGAACGCTTGTAACCACCCCGTCGCTTCGCGCCACCCCTCCTTGAAAAGGAGGGGAGAAAAAATTCCTCCCCTCCTGTCAGAGGAGGGGTGCCCACGCAGTGGGCGGGGTGGTGGGAGCCTACCGGAGCAGCGGGGTGGTGGGATACCGCCCTCAGCTGAGCTTCGTTGTCGCGTGCTCAGTCCATCGCGAGCGCGCGCGACATGCTAACGTCTTCGCCGGTAGTAAAGTCCACACCGTGGCGAGCGAAGCGCAGCGCGGCAGCAAGACAACGCTCGTCGCGCTCGATGTCGAGTGCCCACTGTGCATGGCGCGCGAGCAGCGCCAGTGACAACGAGCGCCCCAGGGTCAGAGCGAAGCGGCGTGCCCCCGCCTCGACAACATCATTGCCCTGAGCTGCCGCGCCGTTGAGCCAACGCGCGGCGTTTGCGCACGCTTCCTGCGCCTTGCGCGCGGACGCCAACAGCCGCACCTCGGTGACCGGCTGCGCAAGCTCGCGCAGCAGCTTGCCGAACGCCTCGAGCGCGGCGCCGCTGCTGAGCGCGCGCAGCGCATCGAGCGAGAGCACGTTGGTCGTGCCTTCCCAGATCGGGAACACCTGGCTGTCGCGCAACAGCATCGGCAAACCCGTATCTTCCACGTAGCCCGCGCCCCCGAAGCACTCGAGCGCCTCGCTGACCACGGCAACACACTGCTTGGCGGTCGTGAGCTTCACGATCGGCGTGAGCAACCGCAGCAAGTCCTTCTCGTCCGGCGACAGTTCGCCGACTTCATCGCGACCAATCAGCTCGACGAGGAAGAAA
>JBGPPC010000193.1:0-8690 GCA_041488355.1 Gammaproteobacteria bacterium
CATCGAGGCGCTCGATGCCGGCGACGCAGCCACGGCGCGCGCTGAACTGACGGTTCTGAGAGAGCTTTGTAAGGAGCGGATGGCTGCGCTTAGATCGCTACCAAGAAGGAGAGAGCCGCGATAGCTGCTTGCGCGTCATCCCGAGCTGATGGACGACGTTATGCTGTACACACCGTTCCAGCGAGGAGCTGTCGATCCACGCCCCCGCACCCAGGTACTGTATGCACCTCAAAGGAGAACCCAAGAATTGGAGCATCGGTTGAGGTGCCCCAAACGTCCAAGTGGAGTGAATTCGGTCAGTCATCACAGAAGTAAGCGCCCCCGCCTTCGAGCCCGCTCCATTTCCGGTCTTGCCCTTCAGCGCTGCCATCCTGCCGGTCCCTGACACAAACTTAAACGTTCCATGCGATACGTCACTACGCTTCTCCGTTCCCATATCCCCTGGCTTGGAGTACCAAAAGACACTACCGACCTCTCCCGCAGCATTCTTCCAGGTGCAGCCACCTATCCAGGTCTGCCCTTCCGGCGCGACTAGTCCTTGTCCTCTGCACTCTCCGGTCACGCGATGGCGTGGGTCGTTGGCATTTTCCATTACGAGGAAGCTTGGGCTGAAATACTGAAGGACCGCATTGCTGTCGCCGAGCTTGGTTTGTTCAAACCGGGCTGCGCCATATTGCACGTCGTGTCCACAGTTGGCAGCGATCGCATTGGCAGACAGAAATGCGAGGGCACGAGATCGAGGCGTTGCTCGGGCTCGTGCAGCCGCTTCGGCTTATTGGCCATAGCGAAAAGGGAGAGTAAAGATGAACGTCGAGCCCTTACCCAGCGCGCACTCCATGCGGATTGTGCGGCCCAGAAAAGTCATGGACTCACGTCGCCTCATTCAATCACCCGGTCGGCGCACAGCAGCATCGTCTGCGGAATCGCAATTACGAGCGCTTTGGCGGCCGCGATCACGGACCGTCTACGTCGGTCTCGGCCATTACCCTACTCCCGGAGAAACTTGCTGGAAAGTCTAACCTTGAACGTCCCCTTCGGGACTAGCAGCAGTCGGTAGACGGACCCACACCGGCTACTCGCTTTTCCTGAAAGCCGCCGTTCCACGCTCTACACTAGGCGCGCCGGCAAGCACTACAACGCCTTTCTGCGCGTCCGCTACCCGGGAGAGTTATGTGCTATTGACGTGCTGGTAGCCCGAACGCGTCAGGCCAGCTCTATCGGTTCCACCTGCGCCTGCTCCAGCCAGAATTGCATGTCCATTTCGCGATACATCGTGGTGGCGGTCGTGATGTGCTCTCGGGCTTGCTTTCGTCTGCTTCGCCGCTCGAGCCTGCCGAGGCCGAAGTGACAGTGGGCGACGAGCGGGCGCATGCCCAGCTCGGTCGCGAGCGCGAGTGCGCGCTGGTACGCGTCCCCGGCTTGCTCGGCCTTGCCCTGATCGACGTGGACGTCGCCAACCAGTTTCAGACCCCAGGCTTCGAAGCTCCGCTCCAGGTGAGCGCGCGCAAACGCCACCGCCTGCTCGGCCTGCTCCCGCGCCTCGGCGACCCGTCCGAGGACGAGGTAGGCCTCGGCCAGGAACGTGACGATCCACGAACGGACGCCCAGAATCCGCATCGCCGTGATCACTTCGACGGCCTCCTCCAGCAGCGGCGCCGCGTCGGCCGCGCGCCCAGACCAGAGATAGGCGGAGCCTAGGGACGCCGCGACGAACGGCAGCAGGAGGCGAATCTCCATCCCCCGGCAGAGCGCGAGGCCCGGCTCCAGCACGCGGGTTGCCGCCGCGAAGTCCCCATGGCGCAGATGGGCGTACCCGAGGCCATAGCGGGCCCAGGCCTCGCTGTAGGGATGGTGGACGGTCTGGGCAATCCGCAGGCCTTCTTCCCCTGCGGCGATGGCCTCGGCGAACTCTCCCAATTCGGCCAGCACCAACGCCAGGGCAAAGCGGGCGACCAGCGCCGGCAGCCCCGTCAGCCCGAAGCGCTCGCCGAGCGGCGCGCCCTTGACGAGGGCGATAGCCGTGCGCACGGGCTCCGCCGCCCAGCGCGCGTCGCCGGCGAACCAGAGCGCTAAACCGAGATAGTAGTTCGCGACGACGCGCAGCTCGAGGCCGCCGACCGCCTCGGCGATGGCGCGCGCGCTCTTCCCCGCGTCGATCGCCCGAGCATGCTCGCCGAGGAGGGTGTAGAGGAACGCCAGATACCCGAGCGCCCACCCGAGCCGCCGCTGGTCCCCGAGCCCCTCCGCCAGCGCGCGCGCCTCGTTCAGGACCTCGCCCAGCCGCGCGAACTCGCCGAGCGGCAAGAGGGCGCTCCGCTGCTCGAAGCACAGGTCGATGAGCTGCTCGGTCCGCTCCCGGCTCTCGGGCAGCTCCCGCAGGGCGCCCCGCGCCTGCTCGAACTGGGCGAGCGCCTCCCGCAGCGCCGAGCGATCGAGCGCCCGGGTTCCCGCCTGCCGGCCATAGCGAACCGCCTTGTCCCACAGGTGCCCGCGCAGCGCGTGGTGCGCCAGCCGCTCCACCTGCTCACTCAGCCGGTCCGCGTACAGTCGCTCCGCTGCGGCGACGACCTGCGCGTGCAGCTGGCGCCGCCGGTCCTGCAGCAGACCCCCGTAGGTCACCTCATGCGTCAACGCGTGCTTAAAGGTCTGCTCCAGGTCCGGGAAGAGCTGGGTTTCGTACAGGAACTCCGCCTCCTGCAGATGGGCGAGCCCGCGCCGCAGCGTCTCCTCCGGCTGCTCCGCGATCGCCTTGAGGAGCGCGTAGGGTACGTCCTTGCCGATCACCGAGGCGGCCTGGAGGAGTTGCTTCTCTTCTGTGGGCAGCCGGTCGATGCGCGCCGCCAGGATCGTCTGCACCGTCGCGGGCACCTGCAGCGTCTCCACTGGCCGCGTCAACCGGTAGGCGCCGCGCTCTCCTGCCAGTGCGCCCGTCTCGACTAGCGTACGCACTGTTTCTTCGAGGAAGAACGGGTTGCCCCGCTTCACCAGCATCTGTGTCAGGGGTGCGAGCCCAGGGTCCGGCCCGAGCAGCGCTGCGAGCAACTCTCCCGCGCTCTCGGCCGGCAGGCTGTCGAGCCGAAGCTGGGAGTAGGCGGTCTTGCTGCCCCAACGGTGCTCGTACTCGGGGCGGTAGTTGACCAGCAGCAGCAGGCGGGCGGAGCCCAGGCTCTCCACGAGGCTGTCGAGAAGGGCCTGGGTCTCGCTATCGATCCAGTGCAGGTCCTCGAACACCGCGAGCAGCGGTTGCACTTGGGCTTCGCGCAGCAGCAGGCGCTTGACCGCGTCAAGGGTGCGCTGGCGGCGCTGAGGTGGGTCGAGGTTCTGCCAGGCCGGGTCCTCGACCGGCACATCGAGGAGAGCGAGCAGCGCCGGCAGTATCGGCCTCAGCGACTCGTCCAAGGTGAAGAGCTTGCCGGTGACCTTCTCTCGCATCTCGCGGTGATCGTCGCGATCGCCGATCTTGAAGTAGCCCTTGAGCAGGTCGATCACGGGCAGGTAACTGGTGGCCTTGCCGTAGGAGACGGAAGGGGCCTCCAGGACCAGCCACTCCTGAACTCGATGGGAGTGGGTGAACTCGTAGGTGAGCCGCGACTTGCCAACCCCGGCCTCGCCGACGATGGCGACCACCTGGCCGCGGCCCGCATCCGCCTGGGTGAGGACCCGGCGCAGGTGCTCGATCTCGGCGTCGCGGCCCACGAAGCGCGTGAGGCCGCGCAGCGCCGCTGCCTGCAGGCGCGTGCGCGCCTGACCCGCACCGATCAGCTCGAAGACTTCCACCGCGTCTGCGAGGCCCTTCACGTTGACCGGGCCGAGCGAGCTCACCCGAACATAGCCCTCTGCCAGGCGCAGCGTGTCGGCAGTCAACAGAATCGAGCCGGGCGTTGCCAGTTGCTCCATGCGGGCGGCCAGGTGTGTCGTCTGGCCCACCGCGGTGTAGTCCATGTGCAGATCGCTGCCGATCGCGCGCACCACGACCTCGCCGGAATTGAGTCCGACGCGGATCTGCACCGACACGGCCTCGGCCCGGCGCACCCCCTGCGCATACTGTTTGACCGTCTCCTGCATCCGCAACGCCGCGTAGCAGGCGCGCACGGCGTGATCCTCGTGGGCAATCGGGGCGCCGAACAGCGCCATGATCCCGTCGCCCATCACCTGATTCACTGTGCCTTCGTAGTGGTGCACCGCCTCCATCATGCGTTCGAGAACGGGATCGAGAAGCTTGCGCGCCTCCTCGGGGTCGCGGTCGGCGAGCAGTTCCATCGAGCCCTTGAGATCGGCGAAGAGGACCGTGACCTGTTTGCGCTCTCCTTTTAAGGCGGACTTGGAAGTGAGAATCCTCTCCGCAAGATGCTTCGGAGTGTAGGAGTCCGGAGACGGAAGCCTGGCCCTTGCGGTGTCCGGGCTAAGTTTGGTGCCGCACTCGCCGCAGAATTTTTGTTCGGGAGAATTGGCGGCGCCGCAGGAAGCGCACACAGCTGCCAGACGCGCGCCGCACTCGCCGCAGAACTTCAGGGCGGAGGGGTTTTCGTGCTGACAGCGGGAGCACTTCATGACGCCGCGGTAAGGTTGTGCAAGGACACGGGCAGCCCATACCTGTTGGGGATTCAGCTCATTTCCCCGCTTATGAGCAATGGGGATCCCGGATCAAGACCCGTGCTACCACCAGGACACTCGGGAAAGCCGAGCGTCCGCTACCAGGAGGCTTCTCTTCCCCTCTCGACCGTCTCCTCCTGTTGAGGGTTGTCCGACACCTGCCCGTGCGAAGAGACTGACCGGCGCAGCACGACGAAAGGCTTGCCCTCGTCGCTAGGAAGGTCTGACTCCCGTCTCCCGTATTTGGGGTTTCGCGCGCACTGAGCGGTGGATCTTCTATTCTGCGTGAAGCTGCTCCGTACACACCGTTCCAACTGCACGCTCTTCCCCGAGCGTTCACCTAAGAAACTCCTTGATGGTTTTGTTCAGGAAATCGTTGTCCGTCGCATTGATCCCCAAACCTGCAATGTGTCCCCAAATCGAGGGGATCGGGACCAGCTTCACGTTGGGGATAAACGAAGCCTCGTACTCCGCATATTGGGGAGGGAAGTAAAGGTCGGTCTGGCATGGCATGTACAGTACTCTGGCCTTGATCGACCGAAGCGCCTTCTCGTGGTCCCCGTTGAAGCCGGGCGTGTTGCCAACATTGTTCTTCTGCCAGGTGACCGCTTGGGTGATCAGATTGTTGGCATCCTGCGATCCAAAGAACGCCTCCCAGAAGTTACGAAGGTGGTCTTCGACATTCTGATGGCCAAACTGTTTGTAGAGCTCGCGGCGATACCATTCCTGAGAAAAGCCCCATGCGGCCCAATGGCGGCCACCCGCCTTCAGACCTTTAAGAGGGGGTTTTGGGTAATTGCCGCCATCGAAAGCCGCGTCGGCCATGATGGCGCTCTTGAACCCCTCCAGCCTCACGATGCCATGAGGGTACTCCTTGGCTGTGCCGCAATAGGCAACGATGACATCCATGAAGGTCGGGTAGCTGGCGGCCCACTGGAAGGCTTGCTGTGCGCCCATCGAGAATCCGATGACTGCTTTCAGATGCTTGATGCCGAACTGCTCGGTCGCCAGACGGTAACCCGCTTTCACGTTGTCGCGAGTGGAGATCTCGGGGAAGTTCGGACCTTCGAAGGGCGAGGGTGTGTTGCTCGGCGAGGACGATTGCCCGTTCCCGAACATGTCGGTGGCGATGATGAAGTACTTGTTCGGATCGAGCGCTTTGCCAGGGCCGATCAGGAAGTCGTAGCCGTGATGATCTCCCGCGTAAAAGGACGGGACGAGAATCGCGTTGCTCTTGTCTGCGTTCAAAGTGCCGTGCGTCACATAGGAGAGCTTCGCATCGGGGAGGGTCATTCCGCCTTCCAGGGCGAAGTTGCCCAGACTGAGGATCTGATGCTCGCCACCTGCGTATGTCTGGGTTCCGGTCCACAGGAGTGCAAACAGAAGGGTCAGCGCCGCTTTGAACATCGGGATTTTCTGTATCCGTGATAAAAGTTGCCTCATTCGATCCTCCGTTAATTGATACCAAATTGGCTCGCTGCGTAGTTTGCATGCTAACTGGCAGGGTTCAATGAGCAATCTCCCAATGTGTCTGCGTATCCGGCCCGCCAAGCCATTTGATCGGCTCCTGAATCGCCTCGTGATGCTTCTGACTTCATCACTGCAAGTCCGCAATCCGACGAAGCCAACTTTGAATTGAACGACATTTGTGTTCAGGTCAGATTCTGACGTCCGCAGCCATCCCCCCGAGCCTCCTAGGCAACATCCGCACCACGAGCCAGTTCTCGGAAAACAATTGGTTGGCCTCGGAAAACCCGGCCGAATGGTGGTTGAAATCCGCCAGTGGTTGGTAATGCTCTGCGGATGTACGATGGCGCTATGATCCCTATGGCCGAGCTACTGGGGGAGAGTCACGCAATTGCGGTCGTGCGCGAGCAGGCCCGGCAGCTGCTCGCCCGAGGACAGCGCGCGCATCGCCTCCCACCGATACTGCTGCAAGGCGAAACGGGCACGGGTAAAGGCCTCCTCGCCCGGCTGCTCCACCGCGGCGGCCCCCGGCGCGACGGTCCATTCATCGATGTGAGCTGCGCGGCGATTCCGGAAGGCCTGTTTGAAGCCGAGCTGTTCGGCTTCGAGCGCGGCGCGTTCACCGACGCCCGACACGCGAAGGCCGGCCTCCTTCACGCCGCGCACCAGGGAACGATCTTTCTCGACGAGTTGGCGCTCCTGCCCGAGACGTTCCAGGCAAAGCTCTTAAAGGCAATCGAGGAGCGGGCGGTACGTCGCCTCGGTAGCACGCGCGCTGAGGCCGTCGACGTCCAGATCATCGCCGCGTCCAACGAGGACCTGGCCGCAGCGGTCCGTACCCGACGCTTCCGAAACGACCTCTATCATCGGGTCGCGGTCGTGACCCTCACGCTTCCTCCGCTGCGTGAACGTCCAGAGGACATCTTGCTGCTCGCCGAGCATTTCTTATCCCGTGCGTGCACGGACTACGGCTTTGTGCCACCGAAGCGCTTCGCGCCCGACGTTCGGTCTGCCCTGCAGGAGTATCCCTGGCCTGGCAACGTCAGGGAGTTGAGCAATGTCGTGGAGCGTGCGGTCCTGTTGGCGGAGAGCTCGACGATCACCGCCCCGATGCTGCGGCTCCCTCCGAGATCCTCGACGGTTGCCGGTTGGTCACGCTTCGACGACCGACTCGGAGACCTGGAGCGCGAGCAACTCTTGGGTGCGCTCCACGATACCAACTGGAACATCAGCCGCGCGGCAATATCTCTTGGAATCTCACGCAGCCGGCTTCGCTATCGGATCGAAAAGCACGGTCTGCATGCTGGCCACGACCTGCTCCGTCACAGTCAAGGCCACGCGCTGCCCACCGAACCGGCGGCTCCAACCTCCGCGGTCGCCCCAGCGACCACCGCCAAGGCGGTGGACTTGCGGTGGGAGCGACGGCATCTGGCGCTCCTCAGAGCCGAGCTTGTGCCCGCGGCGACAGCCGGCCCACCGCCGGACCCGGCGCGGGCCCTCACGGTCATCGCCGACAAGATTAGGGGCTTCGGCGGGCGTGTCCAGGAACTCGCCGCGATGACGATCGTCGGCGCCTTCGGCCTCGAGCCGGCCGAGAACGCCCCCAACAGCGCAGCTCTCGCGGCTCTAGCGATCCAGAAAGCTGCTGAGCGGGCTCGGCGGGTCGACTCACGCGTTCCCGCCGTCAAAATCGCGATTCACGCCGCGCAGTTGATGGTGGTTCGGGTCAACGGCGTCGCACAGATCAAGCCCGACGACAAAGGCGCGATAGAAACCCCCCTGGCCGCGCTCAGCGATGTAGGCCAAGCCAACAGCATCCTCATCAGCGCGACGGCCGCCCCGTTTCTCGAACGACGCTTTGAACTCGCGCGACAGCCCGGTCGAGGCGGCGCGGAACCGCTTTACCGCCTCATCGGTCCGGAGCGCACTGGCTTCGGGCTTGGCGGGCGGGCCCTTGTGCCGTTCGTTGGCCGTGAGCGGGAGCTCGCGATTGTCTGCGACCAGCTCGCCCAGGCCGAACGTGGGCACGGGCAGATCGTGGCCGCGCCAGGCGGGCCCGGCGTTGGCAAGTCTCGCTTCGTCTACGAGCTGACGCGGGCGGATTGCGTCCGGGGATGGCGAATTTTGAGCTGCCGGGCATTCTCGTACGGAGTGACCACCCCGTCACTCCCGGTCATCGAGCTGCTCAAGAGCTACTTCGGCATCGAGGACCGCGACGATACCAGCAGCATGCGGCAAAAGGCCATCGGCAGACTCCTGACGCTGGATCGTCAGTTTGAGGCGCTGCTCTCACCGCTGCTATCCATGCTTGACGTTCCCGTAGAGGATGCGCAGTGGGAGCGGCTCGACCCGGTTCAGAGGCGTCTACGCACTATAGAGGCCTGCAAGCGGATGATCCTCCGCGAAAGCCAAGTGCAACCGCTGCTGCTAGTGTTCGAGGACCTGCATTGGCTCGATAACGAAACGCAAGCTTTCCTCGACAGTCTGATAGACAGCTTGCCCACAGCGCGGGTGCTCTTGTTGGTCAGCTACCGCCCCGAGTATCAGCACCACTGGGGCGCGAAGACTTATTACACGCAGCTTCGCATCGATCCTTTGACCGACGAGAGCGCCCAGGCAATGCTGCATAC
>JBGPPC010000194.1:0-8680 GCA_041488355.1 Gammaproteobacteria bacterium
GCGCGCGAGCACTTCAATGTCCGACGCGCTCCTCTTCAAGCTCACCCCAAACCAGACTCGCGCCCAGCTCAAGCCAAACCTAAATCAGAGCACTCACCAAAGTGCCCACACCTATCGGCTGTGAATTTTTAAAGAGCGGTGGTTGCGGGGGCAGGATTTGAACCTACGACCTTCGGGTTATGAGCCCGACGAGCTGCCAGACTGCTCCACCCCGCGCCCGTTTTAAGAGGCGAGATTATAGTGGTCCGGGTGACGCTCCGTCAAGAACGTGAAACGCCGGGTAGTGGGTCAGTTTGAAACTGATACTCGCCAAGCAGACGTGCAATTTCAGGCTGGCTCAGGTTGGCGCAGCGACCCATTTGAGCAGGGGAGCCCATTGCTCGCGATCGCGCTCGCTCAGGTAATGCGGGAGGTCGAAGATGCTCAACCCGTTGAAGGCGGCGTTCGGGTAGATTTGACTGTCGCGCAGATAGGTGAGAATCGGCAAACCGAATTGTCCGAGAAACGCCTCCAGCGTGGCGGCCGCCCGGGTCCTGGGATCGACACGAACGCCAAGTACGCCGATGAACGCTTTGTTCTTCCGAACCACCTTCTCGTCACGCAGCAACTGCAGGAAGGCACTCGTGGCAGTCATGTCAAACACGGAGGGCTGGACCGGCACGAGGACCTTGTCGGCGATCTTCAGGGCATGAGACAGACCCTTGCCGTGAAGTCCGGCAGGGGAATCGATCACCAGCCAGCGTCCCTTGCCCAAGTCCGGCTCCCCGTCTTCTTCACGCCTGTCCAACCGGTTTACCAATGCCACATGCCGTGGTCGCATGGCAAGCCACGTAAGCGATGATTGCTGGCGATCTAGATCCCACAGGTAGACCCGTTCCTTCCCGGCTGCGAGCCCCACCGCAAGATTGGTGGCGACGGTAGTCTTCCCTGATCCCCCCTTGGGGTTGACGACAAGTACGGAGCGCACCGGCTAGTCCTCGCCAATCACGCGATCGAGTGGCTCGATCCTTCAGGTTCGCTTCCCAAGTGACTGACGGCGTCGGCCTGAGCAGAGTCGAACAGTTCGCTCACGCCCTGTTGATCCGCCTCGAGTAGCGTGCCAAGTTCATCCAGCGGGGGTAACTCGTCCAGCGATCGCAGTTTCAAGTCATCCAGAAACGCCTTGGTCGTGGAATACAGTGCCGGCCGGCCTGGGACCTCGCGATGTCCTACCACGTCGATCCACCCGCGCACCTCCAGAGCCTTGAGGATCCCACTTGAGACCGTGACGCCCCGGATGGACTCGATGTCTCCGCGCGTGACCGGTTGGCGGTACGCGATGATCGCAAGAGTTTCCAGTACGGCACGCGAATAACGCGGCGGCTTTTGCGGGTTGAGGCGATCCAGAAACTTCTGATATTCAGCGCGGGATTGGAAACGCCAGCCACTAGCTAGTTTGACCAGTTCCACCCCTCGCCCCTGCCAGTCCGTCTGAAGATCATCCAGTAGCCGGCGCACAACGTCGGCGCTGATCTCGCCCTCAAACAGTTTGCACAACTCGGCGACCGGCAGCGGCTCGCCGCTGGTCAGCAGCGCCACCTCGAGCACCGCCCGTACCTGCGAAAGATCGTCAGACGACTGGACTATCATGGGCTTTGACGTAAATAGGGGAGAGGCTTCCCTGCTGCGTAATGTCGATGAGACTCTCGCGGGCCAACTCTAGGACAGCCAGGAACGTGACTACGAGGTCAGCGATACCGCGCAGTGGATTGAACAGCTGCGTAAACTCCAGAAACCCGTGGCCTTGGAGACGACGGAGGATCGAACTCATGCGTTCCCGCACCGACAGCTGCTCCCGTGTCACCTTGTGGTGCCGCGCCGCCTTGGCCCGAGCCACGAGTCCCAACCACGCGCTGTGTATATCCTCCAGCGACACGCCCGGCAGCCGTACGGCGATGCTGCCTTCCACCCACGCGCACGCCACAAGGAAGTCGCGCCCCAGCTGGGGCATTTCGTCCAGCTTCTTCGCCGCCTTCTTCATCTGTTCGTAAGCCAGCAGGCGGCGGACCAGCTCAGCACGCGGGTCAGCTTCGTCAGCTTCCACGCGCGGTCGGGGAAGCAACATACGGGACTTGATCTCAATCAGGAGGGCCGCCATCAGAAGATATTCGGCGGCGAGCTCGAGCTGGTGCGCCCGCATGATCTCGACATAGGCCATGTACTGCGCCGTCAGCTGGGCCATCGGAATGTCCAGCACATCCAGATTCTGCCTGCGGATCAGGTAAAGAAGCAGATCCAACGGGCCCTCGAAGGCCTCCAGCATGATCTGCAAAGCGTCGGGCGGGATGAAGAGATCCGACGGGAATTCGGTAACCGGTTGCCCATAAAGTCGGGCGAACGGCGGCCCCCCTGCCTGCTCGATCCCAGGCTGCGGCTGAACTTCCGCGAGCGGCCCGGCGTCAGCTACTGCGCTTCCGGCGTAGTGCATTGTTTGGACATAACAAGTCGCAGGCGCCGGGCAGCGCCCGGTCGGGCACTGTCAACGGTGAAAGCAAACTCGTCGGATTATGCGACAAAGGACCGCATGGTTCTAGAGTGCCGGCTCTTGTCGGAAGAACAAACCTCCTATGGCGAAAAGGCAAAGGCTGGCGCGGGTGACAGCTTCCGCCTGCCCGCGCCGCAGCCCAATCGAACCAGGCCGTTACCCTCTAGGCGGCCTTGGCCTCTTCTCCGCTATGCAGGCGCGCAAAGGTGAAGCGCCCACCGGCATAGTCGACGGCAATCACATCCTTCGGACCGAAACGCCCCTCCAGGATCTCTTTCGCGAGCGGGTTCTCGATCGAGGACTGGATAGCACGCTTCAGTGGTCGTGCGCCAAACAGCGGATCGAAGCCGACCTTGGCCAACTCCGCGAGCACCGTATCGCTGACTTGGAGCTTCATGTCCAGCCCCGCGAGGCGCTTCTCGAGCAACCCAAGCTGGATCTTCGCGATGGAGCGGATGTGCCGTTCGTCCAGCGCATGAAACACCACCACCTCGTCAATGCGATTGATAAACTCGGGCCGGAAATAATTCTTGACCTCCGCCATCACGGCCACCTTGATCGCCTGATAGTCGCTGCCAGCCATCTGCTGGATCATCTGCGACCCTAGGTTCGAGGTCATGACGATCACCGTGTTCTTGAAGTCGACAGTGCGCCCCTGACCGTCCGTCATGCGCCCATCGTCGAGCACCTGCAGCAGTACGTTGAACACATCCGGGTGCGCTTTCTCCACTTCGTCCAGAAGAATCACGGAGTACGGTTTGCGGCGCACCGCTTCGGTCAGGTACCCACCTTCTTCGTAGCCGACATATCCAGGAGGCGCACCGATGAGCCGCGCGACGGAGTGCTTCTCCATGAACTCAGACATGTCGACGCGGATCAGGCGATCCTCAGAATCGAACAGGAATCCGGCGAGCGCTTTGCAAAGCTCCGTCTTCCCCACCCCGGTGGGCCCGAGAAACAGGAACGACCCGTATGGCCGATTGGGATCTGCAAGTCCCGCGCGGGAACGACGAATGGCGTCGGAGACCAGGCGCACCGCCTCGTCCTGCCCGACGACGCGCTGATGCAGCACGTCCTCCATACGCAGCAGCTTCTCGCGTTCGCCTTGCATCATCTTGGAAACCGGAATCCCGGTTGCACGCGATACGACTTCGGCGATCTCCTCGGCCCCGACTTGCGTGCGGACCAGCTTGTGTTTCTGCTGTGAATTCTGCGCGGTCTCAGCCTTCTTGATCTGGGACTCGAGCTGTGGGATGCGGCCGTACTGAAACTCGGCCACCCGCTGCCAGTCGCCCTTGCGTTTGGCCGCTTCCATCTCGACCTTCAGCTTATCCAACTCCTCTTTGATGTGCTGGGCGCCTTGCACCTGGGCCTTTTCGGCCTTCCAGATTTCTTCCAGGTCGGCGAATTCGCGTTCCAGCTTCGCGATCTCCTCTTCCAGCAAGCCCAGGCGTCTGCGCGACGCCTCATCTTTCTCCTTCTTGACCGCCTCTCGTTCGATCTTGAGTTGGATCAGGCGGCGCTCTAGCTTATCCAATTCCTCGGGCTTGGAGTCGATCTCCATCTTGATGCGAGCGGCGGCTTCGTCGATCAAGTCGATGGCCTTATCCGGCAAGAATCGGTCGGTGATGTAGCGATGGGAAAGCTCCGCAGCGGCCACGATCGCCGGATCGGTAATCTCCACCCCGTGGTGGACCTCATATTTCTCTTTCAGACCGCGCAAGATCGCGATCGTATCCTCGACGCTCGGTTCGCCCACCAGAACCTTCTGGAAGCGTCGTTCGAGGGCTGCATCTTTCTCGATGTACTTGCGGTACTCGTCCAGGGTCGTAGCACCGATGCAGTGCAGCTCTCCGCGCGCCAGCGCGGGCTTGAGCATGTTGCCCGCGTCGATTGCGCCTTCGGCCTTGCCCGCTCCGACCATGGTGTGAATCTCGTCGATGAAGACGAGGGTTCGGCCTTCCTCCTGCGAGATTTCCTTGAGGACCGATTTGAGCCGCTCCTCGAACTCGCCACGATACTTGGCCCCAGCGAGGAGCAACGCCATGTCTAATACCAGGAGACGCTTGCCCCGGAGCGTGTCGGGAATCTCCCCGTCCACGATGCGCTGAGCCAGTCCCTCGACAATGGCGGTATTGCCGACCCCCGGTTCGCCAATCAGCACCGGGTTGTTCTTGGTCCGGCGCTGGAGGATCTGAATTGTGCGGCGGATCTCGTCGTCCCGTCCGATGACCGGGTCGAGCTTCCCCTGGCGTGCGCGCTCGGTCAGATCCAGGGTGTACTTAGCGAGCGCTTCGCGCTGGCCCTCGGCTTCCGGGTTGGAAACCGACTGGCCTCCGCGTACCGCTTCGATCGCCTGCTCCAGATGCTGGCGATTGGCGCCGTGCTGTTTGAACAGACGCCCGGTCTCGCCCTTATCCTGCGTCGATGCCAGCAGAAACAGCTCGGACGCGATGAACTGGTCACCTCGTTTTTGGGCTTCCTTGTCGGTGAGATTGAGTAGATTGGACAGCTCGCGGGACACGTTGACTTCGCCGCCGGCGCCTTGCACCTTCGGAAAGCGGTCGATGCTGGACTTCAGCGCCTCGCGCAGCGCCGGGACGTTGACCCCGGCTTTAGCCAGGATCGACCCCGTGCCCCCATCTTGCTGATCGATCAAAGCCAGCAGCAGATGTTGCGGTTCGATATAGGGATTGTCGTTGCCCACCGCGAGGCTCTGCGCGTCGGCGAAGGCCTGCTGGAACTTGGTCGTGAATTTGTCGAAGCGCATCGTGATGTCCTCCCGGAGACCCTCAACTCGCAATTACATTGGGGCTTGAAGGGTCTTTTCAACGACCCCCGAAAGCGCACGCAACAAAGGCCTCCAAACCGGTAAGACTGCAGGCGCCTTAACCCTGCGGCGGAGGCCCTTTCGCGACGCCGGGGAGCCTGGAGTTCGCCGAATTGGTGGACGAGCGTGCGGGCCGCTATTATCGCCACATGAAAGCGCTTCCGGTGCAGCTCCTCTGGCATACGCCACCCACGGTCAGGTCGTGTCCGCGGGGCCTCGCGTAAAGCCAAATGAGCCGGCCCATCCACGCCATCGTCTTCGACGCGTACGGGACGCTGTTCAACGTACACTCGGTGATCAGGCGCTGCGAGGAGATCTTTCCCGGCCGCGGGGAAACCCTATCCCGCCTCTGGCGCGGCAAGCAACTCGAATACACCTGGTTGCGCAGCCTCATGGGCCGCTACGAGGACTTCGAGTCCATAACACGGGATGCTCTGAACTACGTCTGCGGGAGCTTGGATCTGCCACTCCCCGACGACGGCGCCAAGTCACTGATGGAGGAATACCGGCGCCTGGAGCCGTATGCAGAGGTGCCTGCGACGCTGGACTCGCTGCGCGGCAGAAAGCTTGCCATCTTGTCCAACGGCTCCCCTGCAATGCTGGAGGATATGGTGCGCAATGCGGGCCTCGCGCCGGCGTTCGATGCCGTGCTCAGCGTCGATGCCCTGCGCATCTACAAGCCCCACCCCAGCATCTACCAGCTGGCGGTAGACCGCCTAGGCTCAAAGGCCGAACACATCGCGTTCGTTTCTTCCAACTATTGGGATGCGGCCGGCGCGACGTCGTTTGGCTTCCGCACCTTCTGGATCAATCGCGCTGGTACACAGCCCGACGAGCTGGGCTACGCCCCGTACCGGTCGCTAAGCCGGCTCGACGAGCTCGCCAAGGCGCTCGCCGCAGACTAGCCTTTATTGAGTGGCTTACGCGCGACGACGTCGATGAGAGCCGAGCGGCCTACGTGCTTGACACCCTCCGCGAGGATCTCTTCGTGCTCTTGCAGGTGGAGGATCTCCATCCCGGTGAAAGCGCCACGGAGCAACTCCGCCGTGTACATGTGATCGGCGCGCGGCGGGCCGCCGGTCCGGAACTCGATCTGCTTGGGCGTATAGCCCTGCATCACCAGTATGCCGCCAGCCTTGAGCGTGGTCACGAAACCATCGAACAGCCGAGCACGCTGCTCGGGCTCGGCGAACTGGATGAAGACGCAGACCACCGCGTCGAAGCGCATCGGTTCCCAGTGCCAGTCGCGGATATCGGTTTCGACATACTGAACTGGGACGCCTTGCGCGGCAGCCAACCGTCTCGCTTTGTCCAGCGCGAGCGGGGAAACATCTAGGCCCGTGACATCGCAGCCCAGGCTCGCAAGCCAAACACTGTTGCGGCCTTCGCCGCAGCCAACGTCGAGCACTCGATCCCCGCGCTTGAATCGATTTTCCTGACCAGCGAGGAACACATTGGGCTTGGTGCCAAAGATATACTCGGGCGCGCGATAGCGTTGGTCCCAGAATTCGCGTGCGTCCTCGTATCCACCGCTTCGCGCAGGTGCTGTCATTGTGGAAATCCCTCGCGGTGGTCGACGATGAAGCGTTTGACGGCCTCCACGTCCGCGTCCATTACTTCCACTCGCTGCGGCCTGCTCTCGAGGCCCTCAAAACCGGGAGGGGTCTCAGGCTCGCGCCCCAGAGCCTCGCGGATGCTGGCCGCAAACTTCACGGGCAGCGCTGTTTCCAGGCACAGCAGCGGCACACCGGGTTCGCGGTGCTCCAACCCCACCTTGAGCCCGTCGGCGGTGTGCGTATCGACGATGGTGCCCGTATCGCGATACACACGTCGAATGGTCTCGAGGCGGTCCGCGTGCGTGCTGGAACCGGACACGAAGCCGAAACGAGGCAGACGCTCCAAAAGCGGCGTCTCGGCGAGATCGAAGCCTCCTTCGCGATCAACTTTGCGCCAGAGTTCGGCAACCACTGCCGGGTCGTTCCCCGAGAGATCATAAACGAAGCGTTCGAAGTTCGACGCCTTGGAAATGTCCATCGATGGGCTGGAGGTATGCCTGACTTCGCTGGCTGCGCGCACGCGGTAGTGCCCGGTGCGGAAGAATTCGTCCAGCACGTCGTTTTCGTTGGTAGCCAGAATCAGATGCCGAATCGGCAGGCCCATTTGCCGGGCGATGTGGCCGGCGAAGATGTTGCCGAAGTTGCCCGACGGAACAGCGAACGACACTGGCTGCCCCACCTCTTTCGCGACTGCCAAGTAGCCCTTGAAATAGTATACGACCTGAGCAACGACCCGCGCCCAGTTGATGGAGTTGACTGTACCGATCCGCAGACGCGCCTTGAACTGCGCATCGTTGCTGACGGCCTTGACGATATCCTGGCAGTCATCGAACACGCCGCGGATGCCGAGGTTGAAAATGTTGGCATCCAGGAGCGAGTACATCTGCGCGGTCTGGAACGGGCTCATCCTTCCGTAAGGCGAGAGCATGAAGACCCGCAAGCCACGCTTGCCGCGCATCGCGTATTCCGCGGCTGAACCCGTGTCCCCCGACGTCGCGCCGAGGATATTGAGCTGGCTGCTCGTTTTCTCCAGCAGGTACTCGAACAGGTTTCCCAGCAGCTGCATGGCCAGATCCTTGAAGGCCAGCGAGGGGCCGTAGGACAGCCCCAGCAGGTGCACGTCCGGCTGCAGGGTCCTGATCGGAGTGATGTCGGCGCTGCGAAAAACCTGCGCGGTGTAGGTACGGTCGACCAGCGCCTTGAGATCTCCGTCCGCAATGTCATCCGCGTATCGGCGCAGAATTTCAAGGGCCAACGCCGAGTATGACAGCCCGCGCCATCGGGCAATCTCTTGGCTGGAAAGATGCGGGTAACTCTGAGGCACGACGAGGCCGCCGTCCGGCGCCAAGCCTTCCAGCAGGACCTGCGAAAAGCGCTGGGGCTGCATGCCGCCCCTGGTGCTGACGTAGAGCACTACACAGCCGCCTCTTCTAGGGTCGGCGCGCCAGGATCAACGCCCCGGCCCCTGCTCCCGGGCTCATGCGGGCGCCTCTTCCAAGGGCAGCGCCAAGCGTCGGATCAGAGCGTCGGCGTCCGGCCACATTCGCCTTGCTCGCATCCCCGCAAGCGGGCGCATCGGAGGGCGGAACAGGGCTCCCTCTGGGATGTGACCCCGCAGACGCGCGAGGGCCGGCGGGCGACGCGCCTTGGCCGGCTCCACTGTCGCATCCCCACAAGTGGGGCCCCTGCTCCGAGTTATGCCGGCCCCTGCTTCGTAGCTCATGCGGCTAACTCCTCCAGCCGGATGCGCGTGACCTTGCCAACATTGAC
>JBGPPC010000195.1:0-8652 GCA_041488355.1 Gammaproteobacteria bacterium
CAACGTGCAAATCGACTGAGAAAGAAGACGAATGAAGGCTAGCCGCTCTCTCACCTCGCAGAGAGGGAGCGGCTAAGCAACGGCTCAGCTCATGGACTGATACACGCTCTTCTCGAACGCGTAGAACAGCGGCAAAGCGCTGGAGTCCGCAAACGGCAGTACCTGCGTCATGTACACCCCGCCCACACCCTTGCTCGGATCGATCCAGAAATACGTGTTGGCGAGACCCGCCCAGGCGAGACTTCCCGGCGTACGCCCGGTCGGAGCGGTTTCCTCGTTGATCATGAATGTAAGCCCCCAGTTCTTCGGCATGCCGGGGAAAAACTCCGCATCGTTCGTCAGCGCCGGCATCTGGGTTTTCAACATCCTGACTTTCAGATTACCCATCGCGTTACGCGACATCAACGCAACCGTCTGCGGGCTCACCACCTGGTTGCCGTTGCCCTTGCCGCTGTTGAGGATCATGCGCACGAACTTCGCGTAATCACCGGCTGTCGAGTACACCCCTCCGCCCCCCATCTCGAACTCGGGCTCCTGTGGCATCTCGAATTCGATAGGCTTGTAGCTGCCGTCGGCACCGTGTGCATGGACTTTCGCCAGACGCCTGCGCATGTCCGGCGTAATCTTGAAAGCCGTGCTATTCATCCCGAGCGGCTCGAAGATATTGTCCGCCATGTAGTTGCCTAACTTGGTACCGGACACGGCTTCGACCGTCTTGCCTGCCCAGTCGATGCCGATGCCATACTCCCAGCGATCGCCTGGATCGTACAGGAGCGGAGTCGTGAGCGCGATATTCTTGCAGCTCCCGATCCCGGGTATGTCCTTCAGCTTCTGATAACGAACCAGATCCGCGCTCCAAAGATCGTACGCAAAGCCGGCGGTATGAGTGAGCAGATGGCGCAGGGTAATCGCACGTTTCGGTGCACGCAGGCGAGGTTCACCGTTCTCATCCCAACCCTCGAGCACCTGAGTGCGTGCGAGATCCGGGACCCAGCGCGTAACTGGACTGTCGAGATCCAGCTTGCCTTGCTCCACGAGCTGCATTGCGGCAGTGCCGGTCAGCGCTTTGGTCATCGACGCGATCCAGACCACCGTGTCGGGAGTCATCGCAGTCGGCTCGCCGAGATTGCGGCGACCGAAGCCGCCTTCATAGATGACGCCATCGCGATTGACGGCGACCGCAACGACGCCGGGAACATCACCCCCGTCTGCGGCGCGCTGCAACAACCCATCTGCTCTCCCTTTGAGAGCGTCTTCGCTGTAAGCCAGCCCTGCGGTTCCACCCGCAACCAGGGCGGCGCCAGCCTTGAGAAAGGTGCGGCGATCGGTGCTCATCTGTCTCCTCCTTGCGTTGATGGATAGTGCAGCGACACTCATGCGGTGTCTGACCCTGCTGCCGTTACGTGTTTTGCTGATCCCCCTCGGCGATGCACGACTCGGCTACGATACGCCTGCTCGCGTCAATTTGCCTGGCGATCGAACTATGTGGGCCCCTCACCTCGAGCTTGATCGCTCAACCAATCGGTGTACATTGTCAGCGAGCCGTGCTTGCACAACAGCACGGTGACAACATTCTCAAAGCTGGGCGCCGCCTCATCGCTGCGCCCCATCGTCAACGACGGAGGAGACCAAGATGACTTTTTGTAAACGCGCGGTGGTCGCGGCCGGGATCTGGCTGCTTGCTCTTTCTGCTCTGGCGGCCGAGCTGCCACGCGCTGAACCTGAATCCGTTGGACTATCTTCGCAACGACTGGCTCGCGTCGGTCAGGTCCTGCGTGCGAAGGTCGACGCCGGCGAGATTCCCGGTTACGTCGCATTGGTCGCACGACACGGCAAAGTGGCTTACTACGAGGCGTACGGTGCACAAAATCCGAACACCAAGACGCCGATGTCGCGCGATTCGATCTTCCGCATCTATTCCATGACCAAGCCGATCTCCAGTGTGGCGGCGATGATTCTCGTCGAAGAAGGGCGCATTAAACTGTCCGACCCGATCTCGATGTATCTGCCCGAGCTCGCCAATCTGCAGCTAGCAACCAATGCGCAGAGCGCCAAGGACGTCGCCAGCCTTCAGACCCAACCAGCGACCCACCCGATCCGCGTCGTCGATCTGTTGATGCATACATCAGGCTTCACCTACGGCTTCTTCAAATCGTTCCCGGGCGGCGGACCCGTCGAGCAGATGTATCTCGATGGCGGTGAGAACGATCTCGACATCACCAACGCCGAGCTCGTGACTCGCCTGAGCAAGCTGCCCCTGAAATACGAGCCCGGCACGACGTGGTGGTACAGCCGCTCGACCGATGTGCTCGGCCGCCTGATCGAGGTCGTGTCCGGTATGACCCTCGGCGAATTCATTCAGACGCGCATTTCCGCACCGCTCACCATGGCGGACACCGCATTTCAGGTGCAGTCAGGCAAGGCTGCGCGCCTGGCGCAGCCGTTCGACAGCGACCGGAAGGGGCTGATCCTGCAGTACACCGATCCCACCAAGCCGGTGAAATTCGAAGCAGGCGGCCAGGGTCTCACGTCGACCGCGATGGATTACGCGCGCTTCCTGCAGATGATGTTGAACCACGGCGCACTTGACGGCATACGCATCCTCGGCAACAAAACCGTCGAGCTGATGACGATGGACAATGTCGGCCAGGCGATCGATCACGGCGCGTTCTTCCTGCCCGGGCAGAGCCATGGGTTCGGATTGGGTTTCGCCGTTCGCATACCGGGCCCGCGCGCGCCCGCCGTGCTCAACGCAATGGATGGCTCGGTGGGCGAGTATTACTGGGCCGGCTATGCAGGCACATACTTCTGGGTAGACCCGAAGGAAGAGCTCGTCGCCGTCTACATGATGCAGTCGATGCAGCATCTCTTGTGGTACGCGACGACGTTCAAGACGCTCGTGTTGCAGTCGATCGTCGAGTGAGATCGGGTTCAACCGGCGCCGCGACGTGCGCGGTGCCGGCGTATAAAGTATAGGCTCCAGGTCTCCAAGTCTCTCCAAAGTCTCTGGAGGATCAAAGCTTCAAAGCCCCAGGTACGCTTTCTTCAACCGCTGATCGGCGAGCAGTTCGGCGCCGCTGCCTTCGAGCACGATGCGTCCGTTTTCGAGCACGTAGCCCCGGTTCGCCAGCAGCAGCGCGTGACGAACGTTCTGCTCCACGAGCAGGATCGTCACGCCCTGCTGGTTGATCGTTCGGATCGTGTCGAAGACCTGGCTCACCAGGAGCGGAGCAAGACCTAAGGTCGGCTCATCGAGCACCAGCAGACGCGGCAGCGCCATGAGGCTGCGCGCGATGGCCAGCATCTGCTGCTCGCCGCCGGACAGCGTGCCGGCGAGCTGTTTGAGGCGCGTCTTCAGTACGGGGAAAAGGCTGAGCACCTGCTCCAGGGTGCGCCTCTTCTCCCGCCGGGCCCTCGGTGTGTAGCAACCAAGGTCGATGTTCTCCTGCACGCTCATGAAGGCGAACAGGCGCCGGCCCTCGGGCACCTGAACCAGTCCAGCTTCCACGCGCCGATGCGCCGCCAGAGCAGCGAGCGGCTCACCCGCCAAGCGGATGGAGCCTGCACTGCAAGCCACCAGTCCCGATATCGCGTTGATCGTCGTCGTCTTCCCGGCTCCGTTGGCGCCGACGAGCGTGACGATCTCGCCCTCCTGAACTTCGAGGCTGACGCCATGCAGCACCTGCAGGTCGGCGTAGTGCGCGAATATGCCCTCGAGCGTCAGCACATGTCACCGCATCAAGTAGTCTTCGCCGAGATAGGCCTCGACGACGCGTGGATCACGCGTGACGGCTTCCGG
The DNA here is from genome assembly GCA_041488355.1 of Gammaproteobacteria bacterium. Lineage (GTDB taxonomy): Bacteria > Pseudomonadota > Gammaproteobacteria > Burkholderiales > SHXO01 > SHXO01. Next base: position 3,800 of record JBGPPC010000195.1, read on the forward strand.
ACTCCCGTCGGCGATCTTTTCCCCGTGGTGGACCACGACGATACGCTGGCACAGGTCCATGACGGCGGCCATGACGTGCTCGATGAGCAGGACCGTCAGCCCGCTGGAATTGAGTCTGCGGATGAGGTCCATCATCTCTCGCAGCTCAGTCGGGTTGAGGCCGTTCATCACCTCGTCGAGGAGGATCATCCGGGGCCGAGTCGCGAGCGCACGCGCGACCTCGACACGCTTGCGTAACCCGATGGGCAAAGCTTGCGCGAGGCTGTCCGCCCAGCGCGCAAGCCCTGTCGCTTCGACGATCTTCAGCGCGTCCGCGTAGGCTGCGCGTCGCTCGCGGACGCGAGTGAACGCTCCGACGACAACGTTCTCCAGGACAGTGAGATTGCGGAACGGCTTCACGATCTGAAATGTCCGACACAGGCCTGCACGGCAGATCCGGTAGGGTCTCAGCCCCGAGATCTCGCGACCCGCGAACCGGATGGATCCAGACGAGGGCCGCAGCACGCCGGCGATCACGTTGAACAGCGTGGTCTTGCCGGCACCATTGGGGCCGATCAGCCCGACCACCTGGCCTTCGGCGACGGCGAAGCTGACCTCCGAGACTGCGGTGAGTCCGCCGAATCGCTTGCTCACCCTCTCGACTTCAAGCAGCACGGGGCTTCCTCCAGCGTACCAAGAGCTGAGGGATGCCGCGCACCAGCCCGATCGGCATGACCCGCACGATCAAGATGAGCAGCGCACCGTACACGACGAGATACAGGCCGCTGCGTCCACCGCCCCACTTGGCGCGCAGATACATCTCGAGCGTGGTGATCATCACGGCGCCGAGGATGGGACCGAGCGGTGTTCCCAGGCCACCGATGATGCACATCAAAGCAAACTTGATCGACAGGTCGAATGACAACGCATAACCGGGGTCTAGAAAACCGACGTACTGCGCGTAGAAGCTGCCGCCGAGCGCGGTCAGGAACGCGCTGAGCGCGATCGCACCGACCTTGAGCAACCGGGTATCGATACCGATGGCTTGCGCCGCATCCTCGTCCTCGCGCATCCCGGCAAGCTGAAACCCGAAGCGCGAACGCGCGATCCACACGCTCACCGCGTAGACCAGGAGCACGTAGCCGACGACGATCAATGTCCACGGGAGCTTGCCGGTAAACATGAAGTTCCCGAGGCCCGGTTCGAACGGGATGGACAGGCCTTCGTTGCCGCGGGTCAGGCCGTACCAGCGGGCGGCGATGATCTGGACGACGGCCGCGAACGCCAGCGTGACGAGGCTGAAATACGGTCCGCGCAAGCGCGTGGCCGCAAACGCGATGAAGCCGCTTGTCAGCATCACGAGAGCGCCTCCGCACAGCATGCCGAGCCACGGCGACAATCCGAAGTGGAGCTTGAGCAGTGTGGACGTGTACGCGCCGAGGCCAAAGAACGCGGCATGACCGAGCGAGATCTGTCCGGCAAAGCCGCCGGCGATGTTCCAGGAGCTCGCCAGTCCGGCCCACAGCAGGATGAGGATGGTCGCATCCTGCAGGAACAGATTGTCGCTGGTGAGCGGGATGAGAATCGCCGCTGCGAACAGAGAGCCCGCAACGACGTGCTCGCGAATGTCTGTGGCGGCGAACATTAGTGTCTCGACCCATTAATTTGCGGGCAAACTCGTGCAATGGAGGTCGTTTGTTGGAACGCCATCCACAGCAGACCATGAACGGTTGGAAAACCTGCGAAATCGGCGTCAGGCAAGGCGCGAACCGCAGCCAGGTTGGACACCTGGCGAGGATTCGCAACATCGCATGGCGCCGATTCTCGTCGGGTTTTCGGCCGCGAATTAGTGGGTCGAGACACTAGTTCCCCAGATCCTCGGCGCCGCGCTGGCCGAACAGTCCGGCCGGGCGGATTAACAGCACCGAGATGAACACGATGAAGTACAGCACCTCCTTCCATGCGGTGCCGACATAGAAGCCGCCCATCACGTCCAGGAACGCGACGATCAACCCCCCTATCAGTGCGCCGACAGCGCTACCGAGACCGCCCAGCACCACCACGACGAACGCAACTAAGGCGAACTGGAGCCCTACAGTGGGATAGGTGGGAAACAGAGGCGCCATCAACATTCCCGCCACGGCCACACAAGTCGTTCCGACCAGGAACGCGACGAGAAACATTTTTCTGGTGTCGATACCGACCAAAGTCGCGGCATTGGGATCTTGTGCTGTCGCCCGCATTGCCTTGCCGAGGTAGGTCAACTTGAGCCACGCGAACAGCGTCAGCGTGAACAGCGCAGCCACCGCAAACGCAATCAGCTGCGGCAGGGTCAATACGCCACCCCACACGGCGATGACTTTGTCTCCGTACGGCAATTGAAGCTGGCGGAAGTTGGCGCTCCACAGCATGAGCGCCGCGTTCTGCAGCACGATCGACAGCCCGAGTGTGGTGAAGATCTGTACCACGTGCGTGCGGCCGATCACCGGGCGCAGGACCGCATAGTAGACGAGCACGCCGAACACGAGCGCTATCGGGATCGCGGGCAGGAGCCCGACGTAGGGATCGAGCCCGAGCACCGCATGCAGGCCGATCGCGAGGTACATGCTGAGCATCAGGAACTCGCCGTGGGCGAAGTTCACCACCCGCATGACGCCGAAGATCAAGGTGAGGCCGACGCTCACCAGGGCATAGATTCCGCCGAGGACGATGCCCGAAACGATGAGCTGTGGCAGCACCTCCATCGAAGTGGAGGCCTAGCTGATGGGCTCGAGCACCGGGCTCGCACCCACCTTCGGATCGCGACTGCCCGCTATCGCTCACTCCACTTGGGTAGCGGAACGAGCTTTGCAGATGATACAGCGAATCGCTCCGGCCATACGGTCACCAGCCTGCCATCCTGCCATTGCAGCATGTAGTGCTGCACTCGCTCCAGCGTGTTCTGCCCGTCTTCCCTGAACTTCACGCCCCAACCGTTGGGCGCTCCACCGAGCGGGATATCCAGCTTGAGCGCTGCCGCGCGCACCTTGTCGGGGCTGAGATCTCCGGCTGTCATCCTGAGCACTTCCGCCAGGATCCAGACACCGGCGGCGCCGAGTTGCGCGGACGCGGCGTACTTCTCGTTGAACTTGGCTTCGTAGCGCTTCCCGATCTCGGCCTCCAGGCTGGCCATCTCTTTGGACACCGACTTGGGGTTCAAGCCGGCGGGCTCCACCAGCGCGAACACGCCCTCGGCGTCCTTCCCCAGGCTCTTGCCAAAATCCGGCGAGCCGAAACTGACGCTGCCGGCGCCAAGCACGGCTTTCACCTGCAAGTCGAGCTGCTTCGCCTGCTTCCAGAACAGTATCGCGTCGTTCGTGTAGCACGAGGCGACGATCACATCGGGTCGGATCGATTTCAGCTTGAGGATGATGGGCGTGAAGTCCGTCATCGTGTTGCGGTTGTAGAGATCGACCGCCACGATCTGCATCCCCAGTTCCTGAGCGCGCTTCTTCCCGGCTTCGGTGGTGCCCTGACCGAATGCGGAATCCTCGCTCAGGAAAGCGACTTTGAGATCTTTCAGCTCGATTCCGAGTTTCTTGTGCAGAGTGTCGCGGATGAACTCGATGTTGTACCAGCCAAAGCCGTTGGCATCGATCTCCGTGCGAAACACGTTCTTGTAGCCACGGATGTTGAACCGTGGGTCCACGCAGGAGACTTCCCAGTAGACGATGTTGTTGCGCGCGGCTACCTCGCTCGCGGGAACGCAGAGGCTGCTCGACAGCGTGCCGGAGAGCAGCTTCACGCCCTCCTGGCTGATCAGGCGGGCCGCCTCATTGGTGGCGGCAGTCGCGTCGGGGGCGTCCGCGACGACCCAGGCCAGTTTCTTGCCGCCGATGCCGCCGCGCTCGTTGACCATGTCGCGAACGATCTCCATGCCGTTGAGCTGACGCCGCCCCTCGGCCGCCATCGGTCCGCTCAATGGCTGCAGCACCCCGATTTTGATCTCGCCCTGCGCGGCAGCCTCGGATGCGAGTCCGACGCTCGCACCAATCATCGCCAGCAGCGCGACGAGTCGAATGGTCCTTTGCCTCCCGGTGTCGCCTGCGGCCATGACGTCATCCCCCTTGGTGCAACTCAGTTGTCCACAAAGCCTAAACCGCGACCTGCGCCCGGTCAAGCAAGAGTGATCGTGCTCACGACGTGCGCAGCAGATCGGCGGCACGTTCGCCGATCATGATGCAGGCGGCATTGGTGTTCCCGCGCGTGATCACCGGCATGATGGACGCGTCGGCCACGCGCAGACCCTGCACGCCTCGCACACGCAGCTGCGGATCCACCACCGCCTGCTGGTCGCGTCCCATTCGACAGGTGCCGACCGGGTGCCACACCGTGGTGAGGTTGGCGGCGACAAAGGTCCGCAGAGCCGACGGCGAGCCCCAGTCGATCGACATCCGCTCCCCCTTAGCTGATACGGCGAACGGCGCCGTGCCGGCCAGGAAGTCGGCCAGAGGCTTCGCGCGCGCGAGTTCCCGCGCCAGTTCGAGTCCCGCCACGAGCACGTCCACGTCCGCACTGGACGCCAGGTAGTTCGGCTGGATTTGCAGCGCTGCCTCGGGATCGGCTGCGGTCATCCGCACAGACCCCCGGCTCTGCGGCCGGCAGACGGCAGGACAAAAGAGAAAGTTCGGCTCTTTGTCCGGGTCCACCGGAAACCCTTTCATGCCGGCCAGAAAGTGATACTGCAGATCGGGGCCGGCGGCGCCGGAGACGCCCTGCGTACTGGTGAACAGCCCGGCTTCCGCGATGTAGCCCGAGGTCCCTGGGTTCTTGTCCTTCTTGGCGAGCCAGTATGTCAGCATCATCCCGTGGTCGTGCAGATTCTCCCCGACTCC
>JBGPPC010000196.1:0-8646 GCA_041488355.1 Gammaproteobacteria bacterium
CGCCGTAGGGCGGCGCCGAAGCTGGCATAGCTTGCTTGCACAGCCAAGCTGCCCAGGAACAGCCAAAGCGAACCGTACAGCACTGCACCGACGCCTGCCCCGATCGTCATCTGCGCTGAGAAGGCCACGAACAGCAGAATAGTGAGGGGGTTGGCCAGAGTGAGCAGGTAGAGCTCGATCGGGCCCGGAGCGCGAGTCTTCGGCTCTGGCGACGCTGCTGCGGACGCTGCCGGGTTGCGCACGGCCCGCATGGCCAACCAGAGCCCCAGCAGGAGCAGCAGTCCCGACGAGCTAAGCCGGATGGTTCTGTCATGAGCATGCAAGAGCGCAAACAGGCCTGACCCTGCGCTGAGCGCAAGCACCGCGTAGGTTAGGTCAGCCAGCGCCACGCCCAGCGCCGCAGACAGCGCGGCGGATAGCCGGTGATTGAGGCCGATGTGGATCAGCAGCAGCGCGATGGGACCGACCGGCGCGGCAATCGCTACTCCGAACAGAAATGCCCGCAGCGCTTCCAATATCATCGGCCAGATGTCGGCTTCACGCCGCTAAGATACCGTGGTCCGCGCCAGTGGGGTGATTTCCCTGAACGCTGCTGATGCTCGCTGCCATTGCGCTTTCTATGCGTGCGGGATAGCGCCCTCGACAGCCGGGAAGCCCCGTCCGGCGCGGGGATCGGCGGGGCTGCGCTCCTCCCGCATACACTGAGTGCGGCGTGTAGCCGGGTCGCGACGCGCGGCTGCAGTGCCCGCGCATCGGGGTCTGCGCGCCATTTAGCTGTTGACATGGCATGCCCCCCTCGGCATTCTGTCGCTGCCGCGGCAGAGCCAAAATGAGTGTTGCAGCGGCTCCAGCGTTACGCACAACGGCAATTCGACTCGAGTGGAGGTAACAGCACATGGCCACAAAGAAGACCGCAGCGAAGAAGGCTCCGGCGAAGAAACGGGCGGCGAAGAAACCCGCCAAGAAGCCGGCGAAGAAAGCCCCGGCGAAAAAGCCGGCGGCCAAGAAGGCTGCGCCCAAAAAGAAGAGCACCGGCGTGAAGCGCAAACCAAACGCGGCGTTCATGAAGGCGATGACCCCAACCGCCGTCTTGGCCGCAGTCATCGGCGACAAGCCGGCGCCCCGGACCGAGGTTACCAAGAAGATCTGGGACTACATCAAGAAGAACAAGCTGCAGGACGCAATCAACAGACGGATGATCAACGCCGACGAGAAGCTGAAGGCTGTGTTCGGCGGCAAGAAACAGGTCTCCATGTTCGAGATGACCAAGCTGGTCAATGCGCACCTGAAGTAAGTCGTCTTGATCCCCGGCTGCCGGCGCGACGCCCGCCGGCCGCCTCCCGCGGGGCGGGCTAGCGCCCGGCCCGCGTGGCTTTACCTCTGTCGGCGTCGAAGGGGAGATCGGAGGCCACGCCGCCACCGGTCAGAGCCTGCTGCGTTGCAGCCTGCAGCAGGGTGGGGGGTGCGTCGCTGTGCGATCCGCACCGGCCTCTATCCATTTGGATTGTGTGATCCCGACTGCCCGGCTCGCGCTGCCGAGACAAGCATTCTCGTTCAGCACTAACGGGTCTCCGGACTATCGTGGTATCCGTCCCACTCCCGCGCGCGAATGGCGAACCGGAACTACACTTGACTGAGGTGAGAGCGATGCAACATCGTGCGGCAAGACTGCTCCTTGCTGCGCTTGCGTCATGTGCTGCAGCCCCGGGCTGGGTCACCGCGGCGGATCCTATCAGGATCGGTGTAGTGAACGAGATCACAGGTCCGCAGGCCGAGGCTGGACAGTTCACCGTGAACGGAATCAAGCTCGCCTTGGAGGAAATCAACAAGGCCGGTGGCGTACTCGGGCACCCGCTCGAGTTACGCATCGAGGACAACGCGAGTACGAACCCGGGGACGGTGCTGGCGTTTTCGAAGCTGGCCAGCGAGGGCGGCATCGCAGCGATCATCGGTCCGATTCGCAGCACCCAGATCCAGGCGGCTTCGCCATCGATTGCCAAGGCCGGGATTCCGACCATGATCGGTGGCACCGACGTCAGCCTGACGCACGTCAATAACCGTTGGGTGTTTCGAGCGCGTCCCAACGACAGCTACTCATCGCGGGTCATCGCCGAATTCGGAGTGAACACACTCAAGCTGCGCAAGTGGGCGATCGTCCACTCGACTGACGCGTTCGGGTCTGGCGGCAAGAATGCACTGGTCGATGCGCTCAAGGCGCTGGGAATCGAGCCGGTGCTGATCCAGGGCTACACCAACAACTCGCAGGACTTCACGCCCATCGTGCTGGCGATCAAGAAGTCAGGCGCAGACCTGCTCGCCACCTACATGACTAACTCGCCCGACGTAGGCATCTTCGCCAAGCAGCTGCGCCAGCTCGGCGTGACGATCCCCTGGGTGGGCTCGCCGTCCATCATTTCAGTCACCGCGCTGAACCTCGCGGGCGACGCACTAAACGGCACTTACGCCATCGCCGACTTCACCACCGACGCGAACGACGTGACCAAGGCCTTCACCAAAAAATACCGGGACAAGTATGGGATCAACCCGGACACCTTCGCCAGCTGGGCCTACGACAGCATGTATGTGCTCGCCATGGCGATACGGGCTGGCGGCAGCACCGATCCCGAGGCGATCCGCAAGGCCATCCTCGCGTTCAAAGCCTACCAGGGGGTCGAGGGAAACTATCAGTTCGACGAGAATGGCGACGGCCTGCATGGATACAACGTGGTGAAGAACGACGGTGGCAAAATCGTCTTCATACGGCACGTAGAGTTTCCGCCGCAGTAGGCTTGAGCTGCGCTTCGCCCAGCACCGGCGGGCTGAAGAGCGCAGAGCGCTCAACGTCGGCGAGGCGGTCCCAGCCGCACATGGCCATCACACGATCGATCTCCCTGCGCAATAACTCGAGCACCCAAGCTACCCCTGCTTCGCCGGCGACCGCTACCCCCCAGAGCTGCGGTCGGCCGATCAGGCATGCTCTGGCGCCCAGTGCGAGCGCCTTGAGGACATACGAGCCACGCCGTACTCCACCGTCCATCAGTACCGGCACGCGCCCCGCGACCGCATCTACTATCCACGGCAGGGCCTCCACCGAAGCGGGGGCGGCATCGAGCTGGCGTCCGCCATGATTCGATACGATGATGCCGTCTACACCCAGGGCGATGGCCCGGCGCGCCTCGTCTGGATGCAGAACACCCTTCAGCAGCAGCGGTCGATCCCATAGCCGCCTCAGCCATTCCACGTCCTTCCAGCTCGCGCCGGGATCGAGCAAACTGCCCATCTTCGCCGCTAACGACATGATGTCGGAGTCGCCCTCCTGGCTGTAGTTGGCGAGGGTGAACCGGGGACCGAGGGCCATGCGCAGCAGCCAGGGTGCGTGCAGGCCCATGTCCAGGACGTTCCTTAGTCCCAGCCGCAGTGGGACGGTGAAGCCATTGCGCATGTCCCGCTCGCGCCAGCCCGGGACCTGATTGTCGATCGTCAGGACCAGCGCTCGGTAGCCGCTGGCGTGCGCGCGTTCGGTGAAGGCGCGCGTGAGCTCCCGATCGCGGTACATGAACACCTGCATCCAGAGATTGCCGCTGACCTCGCGCGCCAGGTCCTCGATCGTCACCGTCGAGGCGTGGCTCATCGTATAGACGGTTCCGGCGGCTACCGCCGCGCGCGCGGAGGCCGCTTCGGCCCGCGGCCAGAGCAGACCAGCGAGCCCGGTAGGCCCGATCAACACCGGCCCGTTCAGGTGTTGACCGAACAGCTCGACGGATTGATCCCGCGCTGAGGTACCTTCGAGCGGGCGCGGCAGAAACAATGTCTGCGCCAATGCGGCCTCATTGCGGCGCAGTGCGAGCTCGTCCTCCGCACCGCCGTCGACGAAATCGAAAACGACGCGTGGCAAGCGCCGTTGCGCGAGGCGGCGCATGTCGGCGAGGCTATGGGCACGTTGGCTGAGGAAGTCTCGATCCATTTTCTTCTCGTCTTTATGTTGTCCCACGGCCTAGGGTCGTGCCGCTGCAAATCGACGACGGTTTCGTATTGCACAACAGAAGATGCGTCCTTGACAAGGTGGGACGGCCCCCACACCATGGCGCGAAAACAACCCGCAGGTCGCAGACACCAGCCATGAGCGCATCGAAGCGTTGGAAACGCCGTCCGGAAGGCTCTACGTGGGGAGATTGGGGGCCTGACGATCAGCTCGGCCGCCTCAATCTGCTCACCCCGGATAAGGTCAAGCAGGGGGTGGCCGAAGTGAAGGACGGGCTGAGCTTCTGCCTCAGCCTGCCACTCGACTACCCCGGCGGTAACGTGCTCAACCCGCGCCGCTACCCACCGGTGTTGCGCCCGACGATCCGCGGCGATCAGCCGAACTTCATCTATGAGGTGCGCAAGGACAACCCCGATGCCACCGACGTCATCAACGACGATGTGGCCATCCTGCACCTTCAGTACTCCACGCAGTGGGACAGCCTCGCACATGTCGGGCAGCTATTCGACGCCGATGGCGATGGGACCCCCGAACCGGTGTTCTACAACGGCTATCGGCCGGGAGTCGAGATCGTCGGTCCGAGTGCGGTAGCCGATGCGGGCGGCATCAATACGGTACCGGCCAAGTCCACGTCCAGGGCGGGTGCGCTGGGCATCGAGAACATGGCGGTGAAGTGCGTGCAGGGGCGCGGCGTGATGATCGACCTGCACGCGCATGTGGGGCGCGAGCGTGTGGCTGTCGGCTACGAGCAGTTAATGCGCATTCTGGATGCAGACAAAGTCGAAGTGGAGACGGGCGACCTGGTGTGTCTGCACACCGGCTTCTCGCAGCTGCTCCTGGAGATGAACCGGCAGCCCGACGCGCACACCCTCGAGCACTCGTGCGCGGCGCTGGACGGTCGCGATCAAAAGCTGCTTCAGTGGGTCACCGACAGCGGGCTGGCAGCACTGATCGCCGACAACTATGCAGTGGAAGCACATCCTGCCGTGTCGCATCGAGGTCGCTGTGCTGCGCTGCCGCTGCACGAGCACTGCCTCTTCAAGCTCGGCGTGAATCTCGGGGAAATCTGGTACTTGACCGAGCTGGCCAACTGGTTGCGCAGCCGCGGACGCTATCGCTTTCTCCTCACCGCGCCGCCCCTGCGCCTGCCCGGCGCCGTGGGCTCGCCTGCCACCCCTGTAGCTACCGTGTGACCATGAGCTACGTCACCGGCGTCGGCCTGACGCCGTTCGGCAAGCATCCCGGGCGCACCACGCTCGACCTCATGAGCGAAGCAGCGGCCCTGGCGTTGGCCGATGCGCAACTCGAGCGCGCTGACGTCGACGGCCTCTTGTGCGCGTACTCCACGACCTTTCCGCATCTGATGCTCTCGACCACGTTCGTCGAGCACTTCGGGCTCAGCCCGACCTATGCGCATTCGATCCTGGTGGGGGGCGCCACCGGTTTCGCCATGGCGATGCTGGCGCACACCCTGGTGCAATCCAGCGTCGTGCGCAACGTTCTCGTGGTGGCGGGCGAGAACCGCCTCACCGCCCAGAGCCGCGACGCCGCCGTGCAAACGCTGGCGCAGGTCGGCCATGCCGAATACGAGGTGCCGCTGGGCGCGACGATCCCTGCCTACTATGCGCTGGTGGCCTCGCGCTACATGCACGAGCACGGGACGACCGAAGCGGATTTGGCAGAGCTGGCGGTGCTGATGCGTCGCAATGCCGTCACTCACCCCGGGGCTCAGTTCCGCGAGGCGATTACAGTGCAGGACGTGCTCGCGTCCAAGGCGATCGCGTCCCCGCTCAAGCTGCTCGACTGCTGCCCGGTGTCCGACGGCGGCGTTGCATTCGTCGTGGGCCGTGAGCCGACCAGCGGCTCCCGCGTGCGCATCCGAGGCGCGGGACAGGCGCATACCCATCAGTACGTGACCGGTGCGCCCAGTCTGACCGAGTTCGGTGCAAAAGCGAGCGTTGAGCGCGCCCGTGAGAGCGCGGGTATCGCGCTCTCCGACGTGCGCTACGCCGCCATCTACGACAGCTTTACCATCACGCTCACCATCCTGCTCGAGGAGATCGAACTGGCCCCGCGGGGGCAAGCCGGCAAGATGGCGCGCGCGGGTTATTTCGATCGCGATGGAGGGCTGCCGCTCAACACCCATGGCGGCCTGCTGTCTTACGGTCATTGCGGTGCAGGTGGCGCGATGGCGCATCTGGTCGAAACGCAGCAGCAGATGACCGGCCGTGCGGGGGCGCGGCAGGTAAAGGACGCTTCTCTCGCTCTGCTGCACGGCGATGGCGGCGTCCTGTCCTCTCACGTCAGCCTGGTGATGGAGGCGAAATGAGGCCGGCACCGGCGGTGTTGGACTGGACCAAGGGTGGCGAGGGCATCGCGTTCCAGAACTGCTCAGCTTGCAGCCATCGATGGTATTTCAGACGCGACTTCTGTCCGCGCTGCGGATCCGGTTCGCCCAACGAACTACAAGCCTCGGGCCTGGGCACGATCCACGCAGCCACTCTGGTGACCCGCGCTCCGAGCGAAGCGCTGCGCGCGCACGCCCCATACCTGATCGTTCTGGTGGACGCGGACGAAGGCTTCCGGCTGATGGCGCACGGGGCCCCGCAGCTTGGCATTGGCGCGCGTGTGCGCTGCCGCTTTGTCTCCTTTGGGGGCACACTCATCCCCTTCTTCGATCCCGCATGAATCAGGCCGCCAGAGCGCGCCTGCGCACGGTCCTCGATCCGAGGTCGGTCGCCGTCATCGGCGCCTCCGAGAACCCCAACAAGATCGGCGGCCGTCCCCTGCTGTACCTGTCGCGCTTCGGTTTCAAAGGCAAGGTCTATCCCATCAACCCGAAGCGCAGCGAGGTGCAGGGGTACAAGGCCTATCCAAACCTGGCGGCGCTGCCCGACGCGCCGGAGGTCGCCGTCATCGTCGTACCCGGCGAGCTCGCGGTCGAAAGCGTGGAAGAGTGCGTCCGCAGCGGCGTACAGGTTGCCATCGTCATGGCCTCCGGCTTTGGCGAGACGAGCGACCCGGTCGCCTGCGCCCGGCAGCAACGCATCGCCGAGCTTGCCCGCGCGAGCGGCATGCGGGTGATCGGGCCCAACTCGCAGGGGCTCGCCAACTTCGCCTCAGGCGCCGTCCTCAGTTTCTCCACGATGTTTCTCGAGGCGGAGCCGGAGGACGGCCCGGTAGCGATCGTGAGTCAGAGCGGGGGTATGAGCGTCGTGCCCTATGGCCTGCTGCGCAGCCGCGGCATCGGCGTGCGCCACGTCCACGCAACCGGCAACGACTGCGAGGTGACCGCCGCGGAGCTCGCCTCGGTGGTGGCCGAAGAGCCGGAGCTGAAGCTACTGTTGCTGTACCTCGAGAGCGTGCGCGACGCCGCTCCGCTGGCGCAGATGGCGCGCGTCGCCCACCGGCGGGGCCTCCCGATCATCGCCCTTAAGGCAGGACGCACCGCAGCCGGGCAGGAAGCGGCGCGCTCGCACACCGGCGCGCCGGCCAACGAAGACCGCGTCGTGGATGCGTTCTTCAAGCAGCATGGCATCTGGCGCGCCCGGGACATGAGCGAGCTGGTCCGTGCCACCGAGCTATACCTGAAGGGGTGGCAGCCGCAGGGGCGACGATTGGTAGCGGTCAGCAACTCCGGCGCCGTGTGTGTGATGACCGCAGACGCCGCTAGCGCCTGCGGCATGCCGATGGCACAGTTGAGCGTCGAAACGCGTTCGGCCTTGGCGGGCATTCTTCCGAGCTTCGCCACAACCACCAATCCGGTCGACGTCACCGCTGCGCTGCTCACCAACAGCCGGCTGTTCAGCGACATTCTGCCAGTGCTCTCGCGCGATCCGGCAGCGGATGCTTTTCTCATCGGGATTCCCGTTGCCGGGCAAGGCTACGATGTAGACGCGTTCGCGCGCGACTCTGCGGCCGTCACGGACCAGACCGGCAAGCCGCTGGTGGTGTCTGCGCCGCAGCCGAGCATCGCGGCGAAGTTCAGGGATGCCGGCCTGCCCGTTTTCGCGACCGAGAGCGAGGCCGTAGCGGCGCTCAATCAGCTCCTGTCACACCTGGAGCTGATGCGAGCTGCGGTGCATCCCGGGTCGGGTACTCGCATGCTCTCGGCGCGCGTCGGAGGCGCGGCGCGGATGATGAATGAGGCGGACAGCCTGGCTCTGCTCAAGGGATTCGGTGTGCCCGTAGTCGAACACCGGCTATGCGGTACCACGGATGAAGCGGCGCAGGCTCTGGTGGCCTTGGGCGCGCCGGTGGCGGCGAAGGGGTGTTCGGCGGACGTAGTGCACAAGTCCGAGCTGGGCGTGGTGCGCTTGAACCTAAGCACGGAGGAGGACATGCGCGGTGCCTTCGTCGACATCGAGCGCCGTCTGCGCGAGGACGGCTCGCGGTTTGACGGTCTACTGGTGGAGAAGATGGTAGTAGGGCGGCGGGAGCTGATGATCGGCGCGCGCATCGACCCCGTGTTCGGCCCGGTGGTGGTGGTCGGGGACGGCGGCAAATACGTGGAGGCCATGCCTGATGTCGAACTGCTGTTGCCGCCCTTCGATGTCGCAGCGGTACGCCGCGCGTTGTCGCGGCTGCGCATCGCACCGCTGTTGGAGGGTGTGCGCGGTGAGCCGGCCATGGACGTCGATGCTTTCAGCGCTGCGGTTGTCGCC